>NZ_JAMPNR010000035.1:0-1214 GCF_028479485.1 Providencia sp. PROV209 | reverse complement strand
GTGGTTCTTTCTTATTCAGAAAGAGCGGTATTATGCAATGATTCTTGCAACAACACCCGCACCTACAGTACGACCACCTTCACGGATTGCGAAACGTAAACCATCATCCATCGCGATTGGGTGAATCAGAGTCACGATCATGTTGATGTTGTCGCCTGGCATTACCATCTCTACGCCTTCTGGCAGTTCGATAGTACCGGTTACGTCAGTTGTACGGAAGTAGAACTGTGGACGGTAGCCTTTGAAGAATGGAGTATGACGACCACCTTCATCTTTGCTCAGAATATATACTTCTGATTCGAATTGAGTGTGTGGCTTGATTGAACCTGGTTTAGCCAGTACTTGACCACGTTGAATTTCTTCACGTTTAGTACCACGCAGCAGAACACCAACGTTCTCACCCGCACGACCTTCGTCCAGCAGTTTACGGAACATTTCAACGCCAGTACAAGTTGTTTTCGCGGTCGCTTGAATACCAACGATTTCAACTTCTTCACCAACTTTGATGATACCACGCTCAACACGGCCTGTTACTACAGTACCACGACCAGAGATTGAGAATACGTCTTCGATTGGCAGCAGGAATGGCTTGTCAATTGCACGCTCTGGTTCTGGGATGTAAGAATCCAGGTAACCTGCTAATTCAACAATTTTTGCTTCCCACTCTGGGTTGCCTTCCAGCGCTTTCAGTGCTGAACCGCGAACAACTGGAGTGTCATCGCCTGGGAAATCGTACTGAGACAGAAGTTCACGAACTTCCATTTCAACTAATTCTAACAGTTCTTCGTCGTCTACCATGTCACATTTGTTCAGGAAAACGATGATGTAAGGAACACCTACTTGGCGACCTAACAGGATGTGCTCACGAGTTTGTGGCATTGGACCATCAGTCGCAGCAACAACCAGAATTGCACCGTCCATCTGCGCAGCACCAGTGATCATGTTTTTAACATAGTCGGCGTGTCCTGGGCAGTCTACGTGTGCGTAGTGGCGAGTTGGTGTGTCATATTCTACGTGAGATGTAGAAATGGTGATACCACGCGCTTTTTCTTCTGGTGCGTTATCGATTTGATCGAATGCACGAGCGTTACCGCCGTAGGTTTTAGCCAGAACAGTAGTGATAGCTGCTGTCAGGGTAGTTTTACCATGGTCAACGTGGCCGATTGTACCAACGTTAACGTGCGGTTTTGAACGTTCAAATTTTTCTTTAGACA
>NZ_JAMPNR010000034.1:0-1630 GCF_028479485.1 Providencia sp. PROV209 | reverse complement strand
TTTTAGAAGGTTGCCGCCAAGCGAAAGTGAAGCATTTAGTGTATGCCTCTTCAAGTTCCGTGTATGGCGTGACAGATAAAATGCCATTTACGACTGACATGCCAACCGATCACCCTGTTTCATTGTATGCGGCAACCAAAAAAGCCAATGAGCTGATGGCGCATTCCTATTCACACTTGTATCAACTTCCGACAACGGGTTTACGCTTCTTCACTGTGTATGGTCCATGGGGGCGCCCAGATATGGCGTTGTTTAAATTCACCAAGGCTATCTTAGCGGGTGAGCCCATCGATGTTTATAATAATGGCAATCTGAGCCGTGATTTCACGTTCATTGATGATATTGTTGAAGGTGTTATTCGTATTTCAGATATAATCCCACAAGCAGATCCGCAAAATCATTCAGATTCGCCAGCGCAAAGCAGCGCTCCTTACCGCATTTATAATATTGGTAACGGACAGCCTGTGAAGCTGATCGATTTTATTTCGGCATTGGAAAAGGCATTAGGGAAAGAAGCCATTAAGAACTTCTTACCAATGCAAGCGGGTGATGTTTACACGACATGGGCAGACACCGAAGACTTATTTAATGTCACTGGTTATCGCCCACACGTTTCTATTGAGCAGGGTGTTCAGGCGTTTGTTGACTGGTATAAATCGTATTACCACCGCTAATACCGATCATCAATATCATCTACCACCTGTAATATCCGCAGAAGGATTTGAGAGGCAAGTTTGAAAATAGCAATCGCAGGGACCGGCTACGTCGGTCTGTCTAACGCCATGTTACTGTCACAACACCACGAAGTGGTGGCGGTCGATATCATCCCTGAAAAAGTGGCGATGCTGAACAATAAGCAATCCCCGATTATCGACACTGAAATCGAACAGTTTTTAACGGAAAAACAGCTGAACTTCCGTGCGACCGAAGATAAAGTCGAAGCCTATACTGGCGCGCAATACGTGATTGTTGCCACCCCTACAGATTACGACCCAAAAACTAACTACTTCAACACCAATTCAGTCGAGTCCGTCATTCATGATGTGAACAAACTGAACCCAGACGCCACGATTATCGTCAAATCCACCATTCCAGTGGGCTTTACTGCGCGTCTGCGTGAAGAGTTTGGCTACACTAACGTGATTTTCTCCCCAGAGTTCTTGCGTGAAGGTCGCGCCCTGTGGGATAACCTGTACCCATCCCGTATTGTAGTGGGTGAGCGTTCTGAACGTGCCCAAATCTTTGCCGACTTATTGTTAGAAGGCGCGATTAAGAAAGACGTCCCGGTGCTGTTCACTGATGGTACTGAAGCGGAAGCCATCAAACTGTTTGCGAACACTTTCTTAGCGATGCGTGTCGCGTACTTCAATGAGTTAGACACCTACGCAGAAAGCCGTGGCTTAAATGCGCGTCAAATCATTGAAGGGGTCTCTTTAGACCCGCGTATCGGCAGCCATTACAATAACCCATCCTTTGGTTACGGTGGGTACTGCTTACCGAAAGATACGAAGCAGTTACTGGCAAACTACGACGATGTGCCAAATAACCTGATTAATGCGATTGTGGAATCTAACCGCACCCGTAAAGACTTTATCTCCGATGCGATTATCGCCAAAGCGCCACGTAAAGT
>NZ_JAMPNR010000033.1:0-2465 GCF_028479485.1 Providencia sp. PROV209 | reverse complement strand
GCTTCCTCACGTGCAGCTTTTTCAACTTCTTCTTTCGCTACCCGCTCAGCTTCAATTTTCGCTAATCGCTCAGCTTCAGCTAGCTTCTGATTGTAGATAGAATCACTTGGCATATTCACACGAACATCAATCCAGTGACCATTGGGGATATCTACTGGAGCATAGCTTTCGAGTTCATCGCCGTTTTCGTCCATGAATTCAGGGTAAGTGATAAGTCGTTTCAATAATACCGGTGGTGGTAAATCGGAGTGCTTACGATAGTTTGTTTCAATGATGATATCGCCATCGGATAATACTTTGTAATCGACCCAAAGCAATTCCAATCCGTTAATACCCAAAGGAGCAACTAACCCACCATTGTACCCGCCCCAGCTAGCATCCGAATTCATACCGAGAGTGCCTTTTAACTTGTAGCGACCGGTACCCAGCTTTTCGAGTTCTACGCCTTCTGATTCTTCGTTTAGTTCGATGTGGTCTGCGAAAACTTTAATGATTGGGGATGCAGCTTTTAGATTTCCGTTTGCATCTTTTGTTGTATTTGCCTGTGTATATGCATAAATCCAACCATCATCCCAAACTCCATTTAATTGACTTCGTGTCGCTATATTTCCTTTCCAAAAGCCTAATTGTGTTGCGCGACCAGATTCCCTTTGTAAATGCAACACCGATCCCCACGGCAAACTGTCAGGTGGCGTTCCGGGAACACCGGAGCCTTTTAATACCCCAGTGGTTGTGACTCCGTCATAACCGGTACCTGCTGGGACAGTAATTGCAACCCCACCAAAACCGTAATCACCAACTTGCATCAATGTTCCACTGGCATTTGGTAAAATGTGCTCTCGCCAAGGCCCTCCCTTTCTTATTGATGTTAGTTTTGGTTTGTTGTCATCTGTAGCTTGTATTTCAAGAGCTATGTCACTATCTTTATTGGTCGCTCTTATTTTCCCAGATGTCGATTTTATTAAATCGTTAGCGAATACAGTGCCGTTTACTATTCCACCTTTCTTATCAAATTTTCCATCAATCAAATTCTTCAGTGCAATGATGCTTTCGAGCCTTACCGTTTCCCCAGTCGGAGTTTTAATTTCAACAATGCCGTCTTGCGTTAGCCATGCATCCATGTTGCGCAGGAAATACTGAATGTACTGCTGATTAGCTAGCATTTTGCGAACACCATCGCTCATGCTGTCTTGAACGAAAGTCGCAATCTGATACTTGGCTGCTGCGGCTGCTACTGGTACCGGATAGGTTAAGTTAATCTCGGTATCTGAATTCACAGATAGCACATTGTTAAAGTACACAACGTTATTGATGAGATAAGAGATTGGGCAACCTTCTGAGATACCGTTTAAGTTATCTTTCCAACGCGTTCCGGTACCTTTTATTTTTGTTTGTCCTGCTGTGGTTGTGATTGTGCCTGTTTGATAAATCATATTAACTCCAAAATTTTGACGCAAAAAAACCGCTTTCGCGGCTTATCGTTGAATTGGTATTTAGAAGTAGTCGTTGAGGTCTATGGCGTAGCTGCCGCCGTAGATTATTTTTTGGTCATAGATATCCATTGATGACCCTGTGTATATTGGGTAACTTCCAATCGTCCACAAACGAGCACCAATGAGCTTATTTCCAGAAACTTTATAACCGCCGGCAAATATGTTGTATGAATCCCTTTCTTCTTCAACCCAAGGCGATGGCGTATCAAATGTAAACATTGGCGCTGCGAATGAGCTCGTCGCTGAATTTTTGTTAAGTGTAAGTTGATGTCCATTTTTAACGAATGGGACGTAATCAGAGCTGTACGTAACTTTACCTGCACTGTTCCATATAGTTAGCCCATCTGCTGGTTGCAAATTGAGCCCGTATGAAAAAATAACAATGTATACATCACCTGCCCCATTAGACCATACCTGTTTATTTGCCCGGTCATATCTCAATACATGGCTTGACGATGCAGGACGCATAAAAACACAGGCTGAATCACGGTTCGGGATAGTGGCAGGCATTGACCATTTTTGCCGGTCAGTTAAGCGAATTTTTTCTCTAAATACACAGTACGATAAATCACTTTCTTGCGTTATCCCCCTAAAATTATCGATTGCACCATCAATGCCATTAATGAATATTCCATATGTGTTTTTAGGCACCTCTTTTAGGGTGCCAAATAACATAAAGTGAGACTTCCCATCATTACCTGGTAACCATCCGCCACCCCAGTCTATCTGGCTATACTCACATCTGAACGTATCCCCATCCACCCACCATCGACTAATTAAAACTTTAGATACATAGCCATAAGCATTAAACTGACATATTGACATTGGCACAATTACAACGTCGTACTTTGACAGTCCGGGGATATTAAAGCTTTTCACTTTATTGTATTTATCACCAGACCACGGATCGACGGTGATTTTTTTAATGAATGAAAGGGGGAATGTTTTGTTCGTGATTTCAATCGGTTTACC
>NZ_JAMPNR010000032.1:0-4389 GCF_028479485.1 Providencia sp. PROV209 | reverse complement strand
TTAGATTGTCCCTCTAAGACACGGAATCGGTGGTTAAACCACATCAACCAAGCAAGGATTAAATTCGCTTGTATTCTTTCTTTACAGGAGACAAATCAGGAGATAATTGAGAACATCGGGGAAGTGGTGCTGATAGGCAGATTCGAACTGCCGACCTCACCCTTACCAAGGGTGTGCTCTACCAACTGAGCTATATCAGCACATCTTGGAGCGGGCAGCGGGAATCGAACCCGCATCATCAGCTTGGAAGGCTGAGGTAATAGCCATTATACGATGCCCGCAATGAACTCGGCTACCTGAGTTATCAGCTGTTAAACTGTTTTTCCGTAAAGCTCACAGAAGCTTTTTGGAGATGGTGGTGGGAGAAGGATTCGAACCTTCGAAGTCTGTGACGGCAGATTTACAGTCTGCTCCCTTTGGCCGCTTGGGTATCCCACCTATCCAAATTTTTAATGGTGCCGGCACCAAGAGTCGAACTCGGGACCTACTGATTACAAGTCAGTTGCTCTACCAACTGAGCTATGCCGGCATCAAGTGCTGCGCATTCTAGGAAGACTGAGCGCATGTTGCAACAAAAAAATTTAATTTTTTGTTCATTTGCTCATATTTTATTCACTTTTTG
This sequence comes from Providencia sp. PROV209, assembly GCF_028479485.1. Classification (NCBI taxonomy): domain Bacteria; kingdom Pseudomonadati; phylum Pseudomonadota; class Gammaproteobacteria; order Enterobacterales; family Morganellaceae; genus Providencia; species Providencia sp. PROV209. The sequence continues at coordinate 3,767 of NZ_JAMPNR010000032.1, read as the reverse complement.
CGATTTTGTTGATTTTTTATCTGTTTTAAGATTAAAACATCAACAACAGCCATTAACTATAATCCATTATAATCTGGGGAGTAAAGCTTCACTGTTGAGTTTCATTTCGTTGATTGCGAGTTTTTTATCCACTATCACAGTTTTTCTTCTTTTTTGATCGTTTAGTTTTTCAACAAAAATGTGCTTTTTTTTTGCATACGTCAAAAAAAATTCACATAAAACACAAAAAATCCTACGCCTCCCCCTCTTCACTCGCTATGATGCTACCAAATTTTATGGATATGGGTGTTTAGGCAACCTGTCCAACCTGCACAAAATAGGCAGATGTTGGTTTATGAAACAGAAAGAAAATTTTATGACAACACCATATTTAGAGTTTGATAGAGAACATTGGGCCACTTTGCGTGATTCCGTTCCTCTAACGCTATCATCTAGTGAGCTTCTTGAGCTTAAAGGTATCAATGAAGAACTATCCATGGATGATGTCATCGAAATTTATCTTCCTTTATCCCGTTTGCTGAATTTTTATATCAGCTCTAATTTACGCCGTCAGGCTGTGTTAGAACAATTTTTAGGAACTAATGGCGCGAAGGTTCCTTACATTATTGGCATAGCTGGCAGCGTCGCTGTAGGAAAAAGTACGACGGCCCGTTTACTACAAGCATTATTAACGCGTTGGCCTGAACACAGGAAAGTCGATCTGATCACGACGGATGGATTTTTATATCCAAACCAAGTTTTACGTGACAAAGATATAATGAAAAAGAAAGGCTTTCCCGAGTCTTACGATATGCGCAAATTGGTCAACTTCGTTTCTCAGATAAAATCAGGAGCTCGTCATGTTGCCGCTCCCGTTTATTCACATTTGACCTATGATATTGTTCCTGACCAGCAACAAATTATTGATCAACCCGATATTTTAATTTTAGAAGGGCTAAACGTTCTACAGAGCGATATGGACTACCCTCAAGATCCCCATCATGTTTTCGTGTCAGATTTTGTTGATTTTTCTATCTATGTTGATGCGAACCCTCAACTACTAAAACAATGGTATATCGGGCGATTTTTGAAATTTAGACAAGGTGCGTTTTCCGATCCTGATTCATACTTTCACAATTACTCTAAACTCAGTGAAGAAGAAGCGGTGAATGTAGCCAGTTCAATTTGGGATGAAATTAATGGTTTAAACCTTGAAGAGAATATCTTGCCAACAAAAGAACGCGCAAGTTTAATCATGACGAAAGGTGAGAATCACTCTATTCAAAATGTAAGACTACGGAAATAATTGATAAGGCCGGTTACGGTTAATACCGGCCTATTTAACTAATTTTCATTTGATCTTAATGATATTTCACCGCCAATATAGGGAATAATTTCTCCATTTTCTTTTTGCAATAATAACGCCCCTTGCTCATTAATTCCCTTTTCGACACCAACAATAATATCATTTCCAATCAATAACTTAACATTTCTTTCTAAAAAGTTGTCTAATTCAAACCAACGAGACAAAAATGGCTTTAATCCCTGCTTTTCAAATATTAATAATGATTTTTTTAATGCGTTGATAATATTGCCAGCTAATTCGTTTCTTTCAATATTTTCAACTTCATCAGTTAAAGCAGACCAAGCTTGATTAATTGTTTCATCTTTTTTAATAATACTTTTATTCATACCAATATTGATACCAATACCAATAATAATATGTGCTGCATCCCCTGTTTTGCCTGTTAGCTCAACCAGGATTCCTGCTAGCTTTTTATCATTCATATAGAGGTCATTAGGCCATTTAACTTTGACCTTATTTCCGCATAACTTATTTAAAGTTTCAGCAATCACAATTCCAACCACTAAACTCAATCCAATTGCCGCAGCGGGACCTTGCTCTAATTTCCAATAAGTTGAAAGATATAAGTTACATCCAAATGGTGAAATCCACTGACGACCGCGGCGACCTCGCCCTGCACTTTGATACTCTGCTAAACAAGTATCTCCTGATTGCAAATGAGGGATCCTATCCAGCATATATTGGTTAGTAGAATCAATAACGGGTTCGACAATAATCTGGGTGCCAGTAACATACTTCTCAATACACTGTTTATTTAACAAATTGATCTGCATAGGAAGCTGATAGCCTTTACTCGTGATAGTTTGGATATCAAGACCCCATGAGCGCAATGTTTTAATATGTTTATTAATTGCCGCTCTCGTCATTCCTAAGCGTTCACCCAGCTGTTCGCCTGAATGAATCTGCCCATCCGCTAAAATATCAATAATTTGTAATGGAATACTCATTTCTTTCATCGTATACAGTCCACTGCATTCAATTCGCCTTGACGCCCAATGAATCGAACTTCTGGTTCTAAGAAAATATCGAAACGTTGTGCAACTGTATTACTTACATATTTAGCAAGCTCTACAATATCCTTTCCCGTCGCATTATGTTTATTTATCAACACTAATGCTTGTTGAGTATGAACTGCTGCACCGCCTAATTGGTAGCCTTTTAAGCCACACTGGTCAATCAACCAACCTGCTGCTAATTTTACATTTCCATCAGCCTGAACATATTGAGGGCAATTAGGGTAACTAGCTTTGATTGTCTCTGCGAGTTCAGCAGATACGACTGGGTTTTTAAAGAAGCTACCAGCATTACCTGTTACAGCGGGATCAGGTAATTTACTTCTGCGAGTCTCACATACCGTCTCAAACACATCTGAAGGCGTTACAGTGTTAGGATCGAGCTTAGCTAAATCTCCATAGGCTAGCTTTGGTGACCATTGCTTAGAAAAGATTAACCCAACGCTGATAATCGCATGAGAATGCTGATATTCATGTTTAAAAATACTATCTCGATACCCAAAATTGCATTCTTCCGCAGGGATACGAGTGATCCTACCTGTATCCAAGCAGAGGATATCCACATACTCACAAACATCTTTTAGCTCTAACCCATAAGCTCCAATATTTTGTATCGGTGCAGAGCCTACGCATCCAGGGATCAGCGCTAAGTTTTCTGCGCCATATATTCCCTTATGAAGCAATGTTTCAAGTAGCTGATGCCAATTTTCCCCTGCATATGCATGTACATGCCAAGCATCTGCAGAATCAGTAATTTCGATACCTTTAATTCTGTTTACAATGACCACACCGTCAAAATCTTCAATAAATAACACATTGCTTCCCCCGCCTAATAACAGTACAGGAAGATTGTCATTTTTTGCTGTTGTCCACTGTTGGTACAGAGCATCAGCGCTTTGTACAATGTTCACTTTAATAGCTTTGGCGTCAATACCGAAGCTATTAAGCGATTTGAGTTCGGCGGTCAGGTTCATTGCTACCTTCATTTTCAAATAAGATCTAAGATTTTATAAGTCTATCAGCCTGACCTAGCAGTGAATAGCATGTAGATGGAAATAATATGAGAAGTAAGAAACTGAGAAGAATTTTCAAAAATACAAATCGATAGATAGCAAAAAGCCACCCATTGGGTGGCTTCTTATATTTAAAACCTAGCAGTTCCCTACTCTCACATGGGGAGACCCCACACTACCATCGGCGCTACGGCGTTTCACTACTGAGTTCGGCATGGGGTCAGGTGGGACCACCGCGCTATTGCCGCTAGGTAAATTCTTTTAAATTATTTTAGTATTCATGGTGCTGATACCCAGATTCGAACTGGGGACCTCACCCTTACCAAGGGTGTGCTCTACCAACTGAGCCATATCAGCAATATGGTGCGGTCAGTCAGTACTGACACAACCTTAAAA
>NZ_JAMPNR010000031.1:0-3341 GCF_028479485.1 Providencia sp. PROV209 | reverse complement strand
TTTAATATCTGGCAGTTCCCTACTCTCACATGGGGAGACCCCACACTACCATCGGCGCTACGGCGTTTCACTACTGAGTTCGGCATGGGATCAGGTGGGACCACCGCGCTATGGCCGCCAGACAAATTCTGTTTGTTCCCGTTTAGCCCACTTCTTCGCTAAACCAGAACATCAATCTTGAACAAGCTGCTGTGTCCTTCACCTCTCGGCTTCTCACTCTCGTCGAAAATCAACTCTATCTCTCTAAAACACCTTCGGTGTTGTCAGGTTAAGCCTCACGGTTCATTAGTATTGGTTAGCTCAACGTATCGCTACGCTTACACACCCAACCTATCAACGTCTTAGTCTTAAACGTTCCTTTAGGACCCTTAAAGAGTCAGGGAAGACTCATCTCAAGGCAAGTTTCCCGCTTAGATGCTTTCAGCGGTTATCTTTTCCGCACTTAGCTACCGGGCAATGCCATTGGCATGACAACCCGAACACCAGTGGTGCGTCCACTCCGGTCCTCTCGTACTAGGAGCAGCCCCTTTCAATCTTCCAACGCCCACGGCAGATAGGGACCGAACTGTCTCACGACGTTCTAAACCCAGCTCGCGTACCACTTTAAACGGCGAACAGCCGTACCCTTGGGACCTACTTCAGCCCCAGGATGTGATGAGCCGACATCGAGGTGCCAAACACCGCCGTCGATATGAACTCTTGGGCGGTATCAGCCTGTTATCCCCGGAGTACCTTTTATCCGTTGAGCGATGGCCCTTCCATTCAGAACCACCGGATCACTAAGACCTACTTTCGTACCTGCTCGAGCCGTCACTCTCGCAGTCAAGCTGGCTTATGCCTTTGCACTAACCGCATGATGTCCGACCATGCTTAGCCAACCTTCGTGCTCCTCCGTTACTCTTTGGGAGGAGACCGCCCCAGTCAAACTACCCACCAGACACTGTCCGCACCCCAGATAATGGGGCAACGTTAGAACATCAAACATTAAAGGGTGGTATTTCAAGGTTGGCTCCACGCAGACTGGCGTCCACGCTTCAAAGCCTCCCACCTATCCTACACATCAAGGCTCAATGTTCAGTGTCAAGCTATAGTAAAGGTTCACGGGGTCTTTCCGTCTTGCCGCGGGTACACTGCATCTTCACAGCGAGTTCAATTTCACTGAGTCTCGGGTGGAGACAGCCTGGCCATCATTACGCCATTCGTGCAGGTCGGAACTTACCCGACAAGGAATTTCGCTACCTTAGGACCGTTATAGTTACGGCCGCCGTTTACTGGGGCTTCGATCAAGAGCTTCTCCTTACGGATAACCCCATCAATTAACCTTCCAGCACCGGGCAGGCGTCACACCGTATACGTCCACTTTCGTGTTTGCACAGTGCTGTGTTTTTAATAAACAGTTGCAGCCAGCTGGTATCTGCGACTGGCTTGAGCTCCATCCGCAAGGGACTTCACCTAATGCCAGCGTGCCTTCTCCCGAAGTTACGGCACCATTTTGCCTAGTTCCTTCACCCGAGTTCTCTCAAGCGCCTGAGTATTCTCTACCTGACCACCTGTGTCGGTTTGGGGTACGATTAATGATAATCTAGAGCTTAGAGGCTTTTCCTGGAAGCAGGGTATCAGCTACTTCGCCACCGTAGTGACTCGTCATCAGACCTCAGCATATAGTGAACCGGATTTGCCTAATTCACCTGCCTACATCCTTAAACCGGGACAACCGTCGCCCGGCCAGCCTAACCTTCTCCGTCCCCCCATCGCAATTATCACCAGTACGGGAATATTAACCCGTTGCCCATCGACTACGCATTTCTGCCTCGCCTTAGGGGTCGACTCACCCTGCCCCGATTAACGTTGGACAGGAACCCTTGGTCTTCCGGCGTGCGGGTTTTTCACCCGCATTATCGTTACTTATGTCAGCATTCGCACTTCTGATACCTCCAGCATACCTCACAGTACACCTTCACAGGCTTACAGAACGCTCCCCTACCCAACAATATTTACATATCGCTGCCGCAGCTTCGGTGCATAGTTTAGCCCCGTTACATCTTCCGCGCAGGCCGACTCGACCAGTGAGCTATTACGCTTTCTTTAAATGATGGCTGCTTCTAAGCCAACATCCTGGCTGTCTGAGCCTTCCCACTTCGTTTCCCACTTAACTATGACTTTGGGACCTTAGCTGGCGGTCTGGGTTGTTTCCCTCTTCACGACGAACGTTAGCACCCGCCGTGTGTCTCCCGTGATAACATTCTTCGGTATTCGTAGTTTGCATCGAGTTGGTAAGTCGGGATGACCCCCTAGTCGAAACAGTGCTCTACCCCCGAAGATGAGTTCACGAGGCGCTACCTAAATAGCTTTCGGGGAGAACCAGCTATCTCCCGGTTTGATTGGCCTTTCACCCCCAGCCACAAGTCATCCGCTAATTTTTCAACATTAGTCGGTTCGGTCCTCCAGTTAGTGTTACCCAACCTTCAACCTGCCCATGGCTAGATCACCGGGTTTCGGGTCTATACCCTGCAACTCATTCGCCCAGTTAAGACTCGGTTTCCCTACGGCTCCCCTATACGGTTAACCTTGCTACAGAATATAAGTCGCTGACCCATTATACAAAAGGTACGCAGTCACACCACAAAGGTGCTCCCACTGCTTGTACGTACACGGTTTCAGGTTCTATTTCACTCCCCTCGCCGGGGTTCTTTTCGCCTTTCCCTCACGGTACTGGTTCACTATCGGTCAATCAGGAGTATTTAGCCTTGGAGGATGGTCCCCCCATATTCAGACAGGATAACACGTGTCCCGCCCTACTCGTCGAGTTCACAACACTAACACCTTCGGATACGGGGCTATCACCCTTTACTGCCGGCCTTTCCAGACCGTTCTCCTGATGCTAATGCTGATTAAGACTCTGGGCTGCTCCCCGTTCGCTCGCCGCTACTAGGGGAATCTCGGTTGATTTCTTTTCCTCGAGGTACTGAGATGTTTCAGTTCCCTCGGTTCGCCTCGTTTGACTATGTATTCATCAAACGATAGTGCAACGAATTGCACTGGGTTTCCCCATTCGGAAATCGTCGGTTATAACGGTTCATATCACCTTACCGACGCTTATCGCAGATTAGCACGTCCTTCATCGCCTCTGATTGCCTAGGCATCCACCGTGTACGCTTAGTCGCTTAACCTCACAACCCGAAGGTGTCTTTCTGTCAGTCGACAAGAAACCCGACGGCTTCGTGTCTGTGGACAACATCTTCACGTTGAGATTTTTGAGAGACTCTCACATTGTTTAAGCGATAAACAATGTGCGTTGTTTTCAATTTTCAGCTTGTTCCAGATTGTTAAAGAGCATAATT
>NZ_JAMPNR010000029.1:0-24720 GCF_028479485.1 Providencia sp. PROV209 | reverse complement strand
CTCGAAAAATTACACAACCTTTTTTTTAAAAAAAAATATCGTTTGCAGATAATTTCGACATTATGCTTTTTTTATTATCATTATGGTGATAAAAGCACCTATTTTTACCGTATAATCTGCTTATTATTATCTTCTCTTAATTATTTGATTTTTAATTAAGAACCTATCTATAGTTACCTTTATATCCATTTACGTTTTATGGCTACGAATATGAACTCATTCTTAAGACCTTATTTAGATACCTTTCCCTCTGTTGCTTCAAATGTTTTTATTGATCCGTCTTCTGTTGTCATTGGTGATGTTCGATTAGCCGAAGATGTAAGTATCTGGCCACTGTCGGTACTGCGAGGTGATGTGAATTATATATCTATAGGTGCACGGACAAATATTCAAGATGGATCAGTTCTGCATGTCACGCATAAATCTACCAATAACCCAGATGGTAATCCATTAATCATTGGCGAAGATGTCACTGTTGGGCATAAAGTAATGCTGCATGGATGTACCATCGGCAACCGTGTTCTTGTAGGCATGGGATCAGTTGTGATCGATGGTGCAGTTATTGAAGATGATGTTGTGGTTGGGGCTAATAGTCTTGTGACACAAGGAAAACGGTTGGAATCTGGCTATTTATACATGGGAAGCCCAGCTAAAGCGATTAGGAAACTTACTGAGGCTGAGCTGAGCCACTTACGCTACTCAGCCAATAACTATGTTGAATGGAAAAATAATTATTTATCATCCAGCAATTCATAAAAACCATTCTCATGATCGAGACCTTGCTCAATCAAGGTCTCGAACTCTTCTTCTATATCCCAACGATTATGTTGAAAAAGTGCTAAAGGCTTTTCATCTTGACCATAACGCTGATTAAGCAAAGCTTGTGAAATAACACACTCAGCAAGCAACCCGTTAACTAAAACTGGAAAGCGTACTTTATTGATCGTTGAATCCCATTCTTCCCTGTCTGGAAATTGGATCGCCTGATTCATGATTCAAGCTCCTTCTGTAAGGCTTTTAATACTGGCTCTATATCGGGAGTGATTCCATGCCAAAGTTTAAATGCGAATGCCGCTTGCCCAACGAGCATTCCTAGTCCATCAGCTAATTTAGTCACTTGATTTTGCTTAGCAAATAAAAGAAATGGTGTTAAGCCTCTCTGATAAAACATGTCATAACATGCTACCTGAGTAGAAAATAGATTATGGCTAATTTTAGGGATCTCTCCAGTCACACCAGAAGAAGTACCATTAATGATTAGATCAAACTCTGCTGAAATGACCTGCTCCATAGGCTTACTTTGAATCTTTCCAAGTGAAGAAAACTGATGCGCTAAAGATTCTGCTTTCTCAAACGTTCGGTTAGTCAGTGTAATATCACAGCCATATTCAAGTAGAGGCAATAAAGCCCCTCGGGTTGCTCCACCAGCACCAATGATCAAAATTTTGCATGAAGGCGATACGAACCCAAGGCGCTGTAAATCCAGTAATAACCCTACACCATCAGTATTGTCACCCAGTAAGCGATGATTATCGAGTTTTCTGATCGTATTCACCGCACCACAGATTTGTGCTCTATCAGTTAACTCTGAAACGAATTGAAAAGCTCTTTCTTTAAAGGGTAATGTAATGTTTGCTCCCTCCCCTCCCTTTTCAAAGAAGTCGGTCAAGTGCATTTCGAAATCCTCGACAGGAGCAAGTATTTTCTGGTATTCAAGTTCAATCCCCGTCTGCTTCGCAAACATCTGATGTATTGACGGTGATTTACTGTGTTGAATTGGATTACCAAAAACCGCAAACATTCCCATTAATCATTATCCTTTACGATAGAGTTGCCCTGTCATGGCATCTCGAATTTCTGATGGATTTAATCTTCCACCGACATTACCATCAAGAACAGGGACAGTATCTTTAAACTGCGCAATCACTTCTTCCGTTGTTCTGCAAGGCTCTAAGCCGCTCAAATTTGCACTTGTTGACACAATAGGTTTGCCGTATTGACTACAAAGCGCTTTGACTAGCTCGTGATTTGTGACTCGAACAGCTAAAGTATCAAATTGACCTGTTAACCATTTTGGTGTCGTTTTCTTTGCGGGGATAACCCAAGTGACGGGACCAGGCCAAGTGGCAAACATCGCTTGACGTTGCTGTTCATTCAGCTGGCTATCATCAACGTAATTTTTGAGTTGTTCATAATTATCGGCAATCAAAATTAACCCTTTTTCCCAAGAGCGCTGTTTCAAGGCGAGTAATTGATTTACCGCGATTTCACTATCCGGATCACAACCTAAACCAAAAACAGCCTCTGTTGGATATGCGATAACATGTTGTTGTTTCAATGCTTTAATAATATTTTTAATTGCAGGTGTAGATTGATTTTGCATAGTTTTAACTCATTATTCTTCTTGTAACTTACCGCAGCGTTTGCTGGCACAAAACAATCTTACTCCCTGTGAGACCCTTTTTTCCATAAGTAATGGATAATCACAAGATAGGCATCTCCCTATGACAGGCTTATTATTGAGAATAAACTGACAGTTAGGATAGTTATCACATGCATAGAAAGTTTTACCGAAGCGGGATTTTCTTTGCAACAGATTTCCTGTTTGACATTGTGGACAAGGGATCTTCGTTTCATCTGGCTTATCGATAAGCTCTGTATGTTCGCATTCAGGATAATAAGTACATCCGATAAACATTCCAAAGCGCCCTTGCTTTAATACCAAGTCATGCCCACATTTAGGACAACTTTGACCTTCTAATATTTTAACAATATGAGTCTCAGCTGTTGGTCGCAATGGCTTAATATAATGACATTGCGGATATCCGGAGCAAGCAAGGAAAGGTCCATGAACTCCGTTACGAATAACAAGTAACGAGTTACATTCAGGACAATACTCGTTTTTATCTGTATCAAAAGGCAATTGCTTCGACATGTTTTTGTTTAATCCACTCTATATATTCAACAACTAGCTTACTTTTATATATCCACCAGCAGCTGATGAGATTACCCCGTTAATTTCCAATTCAGTTAACACCGAAATGATTTGCGTAATAGGTAACTGTAATTGAGCTGCAATAATATCCACAGGGGTTGATTGATATCCCACCATACCTAAAATTCGACTTTCTGTCAGGTTTAACTCTGTTGCCGTAGACGCATCTACCTCTAACTCTGGCTGTATCCAATTCAACGAGCATTCCAAATGCATTAATATGTCATCCGGTTCTGTGAGTAGACATGCACCTTGCTGTATTAACCAATGATTTCCGCTGAATGCCGGGTTACCTAACGGAGCTGGTAGCGTAAATACCTCTCTATTTTGCTCAATTGCATATCGCGCTGTAATCAGCGAACCACTTTTCATTCCAGCTTCTATCACTACAACAGCTTTACTTAGCCCGCTAATAATGCGATTTCGCCTAGGAAACTGCTTTGGTAATGGTGGTGTATCAGGAAAATATTCCGAAACCAATACGCCTTCATGCCTAATTCGCTCAGCTAAATCCGCGTGTTGCTTCGGATAAATATGTGCTAACCCACTCCCTAGTACCGCGACTGTTTTCCCTTGATTTTCTAGTGCGACTCGGTGACCAATACCATCAATTCCTAATGCTAAACCACTGGTAATCGTCAAGCCATGGTCGATAAATTTTCTAACAAATAATTCTGCCCATTTCTTACCATATTCAGTTACTTGGCGGCTTCCTATAACGGCTAGCTGCCGTTCCGATAATAACTCACTGTTTCCTGAGATAAAAAGTGCCAAGGGTGGATTATAAATCTGCTTTAATAAAAAAGGGTATTGCTCATCTAAAAATGTAATTATTTGATTTTCTTTGCTTTCAAGCCATCTAAACGTACGTTCAATTCGCGTTAAAGAGACATTTAAGAATTGCAGTCGTCGAATTTCATTCAGCCCACACGCTTTTAAAACCGTATGATTTATTTTATTCGATTGTTTTAAAAGGGATATTGTCGTTTGTATTGTTTTTATACTGATTCGATTTACTTGTAAAAGCCTTAACCATATTTCCAGCTCATTCATATTGTCTTCCTGACTGATAAGTTGGCACATTCGGAAATGAACAAATCATAACCAATACTGTCAATATGACCGATAAATGTCTAGAATAGGCAGTAATAACCTTTCAAATTTTGGAAACTACTCGAAAAATTTATGTCAGTCTTAAACGTGTTACATTATCCAGACGAGCGCCTTCGCACCGTTGCAAAACCAGTTGAAAAAGTTGATGCATCTATACAACGTATTATTGATGATATGTTCGATACGATGTATGACGAGGAAGGCATTGGTCTCGCTGCAACGCAAGTGGATATCCACCAGCGCATCATTGTTATTGACGTTTCTGAGTCACGTAATGAACGACTTGTACTCATCAATCCAGAGCTTCTTAATAAAGAAGGTGAAACAGGTATAGAAGAAGGTTGTCTTTCTGTCCCTGAGCAACATGGATTTGTGCCAAGAGCAGAAAAAGTGAAAGTTCGCGCTCTTAACTACAATGGCGACGCATTTGAGCTTGAAGCTGATGGTTTACTCGCTATTTGTATTCAACATGAAATGGATCATTTAGTTGGAAAACTGTTTGTTGACTATTTATCTCCTTTAAAGCGTCAACGTATTCGTCAGAAAGTAGAAAAATTAGATCGACTCAGAGCTAAAGAAGCTAAAAATCATTAATTTGATTTTATAAATATAATTGGGAACAGATCGTGTCAGAACCATTAAGAATTATTTTTGCAGGTACGCCTGATTTCGCAGCTAAACATTTAGCTGCATTATTAGAAACCAAACATCAAGTTGTTGGCGTATTAACTCGTCACGATAAACCCGCAGGAAGAGGCAAAAAGCTAACGCCTAGCCCTGTGAAAATTCTTGCCGAAGAACATGGAATACCGGTTTTTCAGCCTACGACCTTACGTGAACCAGACAATCAGCAATGGATCAAAAACCAAAATGCAGATCTGATGATTGTTGTAGCTTACGGGTTAATCCTGCCGCAAGCTGTCCTAGATATCCCCCGATTGGGTTGCTTAAATGTCCATGGCTCATTACTACCTCGTTGGCGAGGAGCTGCACCAATTCAGAGATCAATTTGGGCCGGTGACCAAGAAACGGGTGTCACCATAATGCAGATGGATGCAGGTCTTGATACTGGGGACATGCTGTATAAAGCGACTTGCCCAATTACGAGTGAAGATACTAGCGCCACCTTGTATGATAAATTGGCAATTACTGGTCCCAAGGCACTTATTCACACGGTTGATTTACTTTCTTCTGGTCAATGTTCACCAGAAAAACAAGATGATTCACTCGCCAATTACGCTGAAAAACTATCCAAAGATGAAGCGCGAATTGATTGGCAGCAATCAGCAGTGCAGATTGAACGTTGTATTCGTGCTTTTAACCCTTGGCCAATGAGTTATTTCATCGTTCAAGAGCAGCTAATTAAAGTATGGCAGGCGGAAGTTATTGCCCAAGGACATAATCAACGCCCTGGCATGATCATCAGTGCCGACAAAAAAGGTATCAGCGTTGCAACTGGAAATGGGATATTAAATATTACCCAGCTACAGCCCCCAGGTAAAAAAGCGATGAGTACGCAAGATATCCTTAACTCCCGCCGAGAATGGTTCACTCCACAACAATTACTAGACTAATATATTAGTAGCATTATTTGTAAATGATAAAGCAGGTAATGCTATTTAAGTAACTAATAGACTCATTTTCATTATGAAAAACAAATATAATTTGCGTAGTATCGCAGCGACCGCCATTAGTCAGGTTTTAGATAACGGACAATCATTAAGTACCGTTTTACCTGACTTACAACGTAATATTAATGATAAAGATAAAGCACTACTTCAAGAGATTTGCTTCGGTGTTTTACGTTATTTACCAAAGCTAGAATGGTTTATCAGCCAGCTTATGGAAAAACCTTTAACCGGTAAGCAAAGAACATTGCATTACCTCATCATGGTCGGGATCTATCAATTACTCTATACACGTATCCCTGCACATGCGGCTTTAGCAGAAACCGTTGATGGTGCAGTTGCATTAAAGCGCCCTCAATTAAAAGGTCTCATTAATGGAGTATTGCGATCCTTTTTACGTCAACAAGTCCAGCTAGAAGAGCGAAATACAAATAATAATAGCCAATATTTACATCCAAGCTGGCTATTAAAGCGAATTCAAACCGCCTACCCTGAGACATGGCAAAATATTGTTGATGCTAATAATCAACGTCCACCAATGTGGTTAAGAGTCAATTCTCAACACCACACCGCTGAGCAATACTTAGCATTACTCGAACAAGCAAACATTACTGCATATTTACACCCGTCGCATCCAAGTGCAATTCGCTTAGAAGAAGCCACATCAGTGACACGTCTACCCGGTTTTGAGGATGGTTGGTCAACGGTTCAAGATGTTTCAGCACAAGGCTGCGCTGAGCTTTTATCGCCTATCAATGGCGAAAATATTCTTGATTTATGTGCAGCTCCAGGCGGAAAAACAACGCATATCTTAGAACTTGCACCAAAAGCCCATGTACTTGCTGTAGATATTGATGATGCACGACTCAAGCGAGTGAAAGAAAATCTGCAAAGATTGAAACAACACGCTACTGTTATTCAAGGGGATGGCACGAAGCCTGAAGAATGGGCGAAAGATCAGCTATTTGATCGTATCTTGCTTGATGCGCCTTGTTCAGCAACGGGAGTTATTAGACGTCATCCCGATATTAAATGGCTAAGACGCGATTCAGATATTCAGGAGCTATCTCAATTACAGGCTCAAATATTAGAAGCTGTGTGGTCTTATTTAAAACCTGGCGGTACGCTCGTTTATGCCACGTGCTCCATCATGCCTGAAGAAAATAGCCAGCAGATTAAACATTTTCTTTCCAAACATGTAGATGCTCGCATAAATGATGGCACTGAATTAGGATTGCAAATATTACCAAGCGCCACTGGAGGCGATGGTTTCTTTTATGCCCGCTTACTCAAACAAGCACAATAGTATTCAATAGAGACTCTGAAATAGGAAGATGCTATGAAGATCATTATTCTAGGTGCAGGGCAAGTAGGCGGTACTCTCGCTGAAAATTTAGTAGATGAAAATAACGATATTACCGTTGTTGATACCAATGCCGATCGCTTGCGTCAGCTGCAAGATCAATTCGATCTTCGTGTAGTGAATGGTCATGGCTCTCACCCACGAGTTCTGCGAGATGCAGGTGCAGAAGATGCTGATATGTTAGTTGCTGTGACTAACTCAGATGAAACCAACATGGTTGCCTGCCAAATTGCCTATAGCCTCTTTAATACGCCAAATAAAATTGCACGTATTCGCGCAACTGAGTATATCCGAGAGGCTGACAAGCTTTTTTTAGCCGAACAAATTCCCATTGATTACCTCATTTCGCCAGAACAGCTAGTTATTGAATATATCTACAAGCTCATACAGTATCCAGGAGCTCTACAAGTCGTCAATTTTGCTGAAGGCAAAGTCAGCATCGTTGCCGTAAAAGCCTATTATGGCGGTTCACTAGTAGGTAATGCTTTATCTAGCTTACGTGAGCATATGCCACACATTGATACCCGTGTTGTCGCTATATTTCGTCAAGACAGACCGATTCGCCCTCAAGGTTCCACAATTATTGAAGCTGGCGATGAAGTCTTTTTCGTTGCCTCAACCCAACATATTCGAGCAGTGATGAGTGAGCTCCAACGATTAGAAAAACCATACAAACGTTTAATGATCGTTGGTGGTGGTAATGTAGGCGCCGGCTTGGCCAAACGCCTTGAAAAAGACTATAGCGTTAAACTCATTGAACGCAATCAAGAGAGAGCAACTGAGTTAGCAGAGTTACTCCATGACACGATTGTTTTTTATGGTGATGCCTCTGACCAAGAGCTATTGACTGAAGAGCATATCGAACAAATGGATGTATTCATTGCTCTCACTAATGATGACGAAGCAAACATAATGTCGGCGATGCTGGCAAAAAAAATGGGTGCCAAAAAAGCCATGGTATTAATTCAGCGATCCGCTTATGTTGAATTAGTTCAAGGTGGTGTCATCGATATTGCCGTCTCTCCACAACAAGCAACAATCTCAGCATTACTTGGACATGTAAGAAAAGCAGATATTGTCAGTGTTTCATCATTACGCCGAGGTGTTGCTGAAGCTATTGAGGCGATCGCCCATGGAGATGAAAATACTTCAAAAGTTGTTGGTAAAAAAATCTCAGAAATTAAACTTCCGCCAGGAACAATCATTGGTGCGATAGTCAGAGAGGAAGAGGTCATTATTGCTAGCGATTACAATATTATCGAGCAAGGTGACCATGTCATTATGTTTATTACAGATAAAAAATATGTTCCGGATGTGGAAAAATTATTCCAACCTAGTCCGTTCTTTTTATAATTATCTAAAATAAATAGTAAAAATTTGCAGGTTAATAATTCTAGATACTATAATTTTGATATGTGTATATACACGTTTAGTTATCTAGTTAATAAATTAAGGGAAGGGGTCATCCATGAGTTTTTTAAAAGAGTTCCGCGAATTCGCCATGAAAGGCAACGTGGTAGATATGGCAGTCGGTATTATTATTGGTGCCGCATTTGGTAAGATTGTTTCTTCATTAGTTGCCGATGTGATCATGCCCCCACTCGGTCTAATTATTGGTGGTGTAGATTTCAAGCAATTTAGTCTTGTACTTCGGGAAGCTCAGGGAGACATTCCTGCGGTTGTCATGAATTATGGGATGTTTATACAAACTATTTTTGATTTTGTTATTGTTGCATTTGCTATTTTTATGGCAATAAAAGTAATGAATAAAGTACGCCGTGAAAAAGAAGAAGCAGCACCAGCAGAACCTGCAGCGCCATCAACAGAAGAAGTTTTACTATCAGAGATCCGTGATTTACTAAAAGAACAAAATAAGAAATAACTAAAAGGCCAGTGGTAATAAGTTAATTAACCAATTACCACTGGCCTCCCAGTTACCCGCCTTACTATTTTTACCCTTCCTTGTATAACTTCCTTTCCCTTTTTTATTCTTTTCAACTCGCTGACGAAATAGTGGATCATGTAATAGTGCCTCAATGGCATTATCTTTAATTTCACCGCGCTTATGCTGATATTTATTCATAATTTACCTTCATAGTTGATTTTTAATTAATAAATCTTTGATGCACCTTTCTCCAAGATTTCCATAATAGAGCAGTATGTCGATGCATGCTCATCACCACAACACGCTGAACTCAATGTTTTTAAAGAATCCCGCATAATGATTAGCTCTTGGATCTTCTTTTCTACTTCAATAAGTCTGATATCGACAATATTCTTAGATTCTTGGCAGGTGTGATGTTCAGGATCAACACGGATCGATAATAACTCCGTAATTGCTTCAAGAGTAAATCCTAACTTCTTCGCGTAACGAATAAACCGTAAGCGCTGTAGATCTTGCTCCGTGAACAACCGATAGCCGCCCTCCGTCCTCGTTTTGTGTCCCATCAGCCCCTGCTTTTCATAAAAACGGATTGTATCGGGAGTCACATCTGCAAGTTTAGCTATTTGACCAATCTTATACATGCTCATTCATCTATACCTATAAGTTTGGATAGAAAACAAAAAATTCAAGAATAGAAAAGAATTAATTTAGAGGGGGTAGAATAGCAGGTACAAAAAAACCGGGCAATACACCCGGTTTTCTTGAAAGCAATTACAGATTACTCTGCAGCTGCTTCTTGAGACTCAGCAGCACGGTCAACAAGCTCGATGTAAGCCATCGGAGCGTTGTCACCTGCGCGGAAGCCACACTTAAGAATACGAGTGTAACCACCTGCGCGAGCTGCGAAACGAGGTCCCAGTTCATTAAACAGTTTTGCAACGATCTCGTTATCACGAGTACGTGCGAATGCCAGACGACGATTAGCTACGCTGTCGGTCTTGGCAAGAGTAATCAGCGGCTCAACGACGCGACGCAGTTCTTTCGCTTTAGGCAGAGTCGTCTTGATGATTTCATGACGAACTAAAGAACCTGCCATGTTACGGAACATAGCTTGGCGGTGGCTGCTGTTGCGGTTCAATTGACGACCACTCTTACGATGGCGCATGACCTTATCCTTCTCAGTAAAACCTTAACCTGTGATCCTAATCATCAGCAATACTTGCTGGTGGCCAATTTTCTAAGCGCATGCCCAGAGAAAGACCACGAGATGCCAATACGTCCTTAATTTCAGTAAGAGATTTCTTACCAAGGTTAGGCGTTTTGAGCAACTCAACTTCTGTACGCTGTACCAGGTCACCGATGTAGTGGATAGCTTCTGCTTTGAGGCAGTTAGCAGAGCGGACAGTCAATTCCAGATCGTCAACTGGGCGCAGTAAGATAGGATCGAATTCTGGTTTCTCTTCTTTAACTTCTGGTTGACGTACATCACGTAAATCAACAAAAGCTTCAAGCTGTTCAGCCAGAATGGTAGCTGCACGGCGAATCGCCTCTTCAGGATCGATTGTACCGTTAGTTTCCATTTCAATTACTAACTTATCCAAGTCAGTACGCTGCTCAACACGAGCTGCTTCAACATTGTAGGCAATACGCTCTACAGGGCTATAGCAAGCATCGACTAACAGACGACCGATTGGGCGCTCATCTTCTTCCGAATGAACTCGGGCAGAAGCCGGCACATAACCACGACCACGCTGGACTTTAATACGCATATTTATAGACGCGCTTTCGTCAGTGAGGTGGCAGATAACATGCTGTGGCTTGACGATTTCGACATCACCATCATGGATGATGTCGGCTGCAGTCACAGGGCCAATGCCAGATTTATTCAAGGTTAAAATAACTTCATCTTTCCCCTGAACTTTTACCGCCAGCCCTTTCAGGTTGAGGAGAATCTCCAGGATATCTTCCTGTACACCTTCTTTGGTGCTGTACTCATGCAGTACACCATCAATCTCAACCTCTGTCACCGCACAACCCGGCATAGACGAAAGCAGAATACGGCGCAGTGCGTTACCTAGAGTGTGGCCAAAGCCGCGCTCTAAAGGCTCAAGGGTCACCTTAGCGTGCGTCGAACTCACTTGCTCGATATCTACCAGGCGCGGTTTTAGAAACTCTGTCACAGAACCCTGCATTGTGTCCTCTCTTTGGTGCTAAGCTTTACTTAGAGTAAAGCTCGACGATCAGGTGTTCGTTAATGTCCGCAGACAAGTCAGTACGTTCAGGAATACGTTTGAACACACCTTCCATTTTAGCAGCATCAACTTCCAGCCAAGTTGGCTTCTCACGCTGTTCAGCCAGCTCTAAAGCAGCCTTGATACGAGACTGTTTTTTAGCTTTCTCACGAACGCTGATAACGTCATTCGGGGAAACCTGATAAGAAGCGATATTAACTACACGACCATTTACCATGATAGCTTTGTGGCTAACCATTTGACGTGCTTCTGCGCGAGTTGCGCCAAAGCCCATACGGTAAACGACGTTATCTAAACGACCTTCTAGCAGGGTCAGCAGGTTTTCACCTGTGTTGCCTTTCAGGCGAGTTGCTTCTTTGTAATAGTTACGGAATTGACGTTCCAGAACACCGTAAATACGACGAACTTTTTGTTTTTCACGTAACTGAACACCGTAGTCAGACAGACGCGGTTTACGCGCACCGTGCTGGCCAGGTGCCTGTTCTAATTTACACTTGGTGTCAATCGCGCGAACACCAGACTTCAGGAAGAGGTCTGTTCCTTCGCGACGGCTCAGCTTGAGCTTAGGACCCAAATATCTAGCCATTTTCTTTCTCCAACAGTCCTAAAAAAAACGAAACGTATTAAACGCGACGTTTTTTCGGTGGGCGACAACCGTTATGAGGGATAGGAGTCACATCAGTAATATTAGTGATGCGGAAACCAGCGGCGTTCAGAGCACGAATTGTTGATTCGCGACCCGGACCCGGTCCCTTAACCATAACTTCCAGGTTTTTGATTCCGTATTCTTTCACAGATTCTGCGCAACGCTCTGCTGCAACCTGAGCTGCGAACGGAGTAGATTTACGAGAACCACGGAAACCGGAACCACCGGCAGTTGCCCAACCTAATGCGTTACCCTGACGGTCAGTAATTGTAACGATTGTGTTGTTGAAAGAAGCATGGATATGAGCCACACCGTCTGAGACTTGTTTTCTTACACGCTTACGTGCACGAATTGGTGCTTTTGCCATTATTCAATACCCCGACTTATTTCTTGATCGGCTTACGCGGACCCTTACGGGTACGAGCGTTAGTCTTAGTACGCTGTCCGCGCACAGGAAGACCACGACGATGACGTAAACCACGGTAACATCCAAGGTCCATCAGACGCTTGATGCTCAGGGTAATTTCACGACGTAAGTCACCTTCTACAACGTATTTAGCAACTTCGTCACGCAGCTTGTCGATTTGTTCTTCAGACAGCTCACTGATCTTAACATTTTCAGCAATACCAGTTGCTTCACAGATAGCCTGTGAACGAGTTTTGCCGATGCCGAAAATCGATGTTAAAGCGATTACGGTATGTTTATGATCAGGAATGTTAATGCCTGCTATACGGGCCACTATGCACTCCTAAGTTAAAATATACATTACTGTGCTGAAAAGCCCGTTTTCAGGATACTCAAACAATAATGTATCTTAGATAAAAAGATTGGCTGGCTAATTTAGCCAGCTCAACCCAACTTTGCAAGAAAAAAATGCTTTTTCTTAGCCTTGACGTTGTTTATGTCTTGGCTCAACACTGCAAATCACACGAACGCTACCATTGCGACGGATAATTTTGCAGTTACGGCATAATTTCTTGACGGAAGCACGAACTTTCATTTTTACTCTCCGTAACTTCTAAGCAAACCATAACCACTCGCGTGATTATTTACCTTTTAGATTTGCTTTCTTCAATGCAGACTCATACTGACTTGACATCATCAGAGTTTGCACTTGAGCCATAAAGTCCATGATAACGACAACCACGATTAAGAGGGAAGTACCACCAAAGTAAAAAGGTACTTTCATTGCGTCACGCATGAACTCCGGGATTAGGCAGATAAAGGTAATATAAAGAGCACCGACTAATGTTAATCGTGTCATTACCTTATCGATGTACTTGGCCGTTTGCTCTCCCGGACGAATTCCTGGTACAAATGCACCGGACTTCTTCAGGTTATCTGCTGTTTCTCTTGGGTTGAAAACCAACGCAGTATAAAAGAAACAGAAGAAGATGATCGCAGAGGCATAAAGCAACACATATAACGGTTGTCCCGGCTGTAAGTACATAGATACTGTAGTCAACCAGTCCCAACCAGTTCCATCACCAAACCAAGACGCTATTGTACCCGGGAATAGTATGATACTGGAAGCAAAAATTGCAGGAATTACACCCGCCATATTCACTTTTAACGGTAAATGTGTACTTTGTGCAGCGTAGACACGGCGTCCTTGTTGACGTTTAGCGTAGTTTACGACGATACGGCGTTGACCACGTTCCATAAATACAACAAAGAAAGTTACCGCGAATACTAATACCGCAACCAACAGCAACAGGAGGAAGTGCAGATCGCCTTGCCGAGCTTGCTCGATGGTATGGCCAATAGCCGGCGGTAGACCCGCAACAATACCAGCGAAGATAATGATAGAAATACCGTTACCGATACCTCTTTCAGTTATCTGCTCACCTAACCACATAAGGAACATAGTCCCTGTGACTAAGCTAACAACTGCCGTGAAGTAGAATGGGAGACCCGGATCAAGAACTAATCCTTGCATCCCTGGCATATTCGGTAGACCCATTGCAATACCAATAGATTGGAATATTGCTAATACCAGAGTACCCCAGCGAGTATATTGGCTTATCTTCCGACGACCTGCTTCTCCTTCCTTCTTAATCTCTGCTAATCGTGGATTAACCACTGATAATAACTGGACAATGATCGATGCTGAAATATACGGCATGATACCCAGAGCAAAGATAGAAGCACGGCTAAGAGCACCACCAGAGAACATGTTAAACATTTCAATGATGGTGCCTTGTTGCTGCTCGAGCAATTTGGCAAGCACAGTGGCATCAATACCAGGGATTGGAATAAAAGAACCAATTCGGAAAACAATTAGCGCCCCAATTACAAACAACAGTCTGCGTTTTAGTTCGCCAGCTCCACCTTTGGCACTTTGGAAATCTAATCCTGGTTGTTTAGCCATCTGTCACTTATTCCTCAATTTTACCGCCGGCAGCTTCGATTGCAGCGCGAGCACCTTTAGTAACACGAAGGCCACGTACAGTAACTGCACGATTCACTTCGCCAGATAAAATAACTTTTGCGTATTCAATCTGGATGTCAATAACGTTCGCGGCTTTCAGTGCGTTCAGATCAATAACATCGCCTTCAACAGAAGCAAAATCAGACAGACGGATTTCCGCAGTAATCATTGCTTTACGTGAAGTGAAACCGAATTTCGGTAAACGACGGTATAAAGGCATCTGGCCACCTTCGAAACCACGACGTACGCCACCGCCAGAACGAGACTTCTGACCTTTGTGACCACGACCGCCGGTTTTACCCAGACCAGAACCGATACCACGACCTACGCGTTTAGGCGCGTGCTTGGCACCTTCAGCCGGAGACAGAGTATTTAAACGCATCTCTTACTCCTCAACTTTAACCATGTAGGAAACCAAGTTGATCATACCACGAACAGCAGGAGTATCCTCGCGCTCTACTGTATGACCAATGCGACGCAGACCTAAACCGACCAGTGTTGCCTTATGTTTCGGCAGACGACCGATTGAACTGCGAACTTGTGTAATTTTAATAGTCTTAGCCATGGCTGATTACCCCAGAATTTCTTCGACGGATTTTCCACGCTTAGCTGCGACCATTTCTGGAGACTTCATGCTGTCTAAAGCATCCAGTGTTGCACGAACCACGTTGATTGGGTTTGTGGAACCATAGGTTTTAGCCAGTACGTTGCGAACTCCAGCTACCTCTAAAACAGCACGCATTGCACCACCGGCAATAATACCGGTACCTTCGTGAGCAGGTTGCATAAACACGCGAGAACCGGTGTGTGTACCTTTCACTGGGTGGAATAATGTGCCGTTGTTTAGAGCAACGGTTTTCATACTGCGACGGGCTTTTTCCATCGCTTTCTGGATTGCTGCCGGAACTTCGCGCGCTTTGCCGTAACCAAAACCAACGCGACCGTTACCATCACCAACTACAGTCAGTGCGGTAAAGCTGAAAATACGGCCACCTTTAACGGTTTTAGCTACGCGGTTTACCGCGATCAGCTTTTCCTGCAGTTCGCCAGCTTGTTTTTCGATGTGAGACATCTTACACCTCTACCTTAGAACTGAAGGCCAGCTTCACGGGCAGCATCTGCCAGTGCCTGGACTCTACCATGATATTGGAAACCAGAACGGTCAAAAGCAACAACAGTGATGCCTTTTTCCAGTGCGCGTTCAGCAACTAATTTACCAACTGCTGCTGCTGCGTCTTTGTTTCCAGTAAACTTAACTTGTTCATTGATAGCTTTTTCTGTAGTAGAAGCGGCAACCAATGTTTCAGAACCGTTTGGTGCGATAACCTGCGCATAAATATGGCGTGGAGTACGATGTACCACCAGGCGAGTCGCACCCAATTCTTGGATCTTACGGCGTGCGCGGGTCGCACGACGGATACGAGCTGCTTTCTTATCCATAGTGTTACCTTACTTCTTCTTAGCCTCTTTGGTACGCACGATTTCATCGGCGTAACGAACACCTTTACCTTTATAAGGCTCAGGACGACGGTAAGCACGCAGTTCTGCTGCAACTTGACCAATCACTTGCTTATCCGCACCTTTCAGTACGATTTCAGTTTGTGTTGGGCATTCAGCAGTAATGCCTGCTGGCAGTGCGTGTTCAACCGGATGCGAGAAACCTAAAGACAAGCTTACTGCATTGCCTTTGATTGCTGCACGGTAACCAACACCGACCAGTTGAAGTTTTTTAGTGAAGCCTTCGGTAACACCGATAACCATAGCATTCAGCAGAGAGCGAGAAGTACCCGCTTGTGCCCATGCATCTGCAAAACCTTCGCGTGGAGCGAAAGTTAAGTGGCCATCTTCATGTTTAACTTCAACTGCATTATGGATAGTACGAGTAAGCTCGCCGTTTTTACCCTTGATCGAAATAACCTGACCGTTGAGTTTTACCTCTACGCCGGCAGGAATGACGACGGGTGCTTTTGCCACACGAGACATTCTTTCCTCCCGAATTAAGCTACGTAGCAGAGAATCTCGCCACCAAGACCAGCTTGGCGAGCTGCACGATCAGTCATGACACCTTTAGAGGTAGAAACAACAGCGATACCTAAGCCAGCCATAACTTGTGGCAGCTCATCTTTTTTCTTATAGATGCGCAGACTTGGGCGGCTTACACGCTGGATACTTTCTACGACAGCCTTACCTTGGAAATAACGTAAAGTCAGTTCCAATTCTGGCTTGATGTCGCCTTCAATTTTAAAATCTTCAATATAACCTTCTTCCTTCAGCACTTTGGCAATCGCCACTTTCAGCTTGGAGGAAGGCATGGTGACCGCAACTTTATTCGCGGCCTGACCGTTACGGATACGGGTCAGCATATCCGCGATGGGATCTTGCATGCTCATCTGTCTTTACTCCCGTGATTCAATATGGTGACAATTACCAACTAGCCTTTTTAAGACCCGGGATTTCACCGCGCATAGCGGCTTCACGGACTTTAATACGGCTCAGACCAAATTTCCGCAGGAAACCATGCGGACGCCCAGTTTGACGGCAGCGGTTACGCTGACGAGAAGGACTTGAATCACGTGGCAGTGTTTGCAGCTTGAGAACAGCGTCCCAGCGATCTTCATCAGATGCTTTAACATCAGAGATGATAGCTTTCAGTTCTACGCGTTTTGCGAAGAATTTCTCAGCTAATTTAGCACGCTTAACATCACGCGCTTTCATAGATTTCTTAGCCATGAGTAACCTGCCTTACTTGCGGAACGGGAAGTTGAACGCTGCTAACAGTGCGCGACCTTCATCATCAGATTTCGCAGTAGTGGTGATAGTAATATCTAAACCACGTACACGATCCACTTTATCGTAATCGATTTCAGGGAAGATGATTTGTTCACGTACACCCATGCTGTAGTTACCGCGACCATCGAAAGACTTAGCGGACAAGCCACGGAAGTCACGAATACGTGGTACAGCAATAGAAATCAGACGCTCAAGGAACTCCCACATGCGTTCGCCACGCAGAGTTACTTTACAGCCGATTGGATAGCCCTGACGGATTTTGAAGCCTGCAACAGATTTGCGTGCTTTGGTGATCAATGGTTTTTGACCAGAGATTGCTGTTAAGTCAGCTGCTGCATTATCCAGCAGTTTTTTATCAGCGATCGCTTCACCAACACCCATATTCAGGGTGATCTTCTCGACCCGAGGGACTTGCATGACAGAAGTGTAGTTAAACTCAGTCATGAGTTTATTAACTACTTCGTCTTTATAGTAATCATGCAGTTTCGCCATCGTATACTCCAAAAATTACTTGATAGTTTCACTGTTAGATTTGAAGAAACGGACTTTTTTGCCGTCTTCGAATCTAAAGCCTACACGGTCAGCCTTGCCAGTTGCCGCGTTAAAGATTGCAACGTTAGAAACTTGAATAGCCGCTTCTTTTTCAACGATGCCACCTGGTTGGTTCAGAGCCGGAACTGGCTTCTGATGTTTTTTAACCAGATTGATACCTTCAACGATAACTTTACTAGAAGAAATAACCTGCTTTACTTTACCGCGCTTACCTTTGTCTTTCCCAGTTAGCACGATAACTTCGTCATCACGACGGATTTTCGCTGCCATAGTTCGCTCCTTAGAGTACTTCAGGTGCCAGAGAGATAATTTTCATAAACTTCTCATTACGAAGTTCACGAGTTACCGGCCCAAAAATACGCGTACCGATTACTTGCTCGCTATTATTGTTTAATAACACACAAGCATTACCATCGAAGCGAATGACAGAACCGTCAGGGCGACGTACACCCTTCTTGGTGCGCACCACTACCGCTTTCAGGACATCACCCTTTTTAACTTTACCGCGTGGAATTGCTTCTTTAACGGTAATTTTAATGATGTCGCCTACATGTGCATAGCGACGGTGCGAGCCACCTAGAACCTTGATACACATTACGCGACGTGCACCGGAGTTGTCGGCCACGTTCAGCATAGTCTGTTCTTGGATCATTTTAGTGCTCCGCTAAATGTCAACTACTACTGAGCCACCTCATTATGAAGAGGCCGTTCAAATATACCCATACTACGAGGGCGCGGCATTATAACACCACATCTTCGTGTTGGACAGGAAAAAATAAACGGCTCGATCAAAAAGAGCCGTTTATTCATCACGAAAAATCTATTCTATTACAGAACAGCTTTTTCTACAACGCGAACTAAGGCCCAAGACTTAGTCTTAGACAGTGGACGAGTTTCGCGGATTTCTACCACGTCACCAATTCCACATTCATTGTTCTCGTCATGTACGTGCAATTTAGTCGTACGACGGATGAATTTACCATACAGAGGGTGTTTCACCATACGCTCGATAGCAACAACAATAGATTTCTCCATTTTGTCACTAACTACACGACCTTGCAGAGTACGGATTTTATCGTTCATTACGCACCTGCCTTCTCAGTCAGTAAAGTCTTCACGCGTGCGATATCACGACGCACTTGTTTCATTAGATGAGACTGTTGCAGCTGACCACTCGCAGCCTGCATACGTAAGTTAAATTGCTCACGTAACAGGTTTAAAAGTTCAGCGTTCAGCTCTTCTACGCTTTTTTCGCGCAGCTCTTGTGCTTTCATTACATCACCGTCTTAGTTACAAAGGTGGTTTTGATAGGCAGTTTCGCTGCTGCCAGAGAGAATGCTTCACGAGCCAGCTCTTCAGGCACACCGTCCATTTCATACAGGACTTTACCAGGCTGAATTAAGGCAACCCAATATTCTACGTTACCTTTACCTTTACCCATACGAACTTCGAGTGGCTTTTCAGTGATTGGCTTGTCTGGGAATACACGAATCCAGATTTTACCTTGACGCTTAACAGCACGGGTCATAGCACGACGTGCCGCTTCGATCTGACGTGCAGTCAGACGACCACGGCCAACAGCTTTAAGACCGAAAGTGCCGAAGCTAACATCCGTACCTTGCGCCAGACCACGGTTGCGGCCTTTGTGCACCTTACGGAATTTTGTACGCTTTGGTTGTAACATAGCGACGCTCCTTACTTGCGGCCTTTACGCTGCTGCTTTTTAGGTTGAGCAGCTGGTTTCTCAGCTTGTTCAACTGCAGCCATACCACCCAGAATCTCACCTTTGAAGATCCATACCTTAACGCCGAGAACACCATAAGTGGTGTGCGCTTCTGAAGTGTTGTAATCGATATCAGCACGTAATGTGTGCAGTGGCACACGGCCTTCACGATACCACTCGGTACGAGCGATTTCAGCACCGCCTAAACGGCCACTGACTTCAACTTTGATACCTTTAGCGCCCAGACGCATTGCGTTCTGTACTGCACGCTTCATAGCACGACGGAACATAACACGACGTTCCAGCTGTGAAGAGATGCTGTCAGCAACTAATTTAGCGTCCAGTTCTGGTTTACGAACTTCGGCGATATTGATTTGCGCAGGAACACCAGCGATATCCGCTACTGTTTTACGCAGTTTTTCAACGTCTTCACCTTTCTTACCGATAACGATACCTGGGCGAGCAGTGTGAATTGTCACACGGATGCTTTTAGCAGGACGCTCGATTACGATGCGTGAAATTGACGCTTTTGCCAATTCTTTATTCAAGTACTGGCGTACTTTAAAGTCGCTGTCTAGGTTGTCAGCGAATTCATTAGTATTCGCATACCAAGTAGAGTTCCAAGGTTTGACAATACCCAGGCGAATACCATTAGGATGTACTTTCTGACCCATTGCTAGTCTCCAGAGTCTCAGCGATCGGACACAACCACAGTAATGTGGCTGGTGCGCTTAAGAATACGATCTGCACGGCCTTTCGCACGCGGCATGATGCGTTTCATAGTTGGACCTTCGTCTACGAAAATTTTCGCAACTTTCAGGTCATCAATGTCAGCGCCATCGTTTTGCTCTGCGTTAGCAATAGCAGATTCCAGTACTTTCTTCACTAAACCAGCAGCTTTCTTGTTGGTGTAGGTCAGAATTTCCAGAGCTTGCGACACTTTCTTACCGCGAATCAGGTCGGCTACTAAGCGAACCTTCTGGGCAGAAGAACGAGCGTGGCGATGCATAGCTAAAGTTTCCATCTCTTCCTCCTATCCTTAACGTTTCTTAGCTTTCTTATCTGCCGCGTGGCCGCGATAAGTGCGAGTCGGTGCGAATTCACCCAGTTTGTGACCAACCATTTCGTCGGTTACAAATACTGGAACATGCTGACGACCATTATGGACAGCGATGGTCAATCCGATCATATTAGGAAAGATCGTTGAACGACGGGACCAAGTCTTGAGAGGCTTCTTGTCTCCGCTTTCCACCGCTTTCTCTACCTTCTTCAGCAAGTGCAGGTCAATAAAAGGACCTTTCTTGAGAGAACGTGGCATGGCTTATCCTCTAATTATTTTTTAGAACGATGACGTACGATGAATTGATCAGTACGCTTGTTACTACGAGTTTTCTTACCTTTGGTCTGAACGCCCCATGGTGTTACTGGGTGTTTACCAAAGTTACGGCCTTCACCACCACCATGTGGATGGTCAACTGGGTTCATCGCAGTACCGCGAACGGTAGGGCGAATACCACGCCAGCGACTAGCACCAGCTTTACCGAGAACACGTAACATATGCTCAGCGTTACCAACTTCACCTAAGGTTGCACGGCAATCAGCTAAAACTTTACGCATTTCACCAGAACGCAGACGCAGGGTGACATAAGCACCATCACGAGCAACGATTTGAGCGTAAGTACCTGCTGAACGCGCTAACTGACCACCTTTACCTGGTTTCAGTTCAATGTTATGAACTGTAGAACCAACAGGGATGTTGCGCATTGGCAGTGCGTTACCAGCTTTGATAGCTGAATCAACGCCAGATTGAATCTGGTCACCAGCTTTCAGGCCTTTTGGCGCAAGAATATAACGACGTTCACCGTCTTTATATAGTACCAGTGCAATGTTCGCAGAACGGTTTGGATCATATTCCAAACGTTCAACAACTGCAGGGATACCGTCTTTGTTGCGTTTAAAGTCAACTAAACGATAATGCTGCTTATGGCCACCACCGATATGACGGGTAGTGATACGACCATTGTTGTTACGACCACCGGATTTGCTGTTTTTTTCTAACAGCGGAGCATAAGGTTTACCCTTATGCAGCTCAGGGTTAACCACTTTAACTACGTGGCGACGGCCCGGAGACGTAGGTTTACATTTAACAACTGCCATTGTTCTTTACTCCTCCGACTTACTCTGCGCCGCTAACGAAGTCCAGATTCTGGCCTTCCTTCAGCGTAACGTAAGCTTTTTTCCAGTCACTACGACGACCAGAACGCTGACCGTGGCGTTTAGTTTTGCCTTTAACCAGCAAAGTGTTAACACCTTCAACTTCAACTTCAAACAGTTTCTGTACAGCAGCTTTGATTTCTGCTTTAGTTGCGTCTTTTGCAACTTTGAGAACGATGGTGTTGCTTTTTTCCATCGCTGTAGAAGCTTTTTCAGATACATGCGGCGCGCGCAGTACTTGTAGCAGACGTTCTTCACGGATCATGCCAGCATCTCCTCAACTTGCTTCACAGCATCAGCAGTCATAACCACTTTGTCGAAAGCAATCAGGCTAACTGGATCGATACCTGCTGCATCACGAACGTCAACCTTGTACAGGTTACGTGCTGCTAAGAACAGATTTTCATCTAATTCAGCAGTGATGATCAGAACATCTTGCAGAGCCATATCTTTCAGTTTCTGTGCCAGCAGCTTAGTTTTAGGCGCTTCTACAGAGAACTTTTCGACAACGATCAGACGATCTTGACGTACCAATTCTGACAGGATGCTTTTTAGAGCACCGCGGTACATCTTCTTATTAACTTTTTGACTGTGGTCCTGTGGTTTAGCTGCGAAGCTAACACCACCAGAGCGCCAGATTGGGCTCTTGATTGAACCAGAACGTGCACGGCCTGTGCCTTTTTGACGCCATGGTTTTTTACCAGAACCAGAAACTTCAGCACGAGTTTTCTGAGCACGAGTACCTTGACGAGCACCAGCTGCATACGCAACAACTACTTGGTGAACAAGCGCTTCATTGAAATCACGCCCGAAGGTAGTTTCGGAAACAGTCAGCGCGCTTTGCGCGTCTTTCATTACCAATTCCATTCCTATCTCCTCGACGTTAAGCCTTGACAGCCGGTTTTACGATCAGGTTGCTACCAGTTGCTCCTGGAACAGCACCTTTGACCAGCAGCAGGTTGCGCTCAGCGTCAACACGTACTACATCTAAGCTTTGAACAGTTACACGTTCATTACCCAGTTGGCCTGCCATTTTCTTGCCTTTGAACACTTTGCCCGGAGTCTGGTTCTGACCGATAGAACCCGGAACACGGTGAGACAAGGAGTTACCGTGAGTAGCATCTTGAGTACGGAAATTCCAGCGCTTAACTGTGCCGGCAAAACCTTTACCTTTAGATGTACCAGTAACGTCGACTTTTTTAACGTCAGCGAAAATTTCAACGCTAATGCTTTGACCTACGTTAAACTCAGCACCTTCTTCAGTACGGAATTCACGTAGAATGCGGCCAGCTTCAACGCCAGCTTTAGCGAAATGACCTGCTTCAGGCTTAGTTACACGGTTAGCTTTTTTGCTACCAGTAGTAACCTGAATTGCATTGTAACCGTCAGTTTCTGCAGTTTTAACCTGAGTAACGCGGTTATTTTCAATTTCGATAACAGTTACAGGGATAGAAACGCCATCTTCAGTGAAGATACGAGTCATACCTACTTTCTTACCGACTAAACCAATCATTGTTTCAACCTCTCAATCGTTCGACGACCTGATTAACCCAGGCTGATCTGCA
The DNA here is from genome assembly GCF_028479485.1 of Providencia sp. PROV209. Classification (NCBI taxonomy): domain Bacteria; kingdom Pseudomonadati; phylum Pseudomonadota; class Gammaproteobacteria; order Enterobacterales; family Morganellaceae; genus Providencia; species Providencia sp. PROV209. The sequence continues at coordinate 1,562 of NZ_JAMPNR010000029.1, read as the reverse complement.
CGTCAACGCCGGCAGCCAGATCCAGACGCATCAGAGCATCAACGGTCTTCTCGGTTGGCTCAACGATGTCAACCAGACGTTTGTGAGTGCGAATTTCGTACTGATCACGCGCATCTTTGTTAACGTGCGGAGAAATCAGAACGGTAAAACGCTCTTTACGTGTCGGCAGCGGGATAGGACCACGTACTTGCGCACCAGTGCGCTTAGCAGTCTCTACGATTTCCGCAGTTGATTGATCGATTAAACGATGATCAAAAGCTTTCAGGCGGATACGGATTCTTTGGTTCTGCATGAGACCAGAGCTCCAACTATTTTATAAACGTAAATGATTACTCCTCGCACCCATTTCGATTGATAGGGGAGTGTAATCGTTCTTGATGTAACCCCCATATCGGGAGTATTGTCTAAATGAGCAACAAATCGTTGACTCAATACTGAGATTTCAGTCCTAAAATTTAGGGCTTACTCATCAGTAAGCCCGCGCATTATACGTAATTTATTGTGAAACGCAAGCAATCGGGGAAAATATGTGCGAATTTTCTGATGTGCAAATTTAGTCGATATAAAAAAGGCCCATGATTGGGCCTAATAAATTTTTGTCAAAAAAACTACTCTTCGATAACTTGGGCTTGAAGATAATTTTGGATGCCTAAACGCTTAATCAATTCAAGTTGGGTTTCAATCCAGTCTATGTGATTTTCTTCATCTGCAAGAATCTCTATCATTAGATCTCGACTAACATAGTCATGAATTGAATCCGCATAGCTAATTGCATCTTTTAAATTCTTTACGCCATCCAGTTCTAATTTCAAATCTGATACCAACATTTCTTCAACATCTTCTCCGATGTTGAGCTTGCCTAAATCTTGTAGGTTAGGGAGCCCTTCGAGAAATAGAATACGCTCAATATATTTATCAGCGTGTTTCATTTCATCAATCGATTCGTGGTATTCCATCTCATTGAGCTTAGTTAGTCCCCAATTTTTAAACATTCTGGCATGTAAAAAATATTGGTTGATCGCAACAAGCTCATTGCCCAGCAATTTATTCAAGTGGGCTATCATTTTTTTATCGCCTTTCATTTTTACCCTCCATCGCTTCCAGTCCTATAAGTGTAGTACTGAAATTGATGATATGAATAATATTTACACAGTAATCTGTGCAATGAAATTTGATCCTATGATGGAAGATGATTTGAAAGGGTTACGCGACGTGTTCTATACACTGCTCTTCTAGATGTAAAAGCTCTTCTTGTAAAATTTCTCGCGTTTGTCGGATACATTTTCCGCACTCACGCCCTACTGGCAAAATTTGACGTAGCCCTTTCAATGACGTGACTTGATATTTACGCACCACGTTTCTGATTTGCTTATCCGTGACCGCTTCACAAAGGCATACATACATGATCATTTACCTGCACAAATTACATACAGCAAGTTTAAATGAAAACGATTAGCATTTCAATTATCATTGGTGGCAACATTCAAATAAACAATAAGAAATATGAATGGAAGTTAGGAATATATAAAAACAAAAAGGACGCCCTAAGGCGCCCTTTTTTT
>NZ_JAMPNR010000028.1:0-38427 GCF_028479485.1 Providencia sp. PROV209 | reverse complement strand
TTTAGTAAAAAGGGCATCGACTGATGCCCTTTTTATACTCAAGTTTTTAAAATGCCAACGCTGTAAACCTAAGAACCTATCTCATCAATCGTTTTAATAATTATTGGTGAGATAGGCTCTGAAACAACGATTTACTAACTGTATTGAGAGCCCGATACAGTTATATGAGATTTATTAAGGTTTTGCTCAGAAGTTATGGTATATTTTACCGCTGCCACAAAAAGAAATTTATTTTCAGAATAGGGCGGTCAATAAATTTACTGGGTATGCTGGCATATTCTATTGGTGTGCTCTGATTGCCGTACTGTATAAGTAAGGCAAGCGGGCTTTATACATATTTCATGGTAACAGGTTGAATTATGAGTGCGAATAGCGAAGCTCAAGGAAGTGGACGCAGTGCAGACATCTTCAAATGGGTAGTTGTCTGTGCCTTATTATTAGTTGCTATTGTGGGTAACTATTACTTCCGTCAATATAATCTCGCACTGCGTGCTTTTGCAGTTGTAGCTGTAGTCGCTATTGCTGGTGCTGTTGCTTTGTGGACCACAAAAGGTAAAGCAACTCTGGCGTTTGCGCGCGAAGCTCGCATCGAGGTGAAAAAAGTCATTTGGCCTACTCGCCAGGAAGCATTGCAAACAACGTTGATTGTTGCTGCTGTAACGGCTGTAATGTCATTAATCCTGTGGGGATTAGATGGTATCCTAGTGCGTTTAGTTTCATTTATTACAAGCCTGAGGTTATTCTAAATGTCAGATTTACCTAAAAAACGCTGGTATGTCATTCAGGCATTCTCTGGTTTTGAAGGTCGCGTAGCACAGTCTCTGCGTGAACATATCAAATTACATAATATGGAAGAGTTGTTCGGCGATGTTATGGTTCCAACTGAAGAAGTTGTTGAGATCCGTAGCGGTCAACGTCGTAAGAGCGAACGTAAATTCTTCCCAGGCTACGTATTAGTTCAAATGGTCATGAACGATGACTCTTGGCACTTAGTACGCAGTGTTCCGCGTGTAATGGGCTTTATCGGTGGAACGTCAGATCGTCCAGCGCCAATTAGTGATAAAGAAGTTGACGCGATCATGAATCGCTTACAACAAGTTGGTGATAAGCCACGTCCTAAAACACTATTTGAACCAGGTGAGATGGTTCGTGTTAGCGAAGGTCCATTCGCTGACTTCAACGGTGTTGTTGAAGAAATCGACTATGAAAAGAGCCGCTTAAAAGTCTCTGTTTCCATTTTTGGTCGTGCAACGCCTGTTGAGTTAGATTTCGGACAGGTAGAAAAAGCCTAATTAATCCGAGTCTCAGACTTGCAAAAGGCGCGAAATTTTCATACAATTTCGCGCCTTTTGTTTTTTATGCTTGGCAAAATACTATACAAATAGGGTTTTGCGGGGCGTTAATGTAACGGGGAGCCTTATCGACTAAGGCGTTATTACCCAATTTGAGGAAATATCATGGCTAAGAAAGTACAAGCCTACGTTAAGCTGCAAGTAGCAGCTGGTATGGCAAACCCAAGTCCACCGGTTGGTCCAGCACTGGGTCAGCAAGGTGTGAACATCATGGAATTCTGTAAAGCGTTCAACGCAAAAACAGACAGCCTGGAAAAAGGTTTACCAATTCCTGTTGTTATTACTGTTTATGCAGACCGTTCATTCACTTTCGTAACTAAAACTCCACCGGCAGCAGTTCTGCTGAAAAAAGCGGCTGGCGTTAAGTCTGGTTCTGGTAAGCCGAACAAAGACAAAGTTGGTAAAGTGACTTCTGCACAGGTTCGCGAAATCGCAGAAACTAAAGCTGCGGATATGACTGGTGCTGACGTTGACGCGATGATGCGTTCAATCGCTGGTACTGCTCGTTCCATGGGCCTGGTAGTGGAGGACTAATAGAATGGCTAAACTGACTAAGCGCATGCGCAATATCCGTGAGAAAGTTGATGTAACTAAACAGTATGACATCAATGAAGCCGTTGCTCTGCTGAAAGAATTAGCGACTGCTAAATTCGTTGAAAGCGTTGACGTAGCTATCAATCTTGGTATCGATGCTCGTAAATCTGACCAGAACGTTCGCGGTGCAACTGTACTGCCACACGGTACTGGCCGTTCAGTTCGCGTTGCTGTGTTCGCACAAGGCGCAAACGCTGAAGCTGCTAAAGCTGCTGGCGCTGAACTGGTTGGTATGGAAGATCTGGCTGATAAAATCAAAGCTGGCGAAATGAACTTTGACGTTGTTATTGCTTCTCCAGATGCAATGCGCGTTGTTGGCCAATTAGGTCAAGTTCTGGGTCCACGCGGTCTGATGCCAAACCCGAAAGTTGGTACTGTAACTCCTAACGTTGCTGAAGCTGTTAATAACGCTAAAGCGGGTCAGGTTCGTTACCGTAACGACAAAAACGGAATCATCCACACCACTATCGGTAAAGCTGATTTCGACGCTGACAAATTGAAAGAAAACTTAGAAGCACTGCTGATCGCGCTGAAAAAAGCAAAACCAGCTTCTGCTAAAGGCGTTTTCATCAAGAAAATCAGCCTGTCCACTACAATGGGCGCAGGTGTTGCTATCGACCAATCTGGTCTGTCAGCAGCAGTTTAATTCCGTTAGCATTTGCTAATCGGTAATTAGGCTTTACCTTTGCGTTAGATTTGTATAAAATTTGACGCCTCGAGTTTGTTGGGGATAGAAATATGCCCAACAAACCACAAATTTCGGTATGGAGTCTGGCCTTTCCAGACCCCGTCCAAGACCGCAGGTGTAGTTTATTAGTTACTAGTAGCTACTTAATTTACCTGCGTAGACGGTGACAGAGATACCTAGAATTTATTCTGGATTTCTATTCTGCTCACCGTGTTTTAGCGCTCTTACATAATGTTGTGTTTGAGTGATGTGAGTCCCGGGTTTTCCCGGTTAATCCAGGAGCAAGAAGCTAATGGCACTAAATCTTCAAGACAAACAAGCGATTGTTGCTGAAGTCAGCGAAGTAGCCAAAGGCGCGCTTTCTGCAGTTGTTGCTGATTCACGCGGCGTAACTGTAGCAAAAATGACTGAACTGCGTAAAGCAGGTCGCGAAGCTGGCGTTTACATTCGTGTTGTTCGCAACACTTTGATTCGTCGTGCTGTTGAAGGTACAGCGTATGATGTACTGAAAGACGCGTTTGTTGGTCCAACCTTAATTGCTTTCTCTAACGAACATCCGGGCGCTGGCGCTCGTCTGTTCAAAGAGTTCGCGAAAGCGAATCCAGCATTTGAGATTAAAGCTGCGGCCTTTGAAGGTGAGTTAATCCAAGCGAAAGATATCGATCGTCTGGCAACTCTCCCAACTTACGATGAAGCAATCGCACGCCTGATGGCAACCATGAAAGAAGCCGCTGCCGGCAAATTGGTTCGTACTCTGGCTGCTCTGCGCGATCAGAAAGAAGCTGCATAAGCCCTTTCCTTCGTTGCTTTTTAACGTATAAACTATTTCTGAATTTTAGGAACACTTGTTATGTCTATCACTAAAGACCAAATCCTTGATGCAGTTGCAGAAATGTCTGTAATGGACGTTGTTGAACTGATTACTATGATGGAAGAAAAATTCGGCGTTTCTGCTGCTGCAGCTGTTGCTGTTGCTGCGGGCCCAGCTGAAGCTGCTGAAGAAAAAACTGAGTTCGACGTTGTTCTGGCATCTGTTGGTGCGAACAAAGTTGCAGTTATCAAAGCAGTACGTGGTGCAACCGGTCTTGGCCTGAAAGAAGCTAAAGACATGGTAGAATCAGCTCCAGCAGTTATCAAAGAAGCTGCAAGCAAAGATGAAGCTGAAACTCTGAAAAAATCTCTTGAAGAAGCAGGCGCTTCTGTTGAACTTAAATAAGTTCAAATTCAAGAACGCAGCTTAAGTAATTAGGCTGATGGCTGGTGATTTTATAATCACCAGCCTTTTTGCGCTGTAAGGCGTGATGGGTGTTAACAGCTTTTCACGCAGTTTTAATGTTAACAAACAACCCCCCAATACTTCTTTCTATTGACGACTTAATATACTGTGTTCTGCGCTACGACCCGCTCGGGTAGCTCGGTAGCCTCAGGAATGCAATGAAATGATTTAAGAGTAATAGCAATGAGTATTACGGAAAGTATTCATTTTCCATTTCTTCAAAAAACGCGTTCCTGTTCTGTCCTTTACCTAAGGACGAACGACTTGGGTCACTGATCAACGAGCTGAGGAAACCTATGGTTTACTCCTATACCGAGAAAAAACGTATTCGTAAGGATTTTGGTAAACGTCCACAAGTTTTGGATATACCTTATCTCCTTTCTATCCAACTTGACTCGTTCCAGAAGTTTATCGAGCAAGATCCTGATGGCCAGAATGGTTTGGAAGCAGCTTTCCGTTCTGTATTCCCAATTCAGAGCTACAGCGGTAATGCGGAACTGCAATATGTCAGCTATCGTTTAGGCGAGCCTGTTTTTGATGTTAAAGAATGTCAAATTCGCGGTGTGACGTATTCTGCACCACTGCGTGTAAAACTGCGCCTGATCGTTTATGAGCGAGAAGCACCAGAAGGCACCGTTAAAGACATCAAAGAACAAGAAGTCTACATGGGTGAAATTCCACTCATGACTGAAAACGGAACTTTTGTTATCAACGGTACTGAGCGTGTTATCGTTTCTCAGTTACACCGTAGTCCAGGTGTATTCTTTGACAGCGATAAAGGTAAAACTCACTCTTCAGGTAAAGTGCTGTATAACGCACGTATTATCCCTTACCGTGGTTCATGGCTTGATTTCGAATTTGATCCGAAAGATAACCTGTTTGTACGTATTGACCGTCGCCGTAAATTACCTGCGACCATTATTCTGCGTGCAATGGATTACAACACCGAAGAAATCTTAAATCTGTTCTTCGAAAAAACTGTATTCCAAATCCGTGATAATAAACTGATGATGACGCTGGTTCCTGAGCGTTTACGTGGTGAAACTGCTTCTTTCGATATCGAAGCAAACGGCAAAGTCTATGTTGAAAAAGGCCGTCGTATCACTGCACGTCATATTCGTCAGTTAGAAAAAGAAGAAATTAACAGCATCGAAGTTCCTGTTGAATACATCGCAGGTAAAGTTGTTGCAAGAGACTATATCGATGAGAGCACTGGTGAGCTGATTTGTGCAGCGAACATGGAACTGTCATTAGATATGTTGGCACGTCTGAGCCAATCTGGTCACAAAACAATTGAAACATTGTTTACTAACGACTTAGACCACGGTGCTTATATTTCTGAAACCGTTCGTGTCGACCCAACTAACGATCGCTTAAGTGCACTGGTAGAAATCTACCGCATGATGCGTCCTGGTGAGCCACCAACTCGCGAAGCGGCAGAAAACCTGTTCGATAACTTGTTCTTCTCTGAAGACCGTTATGACTTGTCTGCTGTAGGTCGCATGAAGTTTAACCGTTCACTGAACCGCGATGAAATCGAAGGTTCTGGTATCCTGAGTGAAGAAGACATCATTGATGTTATGCGTAAACTCATCGATATCCGTAACGGTAAAGGCGAAGTCGATGATATCGACCACTTAGGTAACCGTCGTATTCGTTCCGTTGGTGAAATGGCTGAGAACCAATTCCGTGTAGGTCTGGTTCGTGTTGAGCGTGCAGTGAAAGAGCGTCTTTCTCTGGGCGACCTCGATGCATTAATGCCACAGGATATGATCAACGCTAAGCCAATTTCAGCCGCAGTTAAAGAGTTCTTTGGTTCCAGCCAGCTGTCTCAATTTATGGACCAGAACAACCCACTGTCTGAAATTACGCACAAACGCCGTATCTCTGCATTAGGCCCTGGTGGTCTGACTCGTGAACGTGCGGGCTTCGAAGTACGTGACGTACACCCAACTCACTATGGTCGTGTTTGTCCAATCGAAACGCCTGAAGGTCCGAACATCGGTCTGATCAACTCATTATCTGTTTATGCACAGACCAATGAGTATGGTTTCTTAGAAACCCCTTACCGTTTAGTTCGTGATGGCATCGTAACGGATGAAATCCATTACTTGTCTGCAATCGAAGAAGGTAACTTCATCATTGCTCAGGCAAACACCGTATTAAGTGATGATGGTCGTTTCATCGAAGAATTGATCACTTGTCGTAACAAAGGTGAATCAAGCTTATTCAGCCGTGAACAAGTTGAATATATGGACGTTTCGACTCAACAGGTTGTTTCTGTTGGTGCGTCTCTGATCCCATTCCTTGAACACGATGATGCTAACCGTGCATTGATGGGTGCAAACATGCAACGTCAAGCGGTTCCTACTTTACGTGCTGACAAACCATTAGTTGGTACAGGTATGGAACGTGCAGTAGCGGTTGACTCCGGTGTTACTGCTGTTGCTAGACGTGGTGGTTCAGTTCAATACGTTGATGCTTCTCGTATCGTTATCAAAGTTAACGAAGATGAGATGTATCCGGGCGAAGCTGGAATCGATATCTATAACCTGACTAAATACACTCGTTCTAACCAGAACACCTGTATCAACCAGATGCCTTGCGTATCTTTAGGTGAGCCAGTTGAACGTGGTGATGTGTTAGCTGATGGTCCTTCAACAGACCTTGGTGAATTAGCACTTGGTCAAAACATGCGCGTGGCATTCATGCCATGGAATGGTTATAACTTCGAAGACTCCATCTTAGTTTCTGAGCGTGTTGTTCAAGAAGACCGTTTCACAACTATTCACATTCAGGAACTCTCTTGTGTGTCTCGTGACACCAAATTAGGACCTGAAGAGATCACTGCGGATATTCCAAACGTTGGTGAAGCAGCACTGTCTAAACTTGATGAATCCGGTATCGTTTATATCGGTGCAGAAGTGAAAGGCGGCGATATTCTGGTTGGTAAAGTAACCCCTAAAGGTGAAACACAATTAACGCCAGAAGAAAAACTGCTGCGTGCTATCTTCGGTGAGAAAGCGTCAGACGTTAAAGACTCTTCTTTACGTATTCCTAACGGTGTATCTGGTACAGTTATCGATGTACAAGTATTTACCCGTGATGGTGTAGAGAAAGACAAACGTGCTCTGGAAATCGAAGAAACTCAGTTACGTGATGCGAAGAAAGACTTAACAGAAGAACTGCGTATTTTTGAATCCGCATTGTTCTCTCGTATCCGTTCTGTACTGATCAGCGGTGGTATTGAAGCTGAAAAACTGGATAAACTGCCTCGTGACCGTTGGTTAGAATTAGCGTTAGCTGATGAAGAGAAACAGAACCAGTTAGAGCAATTAGCTGAACAGTATGATGAACTGAAATCTGAGTTCGAGAAGAAACTGGAAGCGAAACGTCGCAAGATCACTCAAGGTGATGACCTTGCTCCGGGCGTACTGAAAATTGTTAAGGTTTATCTGGCTGTTAAACGTCAGATCCAACCGGGTGATAAAATGGCGGGTCGCCATGGTAACAAAGGTGTTATCTCAAAAATCAACCCAGTTGAAGACATGCCTTACGATGAAAACGGTAACCCAGTTGACATCGTTCTGAACCCACTGGGCGTACCATCACGTATGAACATCGGTCAGATTCTGGAAACTCACTTAGGTATGGCTGCTAAAGGTATTGGTGAAAAAATCAATGCTATGCTTAAACAGCAGCAAGAAGTTGCCAAACTGCGTGAATTCATCCAGAAAGCTTACGATTTAGGTGATGATCCGCGTCAGAAAGTTGACTTAAATACTTTCTCTGATGAAGAAGTTATGCGTTTGGCTGAGAACCTGAGAAAAGGTATGCCAATTGCAACGCCAGTGTTTGATGGTGCGAAAGAGAAAGAAATTAAAGAACTGCTGAAACTGGGCGGTCTGCCAACTTCAGGTCAGATTACACTGTTCGACGGTCGTACTGGCGAGAAATTTGAGCGTCAGGTAACCGTAGGTTACATGTACATGCTGAAACTGAACCACTTGGTTGACGATAAGATGCACGCCCGTTCAACTGGTTCTTACAGCTTGGTTACTCAGCAGCCGCTGGGTGGTAAAGCGCAGTTCGGTGGTCAGCGTTTCGGGGAGATGGAAGTGTGGGCACTGGAAGCATACGGTGCAGCCTATACTCTTCAAGAAATGCTTACAGTTAAATCGGATGACGTTAACGGCCGTACGAAGATGTATAAAAACATCGTCGATGGCAGCCATCAGATGGAACCTGGTATGCCGGAATCTTTCAACGTATTGCTGAAAGAAATCCGCTCACTGGGTATCAACATCGAGCTGGAAGACGAGTAATTCGTTTTGTGCCGGAAGGTTCGCCTTCCGGCCCATGTAAGCACTGGGATTTGGGGAGAGTGGCCTCGAGCACTCACCTGACAGGTCTAACTCCGACAGGAGCCATTTAGTGAAAGACTTAATTAAGTTTCTGAAAGCGCAAACCAAGACCGAAGAGTTTGATGCGATCAAGATTGCTCTGGCATCACCTGATATGATCCGTTCATGGTCATTCGGTGAAGTTAAAAAGCCAGAAACCATTAACTACCGTACGTTCAAACCAGAACGTGATGGTCTTTTCTGTGCGCGTATTTTCGGGCCAGTAAAAGACTACGAATGTTTGTGCGGTAAGTACAAGCGTTTAAAACACCGTGGTGTGATTTGTGAGAAGTGTGGCGTTGAAGTTACACAAACTAAAGTTCGTCGTGAGCGTATGGGTCATATTGAACTCGCATCTCCGACTGCACACATTTGGTTCTTAAAATCACTGCCATCCCGTATCGGTTTGCTGCTCGATATGCCACTGCGCGATATCGAACGCGTTCTGTACTTTGAATCTTATGTTGTTGTTGAAGGCGGGATGACCAGCCTTGAGCGCGCACAGATTCTGACAGAAGAGCAATACTTAGATGCGTTGGAAGAGTTCGGTGACGAATTTGACGCAAAAATGGGTGCGGAAGCAATCCAAGGTCTGCTGAAAAACCTTGATCTTGAGAACGAGTGCGAAACGCTGCGTGAAGAGTTAAATGAAACTAACTCAGAAACCAAGCGTAAAAAGCTGACCAAGCGTATCAAACTGTTAGAAGCGTTCATTCAATCTGGTAACAAACCAGAGTGGATGATCTTAAACGTTCTGCCAGTTCTGCCACCTGATCTGCGTCCATTAGTTCCACTGGATGGTGGTCGTTTCGCAACATCAGATCTGAACGATCTGTATCGTCGCGTAATCAACCGTAACAACCGTCTGAAACGTCTTCTGGATCTGGCTGCGCCAGACATCATCGTACGTAACGAAAAACGTATGTTGCAAGAAGCGGTTGATGCACTGTTAGATAACGGTCGTCGTGGTCGCGCAATCACAGGTTCTAACAAACGTCCTCTGAAATCTTTGGCAGATATGATCAAAGGTAAACAAGGTCGTTTCCGTCAGAACTTACTTGGTAAGCGTGTTGACTACTCAGGTCGTTCTGTAATCACCGTAGGTCCATACCTGCGTCTGCATCAGTGCGGTCTGCCTAAGAAAATGGCACTTGAGTTATTCAAACCATTTATCTACGGCAAATTAGAATTACGTGGTCTGGCAACAACCATTAAAGCTGCGAAGAAAATGGTTGAGCGCGAAGAAGCGGTTGTTTGGGATATCTTGGATGAAGTTATCCGTGAACACCCAGTTATGCTGAACCGTGCACCAACACTTCACCGTCTGGGTATCCAAGCTTTCGAACCAATTTTGATCGAAGGTAAAGCTATCCAATTGCACCCACTCGTTTGTGCGGCATATAACGCCGACTTCGATGGTGACCAAATGGCGGTACACGTTCCTCTGACTCTGGAAGCTCAGTTAGAAGCGCGTGCGTTGATGATGTCAACCAACAACATCCTGTCACCTGCAAGTGGTGAGCCTATCATCGTTCCTTCTCAGGACGTTGTATTGGGTATCTACTACATGACTCGTGACTGTGTAAACGCGAAAGGCGAGGGCATGGTATTAGCCGGTCCTAAAGAAGCTGAGCGTGTTTACCGTTCAGGCCATGCTTCACTGCATGCCCGTGTTAAAGTCCGTATCACTGAAGAAGTGAAGGACAGCGAAGGTAACATTACGATTAACACTGGTTTAGTTGATACCACGGTTGGTCGTGCAATTTTATGGATGATCGTACCGAAAGGTCTGCCTTACTCTCTGGTTAACCAAGCGTTAGGTAAGAAAGCAATCTCCAAAATGCTGAACACTTGTTACCGTGTACTGGGCCTGAAGCCAACCGTTATTTTTGCTGACCAAATCATGTATACCGGTTTTGCCTATGCGGCACGTTCTGGTGCATCGGTTGGTATCGACGATATGGTTATTCCAGAGAAAAAAGCTGGAATCATCGCCGAAGCAGAAGCGGAAGTTGCAGAAATTCAGGAACAGTTCCAGTCTGGTCTGGTTACAGCAGGCGAACGTTATAACAAAGTTATCGATATCTGGGCAGCGGCAAACGAACGTGTTGCTAAAGCGATGATGGAAAACTTGTCTACTGAAGCAGTCATCAACCGTGACGGTGAAGAAGAACAACAAGTTTCTTTCAACAGCATCTTTATGATGGCCGACTCCGGTGCTCGTGGTTCTGCTGCGCAGATTCGTCAGCTAGCAGGTATGCGTGGTCTGATGGCGAAGCCAGATGGCTCCATCATCGAAACACCAATCACGGCGAACTTCCGTGAAGGTCTGAACGTTCTCCAGTACTTTATTTCTACCCACGGTGCTCGTAAAGGTCTTGCGGATACCGCATTGAAAACAGCGAACTCCGGTTACCTGACTCGTCGTTTAGTTGACGTTGCTCAAGACTTGGTAGTGACTGAAGATGACTGTGGTACTCACGAAGGTATCCTGATGACTCCGGTTATCGAGGGTGGCGACGTTAAAGAACCACTGCGTGAACGTGTACTTGGACGTGTAACAGCTGAAGATATCCTGATCCCAGGTACAGCTGATATTCTGGTTCCACGTAATACACTGTTACACGAAAAACTGTGTGACCTGTTAGAAGCTAACTCTGTTGACAGCGTGAAAGTACGTTCCGTTGTAAGTTGTGAAACTGACTTCGGTGTGTGTGCTCACTGTTATGGTCGTGACCTGGCTCGTGGTCATATTATCAACAAAGGTGAAGCTATCGGTGTTATCGCGGCACAATCAATCGGTGAGCCGGGTACACAGCTGACGATGCGTACGTTCCACATCGGTGGTGCGGCATCTCGTGCGGCAGCAGAATCTAGCATCCAAGTTCGTAACACAGGTACTCTGAAACTGGTTAACGCGAAATTCGTAACCAACTCAGAAGGCAAACTGGTTATTACTTCACGTAATACAGAATTGCGTCTGATTGACGAATTCGGTCGTACTAAAGAGAGCTATAAAGTTCCTTACGGTGCACACTTAACCAAAGGTGATGGCGCGTCAGTGATCGGCGGTGAAACCGTTGCGAACTGGGATCCACACACCATGCCAGTTGTCAGTGAAGTATCTGGTATCATCAGCTTCTCCGACATGCTTGATGGCCAGACTATGACTCGTCAAACTGATGAGTTAACCGGTCTGTCTTCAATCGTGGTTCTGGATACTGCTGAGCGTACAAGTGCTGGTAAAGACTTACGTCCTGCGCTGCGTGTTATCGATGCGAACGGCAATGATGTTCTGATCCCTAACACCGACATGCCAGCTCAGTACTTCTTACCGGGTAAAGCAATTGTTCAGTTAGATGATGGCATTGCGATCAATGCCGGTGATACTTTAGCGCGTATTCCACAAGAATCCGTCGGGACTAAAGATATCACGGGTGGTCTGCCACGCGTTGCTGACTTGTTCGAAGCTCGTCGTCCGAAAGAGCCTGCGATTCTGGCTGAAATCAGCGGTATTATCTCGTTTGGTAAAGAAACCAAAGGTAAACGCCGTCTGGTTATCACTCCATTAGATGGTAGTGAGCCATACGAAGAGATGATTCCTAAATGGCGTCAGCTCAACGTATTCGAAGGTGAAATCGTTGAACGTGGTGACGTTGTTTCTGATGGTCCAGAGTCTCCACATGACATCCTGCGTCTGCGTGGTGTTCATGCTGTGACTCGTTACATCACTAACGAAGTTCAAGAAGTTTACCGCTTACAAGGCGTTAAGATTAACGATAAACACATCGAAGTTATCGTTCGTCAGATGCTGCGTAAAGTCACCATCGCGGATGCAGGAAGCTCTGAATTCCTCGAAGGTGAGCAGGTTGAGTACTCTCGTGTTAAAGTTTCTAACCGTAAACTGGAATCTGAAGGTAAAATTCCGGCTAACTTTGATCGTGATCTGTTGGGTATTACTAAGGCATCTCTGGCAACAGAATCCTTTATCTCAGCGGCATCATTCCAAGAAACTACACGCGTACTGACAGAAGCTGCGGTAGCAGGTAAACGTGATGAACTGCGCGGTCTGAAAGAAAACGTTATTGTTGGACGTCTGATCCCTGCGGGTACTGGTTTTGCGTATCACCAAGATCGTATCCGTCGTCGTCATCTGAGCGAAGCTGTGGAAGCTCCACAAGTTAGCGCAGACGAGGCAACAGCGAACTTAGCTGAACTGTTAAATGCAGGCTTCACTAGCGACAATCAGAAATAATTTTTGATTGATAGAATCGCTTAATAGAACCGGTGTCGAAAGATACCGGTTTTTTTTGCCAATGAGTTATTCATCATTCAGGTAACTTAGAGGCACCGAAACCCGTCTATTTTCTTTGTGTGTAACCCAACTTTCAATATCAACCAACCAGAATTGCTCAATGTCTACTTGATAAAATCGAGAATGCCCATTTTTTTGAAGTTGTTCTAAGGGAATCATGTCTGTTAAGTGCTGAGTATCGTCAAACGGTGTGAGTTGATAAAAATGTGAGTAAGCACTGATACATTCTTCATCAGATAGCTCACGGGCATGCCCGATAAATTGTGCGCCATCCAATCCTATCTCGGGATATTCAATTAAATCATAACGAAATAGAGAACCGCTCACTTGAGGGTTTTGTCGAATGTTTTGGGAATGCTGACTTTGATGACATGAAAACCAAATAAAGCGTAATGGATTAAGGAGTATTCTAGGCTCTACAGTAGAAGCCCACGGCGAATGATCGTTGCATTGCGTGGCAAAAGTGACAAAACGGGCGGTATGTAAGAGCGCTAAACTACGTTGTTTTAAACTCATGGGGTCTCCATTGTATGTGTGTAAGAAGAAAGTCCGTTATTGGGACTTTCGCGATAAGTTATTGTGTATTGAATTGAGTTAAGGGGTCTTTTTGTGCGCTGTGATAATGATGCAGTGGGGACATTGAAGATAGTTCAATAGCGCGGGATCGTTGTTTGAAAAGCTCGGTGAATAGGGGAGTGTTGTGACGTTACTAAAGCCTGCTTGCTCAAATCTATTCTTTAGGGTTTCCAAAGAATAATAATAGGTGGGGAGAGTGATATCAGTAGATGCTTCGCAGATATTTAGAGCCACCTGGCTGCCATCATGTAGGGTGTCCTGAGCAATTAAGCGAAAACCGTAAGGTCGGTAGTACTCTGGGTCGGTCGAAAAGTTCGGGGATAGCGTTATCGCAATGATTTTCCCTTGAGGGGTTAAAGCTTGATACATGCTTTGGAGTAACGTAAGTAGATGTACTTTATTGACTGCGTAGGGCAGTAGATAGATAGCGATGACCACATCAAATGAATAATCGGGAATTGAGCTCATTTCATTAACATATTGAATATTTTTAGGTGTTCTGGCTTCATGTTCTTGAGCACTTCTTATCATCCCTATTGAGGTATCATAGCCAACAACATGCTTATATCCTTGGCTTACTAACCAGCGAGATATTGCCCCTCCACCGCAGCCATAATCTAGGATCCTGACTAAAACATCTTCCCCTAACCACTTTTTTAAAGTCGGTAATTCGAGCATTTTTCGATATGGCCATAGCAAACTTTTATTATAGAAATCAGCTAAATTATTAAAGTTTTTCATTGTATATAGAGTTGAGATTTTTTGTTAACAAGTTAACTTCATCATTATTTGAATGATTTATGAATAAAATAATATCTTTAATTAAGTATTTTTATAATGAATAAACACACCAATTAAATTTTAGAAGTAATATAGGTGAACATTAACTTAGTGAATATCATCTCATTTGTTAGTCACTAACAATTATTGAACCATATAGCGTAACTTTCTATTATGAATGATAAATTCAATAATTTTATGATGTTATTCTTCATTTTTTCTTTTTTTAGCAAAAAGATTTACTAATTTTATTTGTTAATAAATTGATTTTTAAATGGATTGATTAATTTCTATTAGTATTTTGACATTAATTATTATGTAAATTAAAAAGCGATTAAATTAATAATGACGACCTTGAGTAAATTACTTAGGGGGAAGTTAGATACATCATAAAAGTATTATCTAAATATATTATTAAAATATGAAAATCCAATATATTAAATGCTATGAATTTAACAGGAATATAAAGATGGGTAAGAGTACAGAAAATAATAGTATTGAAAATGATAATGAAATGACCGCTTCTAATAGCTCAATCAGTGGCATGGCTTCGTTTGGTGCGCCAAGTATTATGGTAAATCAAACTTCTCAGCTTGTTACAGGGACTGGGGATATTGCTTTAGACCTAGTAGTCGTCATTGACACGAGTGGTTCAATGTCTGATGAGTCAGCTGATTTAAGCCAACAAATTGATGCTGCTATTGAAAAAGCAGCAGCCAATTGCCCATCACACTTAAGAGCCACATTTTTGGGGATTCAAGGTGTTTGGGCTGGTACGAAGTTTGATCAATCGGTGAGTGATTACCTTATCTTAAAAGGTGTCAACGAAAGTAGCTTACAAGCTCGCTTACCGTTCAAAGAAGCCGATGGTATTGACCATGCAGGGAATAAAGAAGATCTCTGCCGTGCAGTTATCGATGTGAGTAAATACTTTGATTGGCGTGATGGTGCGCGCCGAGCCATTTTTGTCCTAGGTGATGAAGGAATGGAAGGTGGTGGAGGGCGACTCACCAGCGCGGCCATTGCCAAAAATAATGAGGCGATTGAAATTGCCCAACATGCTCATGTCAAAGTGTATACCTATCAAGGAACGCCGGATGATGCGCCAACGAACCTCGACCGTTTTCCAACGCTTGCGGACAGAGACCGCGTGACCAAAGAGTATGCACGCTTAGCGGATAAAACCGGTGGCCGCTCTTATATATACACCACGGGTATTGCTAACTTCGGTCTCGTACTGCAAGAAATTCTCTGCGACAGTTTGATTCCGCCAACGATTCCAAATCCAGATAGCTCAGGGCGTTCAGAGTGTGCGAATGTGTGTGACCAGTTGCCTACGATTTTAGGAACGGTAAATACGCTCGCTGAGATTATGAACAAGGCAATAGATGCTTGTTGTGGTAACGATGATCATCATAGCCATCATCACCATTCAGATTGCCAGTGTAAACGTTAAACACAAAAGGCCTGCGAATTGCAGGCCTAAATAATAGTGGCTATCTCAGCTTAAATTTAAGGTGACCTACAATCCCAGGTCTACGCATCAATGATGGTAACAATACATTATTATTAACGGATAATATGCAGAATGAATGGCGACAAGTTATTCTATCCCCAAAATTTAGCGTAAAGTTGAGAGTATCTGAGTATATAAATGATATGACTCTGTGCGAGGGCTGGTTTTGATGATTTCTTATCTTATAAAAATAAAGTCCTCAATGGTAACCATTGGGACCTTATTTAAATACGTTGATGTCACTACATTACCGTGAGTTCAGTCGAGATTTAGTAAAAAATCCCAATGATTGCACAGTGAGCGACAAAGCCGACCATCAACGGTACTGCCGTTCGTTTCACCACATCAAATGGCTGTAGTTTAGCGCCACTGGATACGGCAATGATGACCCCAGATACAGGTGACATACCACGACCCATATGGGAAGCCTGTTGCATTGGTAAGATCATCGCAATTGGGTTAACGCCCATACTATGCGCAATTTGTGGAATTAATTCCACGAATGCTAAGAATGGCGCATTACCTGAACCCATAATGATTGCGGCGGCTAAGGTGACTAATGCGAATACAATCGCCATCGCAAACGGCGGTAAGCCAACGGATTCAGCGCCTAGAATAAGCTGGTCGATTGCTCCACTGACTTTAATACCGTGAGCAAATACACCTGCAGCGACTAACAGCCCTACGACGTTACTAAACGCATGACCCATCCCATTCAGGAAAGTTTGGAAGCCATTACACACTTGCTTGAAGTTACGCACTCGCACGGTTTCCAATACCATACAAATCGCCATAGCAATCAGTACGATGGTCACAACGTCGAGGTGAATTCCCTCAAAAAACAGGTTGGAAGAACCGACCGCCATGATAATTGGCAGCATCGGTAAAATCGCATAGTAGCCTGGTACCGATTTTGCGGTTGTTTCTTTATCATGGGATTGCACTGCTTTACCGATTTCAGGTACAAAGCCTTGTTTTCGATCACAATGACGCTGCCAAAAAATATGGGTAATCCCGACAACCAGCACTGTCGCTAATGCCGCAGGACCTTGGTAGTAAAGGACATACTCAACGACTGACATATCGACAGCTTTTGCACCACGAATAGCATCAATCGCAGTTGGTGTATAAGCTACACCAAGGGATGTAGCGATAACCCCAGCGGCTGACGCAGGTGATAAACCCAAACCGATCATAATTGGGAACATGGTTCCCATTAATAATACGGCTAAGCCTGTTGCCGACGGAATGGCTAACTGTAAGATACTCGCTAGTAAGAAGGAGAAAAACAGCAATACATAAGGAGAACGCATATTTTTCAGTGGCTTAGTTGCTACGCGAACCACGGCTTCGTTTGCACCGATATGATCCATATAGTGAGCGAAACCCATCAGAGCCATGATCATCAAACCAAGATCTGCGGCACGGCTACTGAATAGATCGCGCATGACTTCAAATGGGTCAAGCCAAGTGATACCGGTGGTTGCTACGCTTTTTGGTAGGATAGGTCCCCAGCCTAGAGCTAGGGTGCAAATCATCAAAACTAAACCTGCAATTAACAGCACAGGCTCAGCTTTGTATCCTTTTAAAATAAAGCGAGCAACCAAAACAACGATAATCAGAACCGTTAGAATTGGGATCATGCTTTAGCTCCTGGTTTGAAGCGTTCAGCGGTGATTTGCACCACTTGTTTCAGCACATCACTGGCGGCATACAGAGATTTCACGGGTAGGTACTCATAGATGGAGTGGAAGTTGTGTGCACCGGTGAAAATATTTGGACAAGGAAGCCCGTTTTGTGAAAGTGCTGCGCCATCGTAGCCACCACGCATTGGGATCACTTTTGGTGTGATACCACAGGCTTCATAAGCTGCGTGAGCAATATCGATTGGGTAACGGTTTTCACCTTGTAGACTGTTGTAGACGTTTGAATAACGGTCTGCCAATGTGCAAGTGACGCTCTCTGGTCCCCACAAATCTTCACAGTGATCCGCTAATTTTTTCAGGAATGCCATACGAGCGCGGTAGCCCTCTTCGGTAAAGTCACGCACATCCATTTTCAGAACGGTACGCGCACTGTTACCCGACATCTGTTTAACCCAATAATAGCCTTCGCGATTTTCGGTATATTCAGGCGCTTCACCACCCGGCAGCATCGCAATAAATTTTTGCGCCATCAGCAGAGAGTTCACCAGCTTACCCTTTGCAGACATTGGGTGAGCAGATTTACCTGTGAAGACGATTTCAACATCGCCCGCGTTCCAGTTTTCATACACGAGCTCGCCAATACCACAACAGTCTAATGTGTAAGCAAAATCTGCACCAAATTCTTTTACATCAAAAACTTTAGCACCACGTAGACCTTGCTCTTCATCAGGAACGAAGCCTACTTTGATATCACCATGTTTGATATCAGGGTTTTGTTTAAAGTATTGCAGCATATCCATAATTGATGCGATGGCGGCTTTATCATCGGCACCTAATAAGCTGGTTCCATCGGTCACAATAATGTCATCGCCGAGATAGTTTTCTAATTCAGGAAACTCACTTTTACGGAGGTAAATATTGAGCTCTTTATTCATGCAAATATCTTCGCCGTTATAAGGCAAAATTTGTGCTTTGGTGTCGTTAGTCTGCTCTGCACTGGTATCGAGGTGACCAAAGAAGGCGACAGTAGGAACTTTATAATCAAGATTTGAAGGCAATGTTGCTGTGACGATAGCCGTATCGCGCAGTTTAATATCCTGTAAGCCTAAACCTTCTAATTCTTGAACTAACTGTTTAGCAAGGACGCGCTGACCTTCTGACGATGGCATGATACCTGCTGCGCCTTTTTCCCTATTTGTGGTGGTATTAATTTTGGTATAAGAAATAAAACGGTCAACAATATTCATTATTCTCATTCTCCAGCATCATTATGATGCATTATTTTTATACTTTTGTTCTTTCAACGAAGGTAAAGCACCCTCATTGCTATATTCTTTTATCATGAATTATGAGGAAATAAATATCTGACCAGTTATTTTTTTGATTGAAGACACAGAGTGATTAAAAAAGATGAATATGAGTAGCAATGTTTTCTAATTTAACTAGAATATGCACACACTAAGCAAGGTGTTATTGTTTAATTTATCTAATTGATATACATTGGTTATTTCAGATGTCTTACCGCGAATTATATTTAATGCTAGATATTCATCTTTCTTAACGTAAATTGATATTTAACGAAGGTAATGAAAAATTAAATTTCAGTTATATTATTATCGTAATGTCATTAGATATTAAAAAATTATTAAAATAAATTTTAAATATTATTGGGTTTTTAACTTCATCTCTATTTTTAATTATTACTCGAGTTTTTGTGATCGATTTAATATTATAATTTAAAAAATTAAACATGGCGTTCTATGAGTTCCATTTGATGGGAAATATTCCGGAAAATATTTCCCATCGATAAAACATAAATTAACGTCCTAAATAACCATCCCAGTCTTTCCAAACGGGCTGTAATCCAGCCTGAACTAAGGCATGTGCGACTTGAGCTGCACTGCGATTATCATTTGGTGAAAATTGTTCTAACTCGGTTTTTGAATCTGCATAGCCCCCTGGTTGCGTTTTCGATCCAGCGCTGACGTTGTTAATTGCCAGTGGTACCACATGATCACGAAAATAAGGGGATTCGCGGGTAGAGAGAGAAAGCTCTACCGTCGGTGCAAGCAAACGAAACGCACAGATCAGCTGAACTAGCTCGGCATCTCCCATTAACGAAGCGGGTTCAATTCCCCCAGCGCAAGGGCGTAAACGCGGAAATGAAATAGAATATCGGCTTTGCCAATAGTGTTGTTGCATATACAGCAGATGCTCTGCCAGCATATAGCAATCTGTTCGCCAACTACTGGAAAGTCCGATTAATGCGCCTAATCCAATCTTATCGACACCCGCTTGTCCAAGACGTTCAGGTGTGGCTAATCGCCAGTGAAAGTCCTGCTTTTTACCTTTCAAATGGTGAAGCTGATAAGTGGCTTCATGGTAGGTTTCTTGGTACACCATGACCCCATCTAACCCAAGGGTTTTTAGCTCGCGATATTCTTCAGTGCCCAAAGGTTGAACTTCCATCATCAACGAGCTGAAATAAGGACGAATTACGGGGAGATAACGGCGAAAATAGTCCATACCCACTTTGGTTTGGTGTTCACCAGTTACCAGCAACAAACTGTCAAAGCCAATTTGGCGAATGGTTTCACATTCACTGATGATTTCGGCTTCATCAAGGGTTTTGCGTTTAATACGGTTACTCATTGAAAACCCGCAATACGTGCAGTCATTTGCGCACAGATTGGAAAGGTACAGTGGGACATAAAAACCGACCGCATGACCAAACCGTTGGCGAGTAAGGCGTTGGGCTTTTTGAGCCATCGGCTCGATATAATGTCGCGCTGCGGGCGAAAGTAGCGCCATAAAATCATCGAGGGTCAAAGTATCACGTTGCAGCGCCTGTTCTACATCTGCAGCTGTTTTTCCATTAATCCGTAATGTGAGGTCATCCCAATCCAGCTGTTCCCAACGTTCACGGAAACTTCTGTCCATTACAGTGCCTCCAAAAATTGCGTTAGTGGGCTGGAAGCCTCAGCGTGTTGTTTCTGAGCTGCAAGTCCACTTTGGCGTGCGAGTTGTGCCGCTTCAATCGCCATTTTAAATGCTTGAGCCATTAGCTTAGGTTGCTTGGCAACGGCGATGGCGGTATTTACTAGCACGGCATCTGCTCCCATTTCTATGGCTTCGGCAGCGTGGCTTGGTGCACCAATACCAGCATCTACAACAACAGGGACGTTAGCTTGCTCGATAATAATCTGGAGCATCTCTTTCGTTACCAAGCCTTTATTGGTGCCAATTGGCGCGCCTAGAGGCATCACTGCTGCACAACCCACTTCTTCTAGCCGTTTGCATAAAACAGGGTCAGCACTGCAATAAGGTAATACCACAAAGCCTTCTTTGACTAACTGCTCTGCAGCTAGCAATGTTTCAACCGGGTCAGGAAGCAAATAGCGCATATCGGGATGAATTTCTAATTTAACCCAATGGGTGCCAAGTGCTTCACGGGCAAGACGCGCGGCGAAGATAGCTTCTTGGGCATTTTTTGCACCTGATGTGTTGGGAAGTAACTTAACGCCAAGTTCTTGAAGTGGTTGTAAAATTCCGTCATCTTGCCCACGTAAATTGACGCGTTTCATCGCCATGGTCACCAGCTGGCTACCAGAGGCTTGAATGGCTTGTTGCATTAAGGCTGGCGTAGCAAATTTACCGGTTCCAGTGAATAAACGTGATTGAAATGTGACATCAGCAATTTTTAACATTATTAACCCCCTGCGATGGCTTGAAACAGCAGAATGTTGTCTTGTTCATTAACAAAATGGCTTTCCCACTGGCTTTTGGGAATGATGACTTGATTGATCGCCAGTGCAGAGCCTGATGGATTTTGTTCGAGCTGAGTGAGCAGCTGGTGGAGGGTAATAGGACCTTCTACCTCCATCGGCTGGTCATTGATTATGATATGCATGTGACCTCTCGGCAGACAGGGCACTGTTTTGACGGTGTCAGTTGCAAGGTATTCCATTGCTGCTGTTTTCCATCAAACAGGCGCAATTTTCCACTTAATGGGGACGGTAACCCCACCAGCAATTTGATAGCTTCTAAGGCTTGTAAGGTACCCATCACGCCAACAACGGGACCTAAAACACCCGCGGTACGGCAGTTGCGTTGCGGTTCTTCTTGGTCGGGATACAAACATGCATAACAACCAAATTGAAATGGGGGCTCAAGTACCATTAGTTGTCCGCCAAAACCCACAGCGCTGCCGCTGACTAATGGTGTATTGCTGGCAACACAGGCAGCATTGACCGCATGGCGAGTCGCCATGTTATCGCAGCAGTCGAGAACCAGATTCACCTGTTCCACCAGCGGGAATAAGCTATCAATATCTAATTTCTGTTGGAAAATACGCGTTTTGGTATGAGGATTGAGCTGCTTTAAGCGGGCAGCGGCTAGCTGTGCCTTGGATTGGTTAATATCCTGCGTATTGTAGAGGACTTGGCGCTGTAAGTTAGAAATATGCAAATCATCATGATCGGCTATCCATAATTCACCCACACCCGCACCGGCTAAATACAGGCTTGCAGGGGAACCCAGCCCGCCTAAGCCAACAATCAACACTTTACTATCTTTGAGTTTTTGTTGCCCTTCAGGGCTGACGTCCTCAAGGAGTAACTGGCGACTATAACGCATAAATTCGTGATCATTGAGCATGGTCGTTATCCTTTAAGCGAGAAGCTGGTTCAATCAAATCAAGAAGCGTTTGAGTGGCAGCTTTCCAATCTTCTGCTTGGGTTATCGCGCTAACAACAGCGATGCTACCTACGCCCGTGTCGAGTACGGCTGGCACTCGCTCAATAGAAATTCCACCGATTGCCACCGTCGGAAATTCGGGTGTCGCGATAACCATCCGTTTTAGTGCTTCTAAACCTTGTGGTGTGGATGGCATCTGCTTGGTTTGGGTGGGAAAAATATGCCCAAGTGCGATATATGATGGACGAATGGATTTGGCGATCGCGACCTCATCGGGATCGTGGGTGGAGATCCCCAGCCGTAACCCCGCTTGATGAATGGCGATAAGGTCGGTTGTGTCCAGATCTTCTTGTCCCAAATGTACGCCATATGCCCCTAACTCTACGGCTAAACGCCAATAGTCATTAATAAATAATCGGGCATTATGTTGCTTGCCAAGTGCAATCGCGCGCTGAATTTGCTCATGAACTTCGCTATCTTGTTTGTCTTTGATTCGTAATTGCAAGGTGGAAACACCTGCATTTAGCAGGCGTTCAATCCATTCAACCGAATCCACGACAGGGTACAGACCAAGGCGATGCTCAGTCTGTGGAAATGGACTCTTCGGTAATTTAAGCGTTTTGTTCATCACTCACGACCTCAGTAATCTCAGCCCCATGATAGAGCTCACTTCCGTGGGCGCGAAAAGCTTCAGACATCTGCTCCATTCCCGCTTCTTTTTGTGCCGCATAGTCACGAACTTCTTGGGAAATTTTCATTGAGCAGAATTTTGGTCCACACATTGAGCAGAAGTGAGCTATTTTCCCAGAAGCTTGAGGTAGGGTTTCATCGTGATATTTACGCGCCGTTTCTGGGTCGAGGGCAAGATTAAATTGGTCTTCCCAACGGAACTCAAAACGCGCTTTGGACATCGCGTTATCACGAATTTGCGCACCTGGATGACCTTTTGCTAAATCAGCTGCATGGGCGGCAATTTTGTAGGTAATTAGCCCTTGTTTGACGTCTTCTTTGTTTGGTAAACCAAGGTGCTCTTTGGGGGTGACATAGCACAACATTGCACAGCCAAACCAACCAATCATGGCGGCACCAATACCGGAAGTGAAATGATCATAACCCGGCGCAATATCCGTCGTTAGAGGACCTAATGTATAGAATGGCGCTTCATGGCAGTGCTCTAATTCTTCGGTCATATTGCGACGGATCATTTGCATTGGCACATGCCCCGGACCTTCAATCATCACCTGTACATCGTATTCCCATGCGATCTTGGTCAGTTCGCCTAAGGTATGTAATTCTGAGAATTGGGCTTCGTCGTTAGCATCTTGTACAGACCCCGGACGCAGCCCATCCCCTAATGAGAGTGAAACATCATAGGCGGCGCAAATTTCGCAAATTTCACGGAAATGTTCATACAGGAAGTTTTCCTGATGGT
This sequence comes from Providencia sp. PROV209, assembly GCF_028479485.1. NCBI lineage: Bacteria > Pseudomonadati > Pseudomonadota > Gammaproteobacteria > Enterobacterales > Morganellaceae > Providencia > Providencia sp. PROV209. Next base: position 15,154 of record NZ_JAMPNR010000028.1, on the reverse strand, counting down.
GGGATAAACACCATTTCGCCATGATAGAACCGCCACGGGAAACAATGCCCGTCAGACGTTTAGCTGTCATTGGTACATAGCGCAGTAATACGCCAGCATGGATAGTAAAGTAATCAACGCCTTGTTCTGCTTGTTCTAACAGCGTATCGCGGAACATTTCCCAAGTGAGGTTTTCGGCAACGCCATTCACTTTTTCCAGAGCTTGATAGATAGGCACTGTGCCGATTGGCACTGGACTATTACGCAAAATCCACTCGCGGGTTTCATGTATATAGCGACCTGTCGATAAGTCCATAACAGTGTCTGCGCCCCAGCGCGTGGACCAAATCAGTTTTTCTACCTCTTCTTCGATAGATGAAGTCACCGAAGAGTTACCGATATTAGCGTTAACTTTCACTAAGAAATTACGCCCAATAATCATCGGCTCAGATTCAGGATGGTTAATATTGGCAGGGATAATTGCGCGACCCGCAGCGACCTCTCGGCGTACAAACTCAGGTGTAATATTGTCTGGTAAAATAGCCCCAAAACTTTGTCCCGGGTGTTGTTGGCGCAATACTTCGCTGCGAATACGCTCACGCCCCATATTTTCACGAATAGCGATAAATTCCATTTCTGGAGTCACTATGCCTTGGCGCGCATAGTGTAGCTGAGTGACGCATTTTCCGGTTTGGGCTTTCAGCGGTGCAGGGCGATTATTAAAACGCAGGTGGTCTAAGCCCGCATCCGCTAAGCGCTGTTGGGTAAAGTCCGAGCTGAGATTCTCAACAGCAACGGTATCGGCGCGTTCATGGATCCACGGCGCACGGATTTTTTTCAACCCCTTATGCACGTTGAGTTCAGAAGCGGGATCGCCGTAAGGACCTGAAGTGTCATACACAGGAACGGCTTCATTATCTTCAAATTTGGGATTCTCTTTATCACCGCCGATGAGTGTTGGAGAGAGCTGAATTTCGCGCATAGGCACTTGGATATCGTCCCGTGAGCCTAGGAGATAAATACGTTCGGAGTTAGGGAATGAAACGCCGGAAATGGTATTGATAAAGTCTTCCGCGGCATCACGTTGCGCTTTTCGGGTACGTGCTGGCGCAGCTTTAGGTGAAATATCGGTACTCGGTATAACAGAATTATTCGTATTATTGGACATAGCAATTTCCTGACATCGTCACAGGCTATACGGCGTAGTGCGCCAATAGCGGGTTTATCGAAAGAAAGTTGCTTGTCTGGAGTTCGGAGGAGTAATGGTGTGGCATTGCAACGAAATATCCACCAAGGGCGGGGAAGATCGTGCGAGAAGATTACTCTTGTTCCCTTCGCGGGTATTAACCCGATCAGGTTCCGCGGATCCCGAATTAACGGTCTCAGCCTGATGTTTGCACATGCTAGGCACTCCGACAAGAGCATTCAGTATAGAGTTTCCCCGTCATTCTTCAAGCGATAAGTGCGTTGGCTTCTCTCGGCTACCCGAGTCACATACTTGTGTATGCTCCTCGGGATATCCTCGCTTGCCGCCTTCTTCTCACTCGAATAATTTAGAGGAACCTTTGAAAGGCAGTTAGTTAAAAACCTAAAAATCCAAAACCTAGAAATTAAGAGTTAAAAGTTAAAACTAGGTTGGCTAAATAGGGGTTTTACAAACTCCACGAATATTGTGGCCAGTGGTTTTCATTGGCGGCTTGGAGAAGGCGCGGGTCGCCGTTGATGATGAACGTCTCATCGGCGAAATGACACATTGGTAGGTCATTGGCGGAATCGGTGTAGAAATAAATATACGCATCGGTGATTGGCTGGTGGGAGATCCACTGTGTTAAACGCTTAACTTTACCTTCTTTAAAGGTCGGAATACCGTCAACTTCGGCCGTGTAGCAGCCATTTGAACGCTTAATATCGATTCCCATGGAGACGTCAGCTCCAAGACGATCAGCGATTTTGTTCACAATAAACGACACGGTTGCCGAGATCACAATGATCGGGATCCCTTGCGATCGGTATGATGTGATCGTACTTAAGGCCGTTGGGTAAACACGTGGAAGGATAATCGTCTCAACAAAATCCTCTAGCCATTCATTGACTAGCTCTATCTTGATGCCTTCGAGAGTCTGCAAATTAGACTTTAAGTAAGTCACCATATCCAAATTGCCGGCGTTGTACAGTTCCATCATCTCTTTATCGGCTTCGACGAAACGCGGGTCTGTGATGATTTTTTTATCCCACAAATATTGTGTCCACAGCACGCTGCTGTCTCCGCGAATAAGCGTATCGTCTAAATCAAAAATAGCTAATTTGGTTTGTGTAGACTGGTTTGGCATGAGGTTCCTTTCAATGGCTCACTTATTGCTGATTAACTTAGCGCTCGAATTTCATTTTTATTAAACATTAACTCAAGGTGCGTGCCCGGTTCAAACAAACGTTCAGAAGAGCGATTAAGAAGATCTACCGTCATATCGCCAGCAGGGGTATTGACGCTGTAGCGAATGATATTTCCGAGCAGTTGGTGGTCAAGGATCACTGCATCTACAGGTGCAGAAATATGGCTACCATACTGTCTTCCCGTTTCACGAACATAAATAGATTCTGGGCGAATGGCGAGAGTTCCTTGTAAATTGACACCTAGCATCCCATTGGCTTTCTCGGCATCGACTAAATTGTAATGTCCCATAAAGCGTGCGACAAATTCAGTGGCAGGTTGAGTATAGATGTTTTCAGCGGTATCGCTTTGAATAATTGCGCCTTTATTCATTAAAAAAATGCGGTCAGACATAATCATCGCTTCATCTTGATCGTGAGTGACGAAAATGGTCGTGAGCCCGAGTTCGCGCTGGATCTCACGAATTTGTTGGCGCAGGTGCTTGCGAATACGGGCATCAAGCGCCGATAACGGTTCGTCGAGAAGCAAAATTTGCGGTTTCATCACCAGTGCGCGCGCAAGTGCGACACGTTGGCGCTGACCTCCCGAAAGTTGATGCGGGTATTGGTTCTCTTTGCCTTGTAGCTCAACCATATCAATCACTTCGCAAACCGCTTTGTTGCGTTCAGTCGCAGACACTTTTCGCATCTTTAATCCAAAGGCAATATTCTCCGCGACGGTCATGTTTGGGAATAAGGCATAGCTTTGAAATACCATACCCACCCCACGCTGTTGAGCGGGCTGGTGAGTGATATTTTGGCGGTTAATATAGAGTTCCCCGCTATCGGGTTGCTCCAGCCCCGCAATACAACGGAGTAAGGTGGATTTTCCGCAGCCACTTGGCCCGAGTAAGGTAATAAATTCGCCTTTTTCAATCGTAAATTGGATATCGGAGAATACCTGATTTTGACCAAAGGATTTGGTTAGATTTTCAGCAATGACGTAGCTCATCGTTCGTCTCCCGCACGATTCAAGCGAGCTGCTAACCCTGTGAGCAGCAACGTAAATAGGAAGTAGGACATCACCAATGCCGAGGTAAAGTGTCCGCTGGTTTGGCGCATATTGAAGAGATAGATCTGCAAGGTTTCGAAACGGGTTCCCACTAGAATATTAGCAAACACGAATTCGCCCATTAAAAATGAAAAAGAAATTAGCAAAGACACCAATAACCCTTTACGGATATTTGGGAGCACTATCATTAAAAAGGCTTTAAACGTGCTGGCGCCGAGTAAATGGGCGGCATCCATTAAGTCATGCAGGTTGATCCCTTGGAAACTATTGGCGAGTGCGCGGTACATAAATGGCAATGTGATAGTGAAGTAAGTACCAATTAGAATCCACGGCGTACCGACCAACATAAATGGCTCATCGGCAAAAATTTGCAGTAAGCCGACGGAAGAGACAACGGGCGGTATCGCAAAAGGAAGAATGATTAATAAATCCATCAACCCTTTGAGCTTTGGAAAGCGGTAAAACACGGCGAAAGTCATCGGTAAAATGACCAGTACGCTGATCAGTAATGTGCCAAAGCAGATCAAGAGCGATCGTCCAAATGCCATTAAAAAGCGCGGATCTTGCCACAGTTGCAGATACCATTTTATGGAAAGGGCATCAGGCATAATCGTCGCGCCCCATGAGCTCGAAATGGAGTAAACAAAGGTGGCGATAATTGGCAGCGCAAGAATGGTGGCAACAGTGCCGAGCACCATTTTATGAAACAGTAAACTCGGTGTTTTTGGGCTACGAATATTAGGATTTAGCATGGTAGCTCCGCTTTAATAGCCAGTGGTGAATCGCTGTGATAAACCCAAGGATCGCAATCAAAACAACGGACAGTGCAGCTGCCATATTGGGTTCTAAGAATAGGTCGCCAGAGACAAGACTGGCAATGCGGATAGTCACTAAGTTGTAGTTTCCACTGGTCAATGCATAAGTGCTGGCATAGGCGCCAACCGCATTGGCCACTAAGATAATAAACGTGCCTAGCAAGGCAGGGGAAATCACCGGAATACCTACTTTCAGCCAATAAGTGAGCTTGCTTGCCCCCATGGTCTTAGCCGCATCTTCCCATTCAGGTTTTAAGGCATCAAATGCAGGGTAAAGTAGTAAAATTCCCAGCGGGATTTGGAAATAGATATACAGGAGCATCAAGCCGCTGGCGCTGTAGATATTAAAATCATCAATCCATCCCCACGCTTTAAGCTGTAAGGTAATTGCGCCGTTAAAACCTAAAATAATGATAAACGCGAAGGCTAATGGGACACCGCTAAAATTGCTCGCCATGGTGGTAAACGAAATCATAAAATTGCGCACTTTGCCCTGCATTTTATAAATAGAGAATGCAGTAACACAGGCAATAAGCAGACCAACAACACTACAAATTAGTGATAACCATAAGGTGTTTTGAAACGCTTGTAGATAGAAATCGTTGGTGAAGATTTCAACGTAATTTTCAAAAGACCACGCTTCTTCATAGACAAAACTGTTGAATAACACCCAAATCATGGGGGCAATCTGAAACAGGCAAAATAAGATAATAAACGGCACAATTAATAGTGCTGCACGCCAGTGAAAACGCACATTGGGCTTATTTAACATCGCTAGGCTTCCCCTGTGTTGATGGGGGTGATCACTTGCTGGAATATCTGCCATTAGCGACCTCCTGCCAGTAAATCATCACAGACAGTTTTGTTTGAGAAAGGTACACCAAGTAACTGGCAAACCGTGCCACAAATCGCGGTTTGTTCTATGAGCACATCGGGTTGGTGAGAAAAGGCATTCCCGATAGTTAGCAGCGGTACCGTGCACTCTTCCGGTAAGATTCCCCCGTGGCTACGGTCATTATTCATCCCGTGGTCACTGGTGATGATGATTTGGTAGCCTTTCGCGATCCACATTGGTAGATAGCGGGATAAATAAATATCTGCTTTACGGGCGGCGTTGCGGTATTGCGGAGAATCGAATCCAAATTTATGACCCGCATCATCAATATTCATCGGGTGGATCAGCAAAAAATCGGGGTCATGCTGGGTACGTAGGTATTCAGCGTCCATAAAGAGATGGTCATCAGGGTAATGGTCTGCTTGGTAAAAGCATCCATGCTGAATAGGAAGCTGTTTATCATGGGTAAATCGGTCGCGATTCGCATCAAAAGGTGCGCGGTTATACAATTCACTGACCCAATAATAGGCAGCGGCAGCGGTGGTTTTACCTGCTTGGTGAGCCAGTGAAAAGATGCTCTCGAAGTGAGAAAGTCGCACCACATCGTTGTTGACGATGCCACTTTGAACGGGGGCGATCCCCGTCAAAATACATTCGTACAGTGGGCGCGACATAGACGGGAGTTCACACTCCATTTTATAAAGTGTTGCACTGTCGGCTTTGATAAGACCATTGAGATAGCCCATACATTGATGGGCTACTGAATAACTTAAACCGTCAAGAACAACAAGTATGACTTTTTCAGACATCAGACTGTGGTTCCTAATCGCAATTATTGTTGGTGAATTAACACTTGTTGCTGCCACATTTTCGGTAAATTACGCGATGACTTTTCCCAACCTTCGGCATCTTTGATCGGATGAACATTTTTATACTGTTCTTCTGGAAGTAATTTAGCTTGGATTTCTGCTGGCAATGTTAGGTGTTGAGCACGAATAGGGCGCGCATAACCTTCTGCAAGATTGATTTGCCCTTTATCACTAAAAATAAATTCGCGAGCTAATTTTGCAGCATTCGGATTTTTGGCGAATTTGTTGATGATGGTGGTGTAACCGGAGATCACGCTACCGTCAGATGGGATGACGACAATAAATCGGTCGCGGTTGATTTGGTCACGATAGTTCAGGGCATTAAAGTCCCATAAAATACCGACTTCAACTTCACCTTTTTCAATATTGGCAACGGTTGGGTCATTCACAGATAAACGTTTTTGTTTGGCGAGCTCACCGAAAAATTCAATAGCAGGCTTCAGATTATTTTCATCGCCGCCACGAGCAAATGCCGCCGCTAAAACCGCATTATTGGCTTGTGCGGCAATACCGACATCCCCTACGGTAACTTTATATTTACCTTTGAGTAAGTCATCCCAGCTTTTTGGTGTGTCTTTAACTAAGTCTTTATTGATCATGAACGCGATAGTACCGGTATAAGCCAGCGCCCAATGACCATCTTTATCTTTTGCCCAGTCCGGCACTTGTGACCAAGTGGTCGGTTTGTACGGCTGAGTCACGCCTTTTTGTACGGCAACTGGTCCAAAGGACGCGCCCACGTCACCGATATCCGCTGTGGCATTATTTTTCTCAGCGGCAAACTTTGCGATTTCTTGCGCGGAGCTCATGTCCGTATCTTGATGTTTTAAACCATATTGAGCCGATAAATCTTGCCATGTGCCTTTCCAGTTTGCCCATGTGTCAGGCATCCCAACGCTATAAACTTGACCTTCTTTTTTTGCAGCTTCGATAAGTTTGGTTAAATCACTGTCAGCGGCAAAAGCCATTTGAGAGGCGCTGAGTGACAGTAAAATTGCAGGTACGATAGCTTTCATCTTGTTTCTCTCTCTATAAGAGTCGCCGTATTGGTTAATTTGCATGCTAATTATTCAAGATGACAATGAATTGACGGTTGTGTGACACTTTTTAGACGTAGTGACTTTAAAATGTCTAAAAAGTGTCAAAATGATGAAAGGGGAGTGACGAATCAAACGGTTGTATGCCAATCTATAAAACAAGCGTATCTTTAACCGCAATAAAAAGTGTTGAAATAGAGAACCATAATGAATAAACACACATTAGCAGGAACGGAAAGTGGCTGGTGGTTTGTCTGTTTTGCGGGTCGCCTATGGCTACCGCAAGGCGATATTCCTCGAGGCGCAGCGCAACAATTTGGATTAACCGGAAAATTAGCAACACCGATTGGCGAATGGCAAGGGGAAGTTGTTTGGTTGATTGCGGAAAAAATGCCATCAGACATGGCATCCCCTCGCGTAGTGGCTTCTCAAGATGAAGGCTTATTTCGCCTTGCTGGGCGAGGTGTACAATTAGCTGAGTTTTATCGCTCACACCGCTATTGTGGCTATTGCGGTACGGCGATGCGTCATAGTTCTACGGAGTGGGCATGTTTGTGTGACCACTGCCATGAGCGTTACTACCCGCAAATCGCACCTTGTATTATCGTCGGTATTCGTCGTGATGATCATATTTTGCTGGCACAACATCGTCGCCATTCACAAAATCCGCTGTTCACGGTGTTAGCTGGGTTTGTGGAAGTGGGGGAAACCTTAGAAGAGGCAGTGGCTCGCGAAGTGATGGAAGAGAGCCATATAAAAGTGCGGAATATTCGTTATGTCTCTTCCCAGCCATGGCCATTCCCTCATTCGCTGATGATGGGCTTTTTAGCAGACTATGATGGTGGGGATATTCAAGTGGACCCCAAAGAGTTGGTCAGCGCTAATTGGTATCACTATAACGACCTACCGTTAATTCCCCCAGGTGACACAATTGCTCGGCGATTAATTGAAGATACGGTGGTGCTATGCCGTCAATTTGATGAAGATAACCACTAATTGCGCTGGCGCTGATATTGTTTCCCTTTGCTGGTATAATATGGCGCCTTAGCCATTTGCGGCGGCCACAATAATAATGGAGTAAATAATGACTGAGTTGAAAAATGACCGCTATCTACGTGCGTTGCTACGTCAACCTGTAGATGTGACCCCAGTTTGGATGATGCGTCAAGCAGGGCGTTACCTACCAGAATATAAAGCAACTCGCGCAGAAGCTGGTGATTTTATGTCTTTATGCAAAAACACCGAGTTGGCGTGTGAAGTGACTTTACAGCCATTACGTCGTTTTCCATTAGACGCCGCAATTCTCTTTTCTGATATTTTAACTATCCCTGATGCAATGGGGCTTGGGCTCTATTTTGAAGCAGGGGAAGGTCCTCGTTTTAAGAAACCAGTAGCAAGCGCTGCGGATGTCAAAAATATTCCAGTTCCTGATCCTGAAATGGAGCTGGGTTATGTGATGGACGCCGTTCGAGCCATTCGTAAAGCGTTAAAGGGGGATGTACCTCTGATTGGTTTCTCTGGTAGCCCGTGGACATTAGCGACTTATATGGTGGAAGGCGGTAGCAGTAAAGCATTCACCAAAATTAAAAAGATGATGTATGAAGATCCAAATACGCTTCATTTACTGCTTGATAAACTCGCCGATAGCGTGATTTTGTATTTGAATGCACAGGTGCGGGCAGGTGCGCAATCTCTGATGATTTTCGATACATGGGGTGGCGTGCTGACTAAGCGCGATTATTTAGAGTTTTCCCTACGCTATATGCATAAAATTGTCGATGGCTTAATCCGTGAAAATGAAGGGCGTCGTGTTCCAGTCACACTGTTTACGAAAGGTGGCGGTCAGTGGCTAGAAGAGATGGCAGCGACAGGTTGTGATGCGTTAGGTCTTGATTGGACGACTGAAATTGCAGATGCACGCCGTCGCGTAGGTGACCAAGTTGCACTGCAAGGGAATATGGATCCTTCTATGTTATATGCGCCGCCTGCGCGTATTGAACAAGAAGTCCAGCATATCTTAGCGGGTTTTGGTCAAGGCGAAGGGCACGTATTCAACTTAGGTCATGGTATTCACCAAGATGTTGAGCCTGAACATGCAGGTGCTTTTGTGGATGCTGTTCATCGTTTATCTCGTCAGTATCATCTGTAGTTTCTAAGACACAATAGAGGTAGAGCGGAGTAGCTTTCTACCTCTATCTGAACCTCTTAATATGTGATGCATTTACTGGATCTTGTAAGTGCATCATTATCATCTATGATTAATCCTTATTAACGGTGGTCCCGTGATGGTGATTGATACTCAGCAACTACGAAAACAGCAGATTCAGTTAGCCGAAAGAGTGATTTTGCAGGATGAATTTGTTTCCCCTCATTTTATTGGTGGTGCGGATGTTGGTTTTGAGCAAGATGGCACGGTGACTCGCGCGGTGATCGTGGTGTTATCATGGCCTGATCTGCAATTAGTTGAGTATCAAATAGCTCGGGTACCTACTCAGTTACCTTATATTCCAGGGTTACTTTCGTTTCGCGAAGTGCCCGGTCTAATGGCAGCATGGGAAAAAATCCAACAAAAACCCGACTTAGTGCTGGTGGACGGTCAAGGTATTGCGCACCCACGGCGTTTTGGTGTAGCTTGCCATTTTGGATTACTTGCCAATGTACCGACAATAGGGGTAGCTAAAAGTCGTTTATGTGGTGATGATGTTGAGCTCAATGCAGAACCTGAAAGTGTCCAAATATTGAAGGTGGGTCAAGAGCAGTTAGGGTGGGTTTATCGCAGTAAAAAACGGTGCAATCCTTTATATGTTTCTCCGGGTCACAAAGTCAGTTTTATTTCCTCGTTAGAGTGGGTAAAACGGTGTATTCAGGGGTATCGATTACCGGAACCGACCCGATTTGCTGACGGAATTGCTTCTAATCGAACATTTTTTAAGCGAATGAATGAGAAAATTGGCTAATTATCAGCAAAATATGTGGCATTGGCAGATTTTCAGGTAAACTGCGAAGTATTGAGATTGATGAGTCAGAAATTATGTTAAGAAATCCTATTCATTTGAGGTTAGAGAAACTAGAAAGCTGGCAGCATGTGACCTTCATGGCATGTCTGTGCGAGAGAATGTATCCTAACTATCAAATGTTTTGCCAGCAAACTGAATTTGCTGATGTGAAGGTTTATCGTGCCATCCTTGATTTAATCTGGGAAACCTTGGTTATCAAAGATAGCAAAGTCAATTTCGACAATCAGTTAGAAAAGTTAGAAGAAATTATTCCAGTCGCCGATGACTTCGATATGTACGGTGTTTATCCCGCTATCGACGCTTGTATTGCTTTAGGTGAACTCATCCACGCTAAATTGAGTGGTGAAACCCTTGAACACGCAATCTTAGTCAGTGAAGCATCGATTCGTACTGTTGCTATGCTGGAAATGACCCAAGCAGGGCGTGAAATGACTGATGAAGAGCTAAAAGACGTGCCCGCTGTGGAAGAAGAGTGGGACATTCAGTGGGACATTTTCCGCTTATTAGCCGCTTGCGAAGAACGAGACTTAGAGTTAATTAAAGGATTAAGATCTGACCTCCGTGAAGCGGGTGTCAGCAATATCGGCATTACTGTTGCCTAAATTTTGCGTTTTTATGCGTGAAAACGTGACTTAAAGCAGTAATGCTGTGTACTAAGACTTCACATTTACCCCTACTCTGTTCTACATTTAGGGGCGAGAAGAAGTGGCTATCGGGGGCGTGTATCAGGGGCTGTCTATCTGGCATATCCGACGCACTCGATGCTTTGCAAACGATAAACACACTGTGTAAGGATAATTTATGAACAAGACTGAATTAGTTGATGCTATCGCAGAATCAGCAGATCTGACTAAAACTCAAGCTAAAGCAGCTTTAGAAGCAACTCTGAGCGCAATTTCAGATTCTCTGAAAAGCGGCGAAGCAGTACAACTGGTCGGTTTCGGTACTTTTAAAGTTAGCCACCGTGCAGCTCGTACCGGTCGTAACCCTCAAACTAAAGCAGAAATCCAAATTCCTGCAACAACTGTACCAGCGTTCTCTGCCGGTAAAGCACTGAAAGACGCTGTAAAATAAGTACATTGTCTACGAGAATTACCAGAGGGGGTATGAAGTTACCCCTTTTGTTTATTCGTCAAAGGTTGCTGGTATTGGGAGCAGTCTCAATACTAAGCGCCTGTTCTTCTAATTCGCCTCGACTCCCTGAGTTTAGTGCCAGCGGATTTATTGCCGATGAAGGCGTAATCCGAATGTGGAGACTGAATGATGCGAAGAGTCAGCCGTTGGTCTTAATGGTGGTGTATAGCCCCTATAAAAGAACCGATACCTCAGTTAATTTCTTCGAATATCGTGATGGCAAATTGTGGCAGATTCGCAGCCAGGTCCTTAATCAAGGGGTCAATAACATCACTGAGCAACTGCGCTTTAGTAAAGATAATGAAATTGTGTTTATGCAGCGCGCGCAAAACAATATCAAAACTCCACTGTCTTCCGATGACATTAACCGTTGGCGTTTTGAAGCCGACCGTATCTTGGATATTAATACTGCGTTGATTGTCGGTGGTGTAGAGCTACACCAAGGACATTGGAAGCAAGGTAAAATTACCACTTGCAGCGGTGATGAACGCAAAGTGACGTTTGAGCCGTATGCCCAGAAATGGTTAGATGACAGAGCAAAAGTGTGGACGAAAGAGTTGAATCTGGCATGGTTAGAGTCACCAGAGGGAAATCAGCTTTTGATGGTGGCGGATACTAATTTTTGCAGCTGGCAGCCTTCTAAAGATTCGCTCTAATCTCACCGCTCGTCGTCTTTCGAACCACCGCTGTATTGCTACGTTCGTTCACTCTAGTCACATACTCATGTATGCTCCTAGAGATTCTCTCTCTTGCAGCTTTGCTGTGATTCGAAAGACTTAGAGCCATTGGCTGGGTGAAGGTCAAAGGCAAAAAGTAAAAAGCAAAAATTCAAAAGCAAAAAGCTGATAAAAGTTTCCTCTTATCAGCTTGTGGGTTATTTGCTTCTATTATTTGTTCTATTACTTAATACGAGCGATGGCACGGTAGCCGATATCGTTGCGATAGAAGCTACCAGACCAATTGATAGTCTTGGCAACTTCATACGCTTTAGCTTGGGCTTTTGCGATGTCATTACCTAACGCAGTGACACACAGAACACGTCCGCCGGCAGTGACGACTTCACCTGCTTGGTTTAGCTTGGTACCTGCGTGGAACACTTTGCTATCAGCAGCTTCTGATGTTGGTAGACCCGAAATCACATCGCCATTGCGATAATCCCCCGGATATCCACCTGCCGCAATCACGACACCGAGCGCTGGACGTTCATCCCACAAGGAATCTTTACCTGCGAGTTCACCTTTAGCACCCGCTAAACACAGAGCGACTAAATCAGATTGCAAGCGCATCATAATTGGCTGAGTTTCAGGGTCGCCAAAGCGGCAGTTAAATTCGATCACTTTCGGATTGCCAGCTTTATCAATCATCAAGCCCGCATATAAGAAACCTTGATAGCGATTACCTTCTTGATCCATCCCTTTAACAGTTGGATAAATCACTTGCTCCATCACACGCTGGTGAACTTCATCAGTGACGACGGGAGCGGGTGAATAAGCCCCCATGCCACCCGTGTTTAAGCCTGTGTCACCATCACCAACGCGTTTATGGTCTTGGCTAGTTGCCATTGGAATGACATTTTCACCGTCAACCATAACAATAAAGCTGGCTTCTTCACCATCTAAGAATTCTTCAATAACAATACGATGACCAGCATCACCGAACGCGTTGCCAGCCAGCATATCATGTACCGCATCTTTAGCTTCTTGCAGCGTCATGGCGACAATTACACCTTTACCAGCAGCAAGACCGTCAGCTTTGATAACGATTGGAGCACCAACTTTATCTAAATATGCCAGAGCGGGTTCAATTTCAGTAAAGTTTTCATAGGCCGCAGTTGGGATATTGTGACGGGCTAAAAAATCCTTAGTGAACGCTTTAGAACCTTCTAATTGCGCAGCACCTTGGGTTGGACCAAAAATGGTTAAACCTGCTTGTTTGAAGGCATCAACGACACCAATCACTAAGGGAGCTTCGGGACCCACGATGGTTAAACCAACTTGCTTATCTTTGGCAAATTGCAGTAAGCCATCAATGTCAGTTGCTGAGATATCGACATTTTCCAATGCTGGCTCAAGAGCCGTACCCGCATTACCCGGTGCAACATAGACTTTGTCTGCTAATGGAGATTGAGCTGCTTTCCATGCCAAAGCGTGTTCGCGACCACCGCCACCAATAATCAGAATATTCATAGAAACCCCTAGCAATTAATGACGGAAATGACGCATGTTAGTGAAGATCATGGCGATACCGTGCTCATTTGCTGCGGCAATCACTTCATCATCACGAATAGAACCACCTGGTTGGATAACGCAAGTTACACCAACAGCGGCAGCCGCATCGATACCATCACGGAATGGGAAGAATGCATCAGATGCCATAGCACAGCCTGCAACTTCTAAACCTTCGTCAGCAGCTTTGATACCTGCAATTTTTGCGGAGTAAACACGGCTCATTTGGCCAGCTCCAATCCCGATGGTCATGTCATTTTTAGAATAAACAATCGCATTTGATTTCACGAATTTGGCGACTTTCCAACAGAATAGTGCGTCTTTTAATTCACGCTCAGTTGGCTGACGTGTTGTCACAACGCGTAAATCTTCGGCTTCTACCATACCTAAGTCACGGTCTTGAACCAATAAACCACCATTCACGCGTTTGAAATCCAAACCGGCAGCAGGTTTGCTCCATTCACCGCACACCAAAACGCGCACGTTTTGTTTTGTTGATAAAGAAGGTAGAGCATCTTCTGCAATTGAAGGCGCAATAATCACTTCAACAAACTGGCGTTCAATGATGGCTTCTGCGGTTGCTTTATCTAACTGGCGGTTAAACGCGATGATGCCACCAAATGCAGAGGTTGGGTCAGTTTTGAATGCTTTATCATAAGCGGCATGAATATTCTCGCCAATGGCAACGCCACAAGGGTTAGCGTGTTTAACGATCACGCAGGCTGGTTCATCGAACGACTTAACACATTCCAGAGCTGCGTCGGTATCCGCGATATTATTATAAGAAAGTGCTTTACCTTGAATTTGGTTAGCCGTCGCAATAGAGGCTTCTTTCGGGTTCTCTTCTATATAGAAAGCGGCATCTTGATGGCTGTTTTCGCCATAGCGCATATCTTGCTTTTTAATAAAGTTTAAATTCAAGGTACGAGGGAAGCGACCAGATGGTTGAGTTGTATCACCGTAGTATGGTGCAACGAGTTCGCCAAAATAGTTAGCAATCATGCTGTCATAAGCGGCGGTATGCTCGAAGGCTTTGATGGCTAAGTCAAAGCGTGTTGACCAGTTCAGCGAATTTTCGTGGTTATCCATCTCTTCGATAATTTTGCTGTAGTCATTACTATTAACTACGATAGCCACGTCTTTATGGTTCTTTGCTGCTGAGCGAACCATTGTTGGACCACCAATATCGATATTCTCAACCGCATCTTCTAATGTACAGTTTGGTTTTGCGACGGTTTGAGCAAATGGATAAAGGTTTACAACCACCATATCAATAGGTGCGATGTCATGTTGCTGCATGATGGCGTCATCTTTACCACGACGACCTAAGATCCCACCATGCACTTTCGGGTGCAGAGTTTTAACACGTCCATCCATCATTTCAGGAAAACCTGTGTAATCTGAAACTTCAGTGACCTTAAGGCCTTGCTCTGCTAATAATTTAGCGGTTCCACCAGTAGAAAGCAGTTCAACACCACGGTGAGAAAGCGCCTTAGCGAATTCAACAACCCCTGTTTTATCAGACACACTAAGCAGGGCACGGCGAATAGGACGAAGCTGTTGCATGAGATAGATCCCTTGGATTTGGATAAAGAAGCAATATCTATATATAAGTCACTTACAATTTCAGAGCATCAAAATAAAATCAATGCCGAATTTTCGCGCTAATTGTAGCGCAAACGTTTGCGTAATGCGCGGACTTTTTTCACTATTTTTCCGTCTGTGGATAAATCTGTGTGTAAGTGGGTATAACTAGGGGTTTTGCTGTGGAATGCAGCAGTTGAACTAAAAACCGTAAAAAATC
>NZ_JAMPNR010000027.1:0-45523 GCF_028479485.1 Providencia sp. PROV209 | reverse complement strand
GGGCGTATATCGCTTAGTGATGAAAGCGGGCTCTGATAACTTTCGTGCATCGGCCGTTCAAGGCGTGATGAAACGCATTAAAGCGAAAGGGATTGAAGTGGTGGTTTACGAGCCGGTGCTCAAAGAAGACGAATTCTTCCGCTCGAAAGTTATCCGAGATTTAGACGCGTTCAAAGCCGAATGTGACATTATTCTGGCAAACCGTATGGTGCCTGAGCTGGACGATGTGGCGGATAAAGTCTATACCCGTGACTTGTTTGGTAATGATTAAGATTAGCTGACGACTTACATAGTCAGCGGTTATTGATAATGAAGAATGCCCCACATGTTGGGGCATTTTTTTATTTTTTAAGTCTGAGTCGATAACTATTCGGACAGGTAGCTTTCCATTACCATTCCCCCCGCGCCTTGCGCGACAATTTCATAGGAATCATTCGCGGGATAAATTCTGGGCTTAATATTGGGAAAAATAGAGAGTTTCTGTTCAATGGACTTTTTGGTCATGTCGAAGAAGTGGTTTTTCGGGGTGAGGGTTCCGCCACAAACTACGACATCGGCTTGGGCTATTAACACCGCGTTGGCAATCGCAATTCCATAGTAATAAGCCGCTTCCTCTAGTGCTTCAAGGCACACTTCATCATTTTGAGCGAGAGCTTGGAAAATAGTGTGGTAGTTAATTTCAGCTTCGGATGTGACGAGTTGGTTAATAACTGATGGCTTGCCAAGTCGAAGATGCTGGATGACGCGTGATTTGATCGCCTGCAAAGAACTGTACTGTTTTAAACAGCCAAATGAGCCGCATTCACAACGCTGCCCATTGATATCAATTGTGATGTGCCCAAAAGCTTGCGCTGTACTAATTGGTGTCGGAGCGTATTGGTTATTGATGATAGTTGAACTACGAATGTCAGTATCACAGGTTGTGAATAGGAAACGTTGGCTATTCGCTGAATAACGTAATCGGTACTCTGCAAAAGCCGCAAAACTGATCCCACTCCCTAATAGAACGAAGCATGGAACACGCTGTGTAATATATTGATAAAGCTCTTGGATTCTTTCTTTATAGTGGGAATAAGGTACTTTATCGCGCTCTAAAATATGGTCAATGGCAATGCCTATCCCCAATATTTTCTGAGTATCCAATTGATGCTCAGCGAGGAGGTCATCAACGTTATCTAGCAAGTGGTCGAGCATATTTTCGGCAGTTTCAAGATGCTCGTACTTGATTTTAACCTTACCAATAATGTCTAGCTTCAGGTTTTGCAGGACAATCGTAGAGTAAATATCACTCATTTCAATACCCACAAGATAACCATCCGCAGGATTCACGCTGTACAGAATCGGTTTGCGTCCCCCCGTCGATTCTCCGAGCTCAGAGGTCGAGATCAATTGGCACTTACTGAGTTCATCAAGCAATCTGGCACAAGTAGCTGGCTTCATGTTGGCGAGGGACGTCAACATTTCCGCCCTGATTGGTCCGTGGTTGAGGATCAGTCGGTACAGCGTTTTGAGTTTTTGCGTTTTGGAATTTTTAGATGTGCGAAATTCATTCAATAAACGGTGTAACAAGTTCTCCCCCTCCTATTTATATTCGTGATGAACCAAGCCATGCTGGCTTTTATCAAGATTAACAGATTCACATGATGAGTACTTTAATAGATATCATGTTTATCAACATTTTCTCAAAATGAGATTAAGATCGCGGTTAGATTTTTTAATTACGTTATTATCCCAATCATATTCATTATTTGACTTGATTGCGGAGCGCATTATGCACAACACCAAAGATATCTTAGAAAGCTTGAGTTTTATCCAGTCTCGCACAGATGTAAAACCTACCGTTGGGATCATTTTAGGTTCAGGCTTAGGCCCATTTGCCGATACGTTAGAGAATGCGGTGCATATTCCTTATAGCGAGATCCCGCATTTTGCTAAATCTGAGGCGGTGGGTCACGCAAACGAATTAGTGATCGGAACGATAGCGGGCAAAAATGTCGTGGCGATGAAAGGTCGTTTCCATTACTACGAAGGTTTTTCGCTGGATCAAGTGACATTTCCTGTGCGTTTAATGAAAGCATTAGGCGTTGAAAAACTGATTATCACTAACGCATGCGGTGCCGTGAATACTGAGTTTAACCCAGGCGACCTGATGGTGATTACAGATCATATTAACCTGACAGCTAATAACCCATTGATGGGACCAAATAATCCTGAGCTAGGGGTGCGCTTCCTTGATGTTAGTGAAGTGTACAACAAAGAGCTACGCCAAACGATTTTCGATGTAGCAAAAGAGCAAGGCGTGTCTTTGCGTCAGGGGGTATATGCATGGTGGACGGGTCCAACCTATGAAACGCCAGCAGAAATTCGCATGATCAGAACCCTTGGTGCTGATGCAGTCGGTATGTCCACAGTACCTGAAGCACTAGTGGCGCACCATTCTCAGATTAAAACGGTGGGTATTTCCTGCCTGACAAACATGGCATGCGGCATTTTAGAACAACCACTGAGCCATGACGAAGTGATTGAGACCGCTGAAAAAGTGAAGGCGACCTTCTTAAAATTAGTGACTGGTGTCATCGAGCGCTTCTAACGTCAAGTTACTTAATCTCAAATTAATAGAAAGACAGTGCGGGAACGGTTTTCCTTTAGGGCGTTATCGTCAAGCTGAGAATGTCACCCGCCAAACTTACTTCAAACGGAGCCTAGTATGAATATTAAGTCTCGTTTAAAGGTCATGCTTTTTCTGCAATATTTTGTTTGGGGAAGTTGGCTGGTGACATTAGGTGCCTACATGATGAAAACTCTGAGTTTTTCAGGGGCTGAAGTCGGTATGGTTTATAGCTCTAAGGGGGTTGCCGCTATTTTAATGCCCGGTTTAATTGGCATTATTGCGGATAAATATATTCCCGCAAATCGGTTGTATATGATTTGTCATGTGATTTGCGCAGGTTCTCTATTTTATGCCGCGACAGTCACGGATTCTTCCGTCATGTTCTGGGTGATGTTAATCAATGCCATGGCATTTATGCCAACCATTGCGCTGTCTAACACCATCAGCTACTCCTCGTTGAGCCAATATCAGCTAGATTCTGTCGCGAATTTCCCACCAATCCGTGTGTTTGGGACAGTTGGATTTATTGCGGCGATGTGGAGCATCAGCCTATTAAAATTTGAACTCAGTAGCATGCAGCTGTATGTGGCAGGTTGTTGTTCATTACTGTTAGCCATGTATTCTTTCACATTGCCAAAAATGGCAGTCAATAAACAGGCGATCACCACTAGCTGGATGAGCAAGCTTGGGCTAGATGCATTAGTCCTGTTTAAAAAGCCGATTATGGCGGTCTTTTTCCTGTTTGCGATGTTGCTGGGCGCAGTGCTGCAAATTACCAATACTTTTGGTAGCCCGTTTCTGCATGATTTTGCACGTAACCCACTGTATCAAGACAGTTTAATTGTGCAATACCCATCAATTCTATTATCTGTCTCCCAAATGGCAGAAGTGGCGTTCATTCTCGCTATTCCATTCTTCTTGAAACGGTATGGCATAAAAACCGTCATGTTGCTCAGTATGCTAGCGTGGACATTACGATTTGGTTTCTTCGCATTTGGCGACCCATCGACGATTGGTTTGATGTTCTTAATCATGTCGATGATTGTGTATGGTTGCGCATTCGACTTCTTTAATATCTCCGGTTCTATTTTTATTGAGCAGGAAGTTGACCATCGAATGCGTGCCAGTGCCCAAGGTCTGTTCATGACGATGGTTAATGGGGTTGGCGCATACTTTGGCGCGATATTGAGTGGGTTGGTCGTCGATTACTTTAGTGTGGATGGGGTGAAGGATTGGCAATCAATTTGGCTGGTATTCTCGTCTTATACGGTCATTTTAGCGGTGATTTTCTATTTCTCATTTCACTATAAGCATCAGCGAGAAAAACCGTTGCTGGTCGCTAAAGCGAACTAACGGTTGAGTTTGATTGAATAAAAAAAGCCAGCGAATATGCTGGCTTTAAATTGTTCTAAAAAGTGATAAATCTATTCATTGATCCAGTGACTCAAATGTACGTAGTGACTGGACTCAGAGGGACCCCATTGGGTACAGATTCAATTGGCGCGCCCCAATAAATCGATCAAATAACGTTCAATTTGAGATCTTTGTAAGGGTTCCCTTTGCCATTGCTTTTGTGCTAATACTGTTAGCCATCGACCTGATGATTGCAGGATTTGATATAGACAATATCACCTGCCATTAGCAGAACATTGCAGTTCAATCTTTTTTGAATGGTTTATTATGTTATTAAATGACGAGAAAATAGGGAAAAATCAGTTTAAAGGGACGAGCATCAAAAATGCAGTGTTTTCAAACTGTGATTTTTCAGGCGCTGATTTGACGGATACCGAGTTTCTCAATTGTAGGTTCTATGATAGAGATACTCAAAAAGCGTGCCGTTTTAACCGTTCAATTTTAAAAGATGCCAGCTTTAAAAATTGTGATTTATCCATGGTAGATTTTAGGCATTCACAGGCTCTTGGATTAGAAATCCGAGAGTGTCTTGCTCAAGGGGCTGATTTTCGTGGTGTCAGTTTTATGAATTTGATTACGGCGAAAACATGGTTTTGCTCTGCATATATCACAAAATCGAATCTGAGTTATGCGAATTTTTCTGGGGTTATCTTAGAGAAATGTGAGCTGTGGGAGAATCGCTGGCACGAAACAACGGTTATAGGATCAGTTTTTAGGAATTCAGATCTTTCAGGTGGAGAATTTTCTTCATTTAATTGGAGTGATGCAGATTTTACGGGTTGTGATTTAACGAATTCACAGCTTGGGGCTTTAGATATTAGACGAGTGGATTTTAGTGGCGTTAAGTTAAACGAAGATCAAATCTTTCATTTAATCGATAGTCTCGGCATTATCGTTGTAAGTAACAGTTAATGTAGCTTTATCTCGGTGATGCACCTTAACGGCACACGCTGGCAATGCGTTATTGTGCTTCACTCTGCTATGTACGAATAGTAAAAAGCCAGCGAATTTATTGAATAAGCTGGCTTTGAAGTTATTCTGAAAAGTGAAATTTATTCGATATTTTGAATTTGCTCGCGCATTTGCTCGATCAGCACTTTCAGCTCAACAGCGGAATTAGTCACTTCGCTATTGATAGACTTAGAGGCCAGGGTATTTGACTCACGGTTAAACTCTTGCATCATGAAATCAAGGCGGCGACCGCTTGCTTCTTTCTTCTTCAGAATATTACGCGTTTCTTTAACGTGAGCTTCTAGTCTGTCTAATTCTTCAGCCACATCGACACGTTGTGCCAATAAAATCAGCTCTTGTTCTAAACGATTGTTTTCTAATTGGATACCCGCTTCGTCTAATTTACTTTGCAGACGTTCACGCTGCCACTGTAGGATTTCTGGCATATGTTGGCGAACTTTGGCAACTTCGACTAAAACGCCATCTAAACGCTGCTCAATGAGACTATGCAGTGCAGCACCTTCGGCTTCACGGCTCTGAATAAAGGCATCGATGGTTTCATCTAAACCCGCCATCAGCTGTTCACTGATAGCATCTAAATCTTGTTCACCCGCAGACATCACGCCAGGCCAACGTAAAATTTCTAATGGGTTAATTTCACCTTCGTGGCTGTAATTTTTCACCCAGTTAGCAGCGCTAATCAGTTGACGAGCAAGATCTTCATTCAGAAGTAATTCGCCACGTTGCGCACCATCTAATTCAAAACGCAGGTTACATTCGACTTTACCACGCGTTAATCGGGAACGAAGACGCTCACGGATAACTGGCTCTAGACTACGGAATTGTTCAGGTAAACGGATATAGGTTTCTAAATAACGCTGGTTTACGGAACGCAGCTCCCAAGCCGCATTCCCCCATTCACCCTTGATATCACGGCGGGCAAAAGCAGTCATACTACGGATCATAATTCGTTCCTATCATTCATTAAGATAACAGGATTATAGCGCTATGACGGATGACAGGATAGGCATTATCCGATTAACAACGTATAATACGTGCCAATTTGAGTTGATAACGGAGATAACACCATGCGCCCAGCAGGTAGATTAGCAGATCAGATGCGTCCTATAAAAATTACGCGTAATTATACAAAGCACGCAGAAGGCTCTGTTCTTATTGAGTTTGGCGACACGAAGGTGTTATGTAATGCAACGGTTGAGGAAGGCGTTCCGCGTTTTCTAAAAGGTCAGGGGCAAGGTTGGATAACCGCAGAATATGGCATGTTACCTCGTGCAACCAATTCTCGTAATCAACGTGAAGCGGCAAAGGGTAAACAAACAGGTCGTACGATGGAAATTCAACGACTGATCGCCCGTTCATTACGTGCTGCGGTCGACCTGAAAAAACTCGGAGAGTACACCATTACCTTAGACTGTGATGTTATCCAAGCGGATGGTGGTACACGTACTGCATCTATTTCAGGAGCTTGTGTCGCATTAGTCGATGCCCTGAATAATATGGTTGCTCAAGGTAAATTAGCGAAAAGCCCACTGAAATCTATGGTTGCAGCGGTATCGGTTGGTATCGTAGGGCAAGAAGGCTTATGTGATCTTGAGTATGTGGAAGATTCCGCCGCAGAAACCGATATGAACGTGGTGATGATGGAGGATGGTCGCATGATTGAGGTACAAGGTACCGCAGAAGGTGAGCCGTTCAGCCATGAAGAGTTACTCGAACTACTCGCCCTCGCGAAGACGGGGTTAGACACCATTTTCGAAGCTCAGCGAGAAGCGCTGAAATAGATTTATGATTGAATAGGCGGCTGAAAAGTCGCCTTTTTTATGTCCGCTGTTTATTGATTAAGTTGCTTACTGATAAAGATAAACCGCGAAAGTAGTTCTAATAAAAAAGACCAATATTAATTAATGAGGAGAATGACCAATGAAAGCCTATCAGCGCGATTTTATTGAACTTGCCATGAAAAAACAGGTACTAAAATTTGGTGAGTTTACGCTGAAATCAGGTCGTAAAAGCCCCTATTTCTTTAACGCGGGGCTATTTAATACAGGGCGTGACTTGGCTCTTGTGGGTCGTTTTTATGCACAAGCATTAAAAGAGAGTGCGATTGAGTGTGATGTGATTTTCGGTCCTGCTTATAAAGGGATCCCTATCGCAACAACAACGGCAGTGGCGTTAGCAGAACATCACGATATCGATATGCCATATTGTTTTAATCGTAAGGAAGCGAAAGATCATGGGGAAGGCGGCACATTAGTGGGTAGTCCATTACAGGGGCGCGTTGTGGTTGTTGATGATGTTATTACCGCTGGCACGGCAATTCGTGAGTCAATGGAAATTATCAAACAACAAGAAGCCACCTTAAATGGTGTGTTGCTGTGCTTGGATCGTCAAGAAAAAGGGAAAGGGGAAATTTCTGCGGTGCAGGAAGTCGAGCGTGATTATGGGTGTAAAGTGTATTCGATCATCACAATGAGCGATTTAATCACGTATTTAACCGAAAAAGAAGGTATGCAACAGCATCTTGCTGCGATGAAAGCATATCGTGAGCAGTATGGTATTTAATTGAAAAAAAGCCCTCGCCCAATAACGGGCGGGGTGAGTAGTATAAATAAGTGGTTATTGTAGCTGAGCCAAAATTAAAGGCCAGCGAGCTTCAAATTCTACCGTTGGGCGGTAACGAAACTCAGAACGTACAAAGCGCGACAGCATACCTTCACAGAAGGCTAATAGTTGAGAAGCTAATAATGATTCATCATGGATAAAACCATGCCCATCACGGATTTTTTTCTCTTTTAGGACTTGTCGCAGCTGCGATTCTATACGTTCGAATAATTGGTTAATGCGTCCTTGCAGTCTATCTTGCTCGAACATTAGCGCATGCCCTGTCATTATACGCGTTAATCCAGGGTTTTTCTCTGAGAAACCTAAAATTAGCGCTAAAACCAATTTAATTCGGACAAGTGTATCTTTTTCATCCGCTAAAATCAGATTGATGCGTGAAACGAGTGAATCTTCAATAAACTCAATTAGGCTGTCGAACATCTTCATTTTACTTGGAAAATGACGATATAACGCCGCTTCTGAAACACCCACCGCTGCCGCGAGTTTTGCCGTTGTAATACGCTGGCTGCCGTCGCTACTTTCTAACATTAACGCAAGAGCCTGTAAAATCTCATCACGTCTGTTACGTTTTTGTATTGTATTCTCTGCCATGTCTGATAAGACCCCTGCTAAAACAGCAAGACAAACTATCCAAAATTTCGCTCTGAGTAAAGTCACCCTCAGAATAAAACAGGTTTAAAATATGTAGAGATTATAACCAAATCTAAACAGCTCACGAGATAAAAAATACCGTAATGATTGTTTTTATTCACAAATATAGGCGTTTTTAGAACGCCTATATTCGGTATTTCAGCGTGAATTGGTTCGACTTATTGACGACCAGAGTGTCCGAAACCACCTTCACCACGCTCTGTCGCATCAAAATCATCCACAATATTAAATTGTGCCTGAACAACAGGAACGAATACCATTTGTGCCATACGTTCACCTGGTTCAACGGTGAATGCTTTGTCACTACGGTTCCATATTGACACCATTAACTGACCTTGGTAGTCGGAGTCGATTAAACCCACTAAATTTCCCAGAACAACACCATGCTTATGACCCAGCCCTGAACGTGGCAGGATCACGGCAGCAAGTTGCTCATCAGCGATATGGATAGCCAAACCCGTCGGGATCAATTCAGTTTGACCCGGTGCTAAATCGATAGGTGCATCAAGGCATGCACGTAAATCTAAACCCGCAGAGCCAGTGGTTGCGTAAGTTGGCAGTGGAAACTCGTTCCCAATACGGGGATCAAGAATTTTCAGATCGATTTTTTTCATAACGTTGAAGTATCTCATCAAGTAAATGGTGGCTTAATTCAATTTTACTACTGTGTGGCAATCGAACATCACCGAAAGCATCAAATAGATGTAATGCGTTGTTATCACTATTAAAACCATTATCTGCTAGGGAAACGTCATTGGCACAAATTAAATCAAGTTGCTTTTGTTGGCGTTTTTGTCGTGCATACTCATCGACATTTTGGGTCTCTGCAGCGAAACCAACCACATAAGGTCGATTTTGCGTCAACTTCCCGACACTCGCCACAATATCAGGGTTTTTTACAAGAGTAATGGAGACTTCATTACCTTGTTTTTTAATTTTATTTTCAGCAACGGTTTTGGCGCGGTAATCGGCTACGGCCGCACAGCCAATAAAGATATCTTGCTGATTAATCGATTGGTGCACTTGCTCATACATCTCAAGGGCACTGATAACATTAATTCGATTTACACCACTTGGTGTTGCAAGGTTAACGGGACCTGCAACCAGAGTGACTTTTGCACCGCGAGCACTTGCCGCTTGTGCGATGGCAAAACCCATTTTTCCAGAGCTATGATTACTAATAAAACGCACAGGATCTAAATCTTCACGGGTTGGACCTGCCGTGACCATGATTGAAATCCCTTGTAGATCTAAATGTGGCTGGAAATGCTGACTTGCCAATTTCACAATAGCGAGTGGGTCTATCATGCGTCCAGGACCTACGTCACCACATGCTTGGCTACCTTCGTCGGGTCCCCATATCATAAACTGGCGTTGTTGCAGTCTGATTAAATTATCTTGGGTTGCCGCTGCGCGGTACATTTGTTGGTTCATTGCGGGAACGACCGCAATAGGGGCAGATGATGCAAGGCAAACCGTTGTGAGTAAATCATTCGCCATACCCGCACTGAGTCTCGCGATTAAGTCCGCAGTGGCTGGCGCTAAAATAATTATATCAGCCCATTTTGCCAATTCAATGTGACCCATTGCAGCTTCAGCAGCGGGGTCTAGCAAATCGTCAGCGACCGGATAACCGGATACCGCTTGCAAAGTAAGAGGCGTAATAAACGCTTTTGCCGCAGGTGTCATCACAACACGTACAGATGCCCCTTCATCACGCAGCCGGCGAGTGAGTTCTGGAATTTTATACGCGGCTATTCCACCACTAATACCGAGAACAATTCGCTTACCTAATAATGAGTTAACTGAAGTTTGTTGAGTCATGGTCTCTGTCCGATTTGGTCAACATGGGGGGCATCTTACCATATCAATGAGCTTGGTGAGAGAGCCGATTTTGTATCCCGATGCTATTTTTGCGAAGCGCTACGCAAAGGATAGCTTAGACGATTGGCGTTTGCGGATTCGTTAGCTAAAAAGGGGGCAACGACGCGAAAGGAGGTTGGTCGATGCATGAATACACGGAGCTTTTACCGCGAGAAAAAATGCTCGCATACGGCGCTGCTTCATTATCAGATATAGAGCTATTAGCCATTTTCTTACGTACAGGAACACGGGGTGAATCTGTTTTACAACTTGCTGAACGGTTACTTTATGAGTTTGGTTCACTCTATTTATTAGTGCAAGCCGACTATAAGAAG
Source organism: Providencia sp. PROV209 (assembly GCF_028479485.1). Classification (NCBI taxonomy): domain Bacteria; kingdom Pseudomonadati; phylum Pseudomonadota; class Gammaproteobacteria; order Enterobacterales; family Morganellaceae; genus Providencia; species Providencia sp. PROV209. The sequence goes on along the minus strand of NZ_JAMPNR010000027.1, from coordinate 35,056 downwards.
TTAATTGAATGCAAAGGTGTGGGAAATTGTAAATTGACGCAATTGCAAGCTGCGAGTGAATTGGCGAAGCGCTGTTTTTCAATGCAAGTGTTGTGCACGGATATCATGAATAACCCTAACGCGCTGAAATCTAAGCTACTTGAGTTATTCTCAGGGCAGGAGCGTGAGGTGTTTATAGTGCTATTTCTCAATAACCAACATCAGGTTATTTGCCATGAAGAAATGTTTAAAGGGACGATCAATCGTGTTGAAGTTCATCCGCGAGAAATTCTTCGGTTTGCAATGAGAATGAATGCGAGTGCGATAGTGCTTGCCCATAATCATCCATCGGGTAATCCGGAACCCAGCATGGCAGATAAGTATGTGACTGAGCAAATTCAAGGTGCTTGCGACGTGATGGGGATTAAATTACTCGATCATTTTGTCGTTGGACACAAATCTTGTATCTCATTTGCTGAGCGCGGATGGCTGTAAAATCATTTTTTTGACTAAAAAATGACAACTTTTGCTGTGTTGGGCTTGAGTGAAAACGATTGAAAGCGTATACTACGCCACCTTTAAGGATCTCGGGTTTGACGAGAAGAGCCTATCTCAGTAAATTTTTTTGCTAAGATAAATACATTTTGTTGATCACTTAAAAGTTTGCTGAGATGGGCTCCTAAGCCTGACGAGGCAGTCAAGCCCAGAACAAAAAAGCTCGAGCTGATTAGATTTTTGGAGAATAGACATGTCACGAGTCTGCCAAGTTACCGGCAAGCGTCCAATGAGCGGTAACAACCGTTCACACGCATTAAACGCGACCAAACGTCGTTTTTTGCCAAACCTGCACTCTCACCGTTTCTGGGTTGAGTCTGAGAAACGTTTCGTAACACTGCGTGTATCTGCTAAAGGTATGCGTGTTATCGATAAAAAGGGTATTGATGCTGTTCTTGCTGAACTGCGTACCCGCGGTGAGAAGTACTAAGGAGCTAAAAAATGGCTAAAGGTATTCGCGAGAAAATCAAGCTGGTTTCTTCTGAAGGTACAGGTCACTTCTATACCACTACGAAGAACAAGCGCACAATGCCAGAAAAACTGGAACTGAAAAAATTCGATCCAGTTGTTCGTAAGCATGTGATCTACAAAGAAGCAAAAATCAAATAATTTTGTTTCTGCGTACGAAGAACCCAGCTTAGGCTGGGTTTTTTTTTGCCAAAAATTAGCGATAAAATAGCTATCCATTGGGATATTGATTAAAAGCTATAACCGTTAATCTGAACGTAGTAACATATTCAGTATTCATGGAATTAATAACGCATTTTATTGTCAAATATCCATATCAATTTATCTATAGACCTGATTAAGAGCGCCTGGTGAAAAAACAGTACAAAAAAATTCTTGTGATCAAGATGCGATTTCATGGTGACATGCTACTGACGACGCCTGTTATCAGCTCATTGAAGCAAAATTATCCTGATGCTCAGATTGATGTTTTACTTTATCAGGACACAATTCCTATCTTATCGGAAAACCAAGAAATCCATACGCTATATGGTATGAAAGGTAAAAAAAGTGGCGGGCTCAGTAAAGCCTGTAACTTTTTAAGCTTACTGTTTAAATTACGTCGTAATCAGTATGACTTGGTCGTTAACCTTGCTGATCAGTGGATGGTTTCACTACTGGTTCGCGCGATTCCCGCTACAACGAAAATTTCCCATGATTTTGGGCATCGCGATTCAAAATTTTGGCGAAATAGCTTCACGCATCTGACTCCTCCTGAAGGGGAGCATGTTGTTTTAAATAATCTTTCTGTATTAAAGCCGTTAGGAATCCAAGAATTTAACACAGACCTAACCATGTCTTATACGGAAGAAGATTGGAAAAAAATTGACCAACGCTTGCTCGATCTTGGGGTACACAGTAGCTACGTAGTGATTCAGCCTACAGCTCGGCAAATCTTTAAATGTTGGGATAATGAAAAATTCTCGGCGGTGATTGACGCATTGCAGTCTCGTGGATATCAAGTTGTACTCACGTCAGGTCCAAGCAAAGAAGACTTAGCGTGTGTGAATGAAATAGCCAACAATTGTCAAACGAAGCCAACAACTGAGTTGGCGGGTAAAACATCATTTCCTGAATTAGGGGCATTAATTGCTCATGCCGCACTTTTTATTGGCGTTGATTCTGCGCCGATGCATATTGCGGCAGCAGTGAAAACGCCAATTGTTTGCTTGTTTGGTGCGACAAACCATATTTTTTGGCGCCCATGGAGTGACAATGTGGTGAAATTCTGGGCTGGCGACTACGAAAAAATGCCGCCAAGAGATGAGTTGGATCGCAATAAAAAATACCTTTCGGTGATCCCAGCTTGTGATGTGATTGATGCAACAGAAAAAATGCTACCGATGAATATGCGTTCAATGATGGGAAGGTATTAGTATGGTATTGGCATTCTGTCTGTATAAATATTTCCCATTCGGTGGGTTACAACGGGACTTTTTACGTATTGCGACAGCGTGCCAAGCTCGCGGGCATCACATTCGCGTTTATACCCAATCATGGGAAGGCGAACAACCGGAACAGTTTGAAATTGTTATTGTTCCTGTTAGCTCAGGCACTAACCATGGTCGGAATCGGCAATATTATGAGTGGGTGATGGCAGATCTGAAGCAACATCCTGCAGATAGGATTGTTGGTTTTAATAAAATGCCGGGGTTAGATGTTTATTTTGCTGCGGATGTTTGTTACGCGCAAAAAGTCGCGGAAGAGAAAGGGTTTTTCTATAAGCTGACTCCACGTTATAAACATTACGCTGCGTTTGAAAAAGCGGTCTTCCAAAAAGGTCAGCCAACCCAGCTAATGATGCTTACCCCTCATCAAATTGCTCATTTTAAAAAGCATTATGGTACTGAAACTGAACGTTTTCATATGCTTCCCCCTGGCATTGCCATTGACCGAAAATATGACCAGCAAATTGCCGATGCGAAGCGTATTTATCGAGAAAAAAATCAAATACCTGATTCCGCTTTTTTATTGCTTCAAGTGGGATCCGATTTTAAGCGTAAAGGGGTTGATAGAACCCTTAAAGCAATGGCTGCACTGCCCGAAACCATCAGAAATAACACATTATTAATGGTCGTTGGACAAGATAAACCTTCTAAGTATCAGAAACTCGCGGAAAGCTTAGGGATTGCAAAACAAGTGTCATTTTTTAGCGGACGCAATGATATCGCTGAGTTAATGGCAGCTGCTGATTTATTAATGCATCCAGCTTATCAAGAAGCGGCAGGAATCGTACTTCTTGAGGCCATTGTGGCTGGATTACCGATTATTGTGACCGAAGTATGTGGTTATGCATCATTTATCAATAAAGCGCAATGTGGCGTAGTGATAGCGGAGCCGTTCGAACAGTCTATTTTAAATCAGTCACTATGCGATAGTTTGCAAGATACTCAGAAACTGGTTCAATGGGCAAACAATGCAAAATATTATTCAGATACAGAAGATCTGTATAGTTTACCGGAAAAAGCGGCCGATATTATTTTAGGATGCTCTAATGGTTGAGTTAAAAGCGCCTTTTAACGAATTATGGAAAGATAAAGACCCGTTTGCTGAGACAGACAAACTGAATGGTGAAGTTTTTCGTGCATTAGAAACACGTCGAACGTTACGTTTTCAGCTCGATGATAAAAGCTATTTTATTAAGATCCACTACGGTACGACACTAAAAGAAGTTTTGAAGAATTTATTTTCATTCCGTTTACCTGTGTTAGGTGCAGACCGTGAGTGGAATGCTATTCATCGATTAACTGAAGCCGGCGTTGATACAATGAACGGGCGAGCTTTCGGGCAAAAAGGTTGGAATCCACTTCGCCGTCATTCATTTATTATCACTGAAGATTTAACGCCGACAGTGAGCTTAGAAGATTACTGCGCTAATTGGGTCACTCAACCGCCTAAATTCAAAACTAAGCAAATGTTGATCCAGCGAGTCGCTGAAATGGTACGTAAGATGCATAGCATCGGTATTAACCATCGCGACTGCTATATCTGCCATTTCTTACTGCATTTACCGTTTACGGAAAATCAGCAAGATTTAAAAATTTCAGTCATTGATTTACATCGTGCACAGTTAAGGTCTTCAGTCCCTACCCGTTGGCGAAATAAGGATTTGATTGGGCTATACTTTTCTTCATTAGAAATCGGTTTGACGCAGCGCGATATTTTCAGATTTATGAAGATTTATTTTGATCTGCCGTTAAAAGAGATACTAACTAAAGAATCTAGTTTGATGGCTGAAGCAAAAAGTAAGGCAAAGCGAATTAAAGAAAGAACTGAAAAACGCGGCTTGTAATTAAAATTCGGTATGGAACATAGGCATGGTAATTAATTTTGATGGTATGGTAAAAAAAACAATTCCGATTGGAAATATCGAGATAGATGATTCGTCATGCCAGCATGTTGCATATGGGATTGATCATAATTTTTTGTATGGTAGCGGCGTCTCGATTGTATCTTTATTGATGCATAATCCACACATTCAGTTTGCATTTCATATCTTTATTGATAATTCAATGAGTGACGAAGATATCGCTAAATTTGCTGAAATTTGTCACTTATATAATACAAAAATTACGATTTATTTTATTGATTCAAATAACGTTAAAAAGCTACCTACGACCAAAAACTGGACTCATGCTATCTATTTTAGATTTATTATCGCAGAATATTTTAAGGATAAAATAGATTATTTACTTTATCTCGATGCAGATGTGGTCTGTAACCGTAATATCGATGAGCTCCTAAGCCATAACTTATTGGGTTATATTGCGGCGGTTGTTCCTGAGCGAGATAAGGCCTGGTGGCAAAAAAGAGCCGATTCATTAGGTTTCCCATCTGTATCGAAAGGCTATTTTAATAGCGGCGTCATGTATATAAATCTACGGACGTGGAAAACGAACAATGTAACAGAAAAATCGATGGCGTTACTGATGGATAACGAGGTTAGCCATAGACTGGTTTATCCTGACCAAGACGTGCTAAATATCTTATTAACGGATAGTGTATTATTTATTAGTTCTATTTTTAATACTCAATTTAGCTTGAACTACGAGTTAAAAAAGAGTTTTGATTTTCCCGTAAAACGAACTACTGTATTTATTCATTATGTGGGCCCAACAAAACCGTGGCATGAGTGGGCTAATTATGAGACAGCACAACCATTTTTAGAGGCGAGGGCTGTCTCTCCATGGCGAAATGTACCATTGCTTAAAGCAAAAAGCAGCAATCATCTACGGTATTGTGCAAAGCATAATATTAATCAAAGAAAGTATTTTTTTGCTTTCAAAAATTATATGGCATATTTTTTTAGTAAAATATAAGTAGGTATTTACGTGAACTTAATAAAAGAAAAAATCGAGTTGGGAGCACAAAATGGTGCCGCTGAACTAAATATTGCCTATGGTGTAGATAAAGGATTTTTATTTGGTTCTGGTTTATCTATGAACTCAATTATTATTAATAATTCAGATATCAAGCTAAAATTCCATCTATTTACTGATTATATGAATGATGAATTTTTATCGAAATTAGAAAAATTAACATTAAATGAGAATGTTAATATCGATATTTACATCATTAATGCGGATGAACTAAAAAAACTACCAATATCTCATGTTTGGTCTTACGCGACCTATTTCAGATTCTTTATTTTTGATCATTTATGTGAAACATTATCATCTATTTTATATTTGGATGCAGATGTCTTTTGTAAAGGCAGCTTGAGAAAATATATAGATATTGCTTTTAATGGAGAGTATGCAGCCGTTATTCCGGATGTACCAAACATGCAGATTTCTTGTGTTGACCGTCTTTCTATGCCTCAGCTAAAAGATAAATATTTTAATGCTGGCGTTATTTTTCTGAATCTAAAAGTTTGGGATAAAAATAAATTCACTAAGCAGGCATTTAACCTGATTACGAATAACCACACAGGAAAGACATTAAAATATTTAGATCAAGATGCGTTAAATATCATATTTAATTGCCAGAATATTTATCTGCCAAGAGATTATAATTGCATTTATACTCTAAAGAATGAATTAGAACATGAGAATTATAAAGACTATATTACATCAGAAACTAAATTAATTCATTATACAGGGGCGACCAAACCTTGGCACTATTGGGCGGTCAATTACCCAGCAAGTCAAACGTTTAAAGTCGCTTTTGAAACATCACCTTGGAAAAATGATGAATTAGTTGATGCAAAGAAAAAACCAGAGTATCAAGAGAGATATAAACATGAATTTAATCAGAAGAAGTTTTTAACTGGAATTTCTAGTTTGATTAAATATAAAAAGTTTAAATAAAAATTAACGGTGGTGATTATTAATCACCACCGCATAAGAATTATTTTTCTATAATATCAATAGCTTGGTCACTATCTGAGTTTTTTAGCTTAGAATACTTATTATATAGCCCATAATCAGTGATATCATCTTTAGGTGTAAATAAACTATGGTTTGAATCAACTTTACTATTATTAATGCCTAGCCAATTAGCGAGTCCATCTACAAATAGTAAGCCAGATTTAAAATTTTTCACCATTATTCTTTCTTTATCATCAGATGATATTTTAATCAATGGGATTTCGAGAACTTTTGCTGTAGAGTTGCTTAAATTCATTCGAATTTCATTGTTAACTTCGCTATGAGATAGGCCATGATCAGAAAAATAAAGAATAGAAAAAGTACGTTTATCTCTTTTTTCTTGTTCACCTAACAAATTATAAATTTTCTCGATGATTTCATCTGTCTTTTGAATGCTCGTTACATAGCAGGAAACATTATTATATTTTTCATCTTTCGTAATGTATTGATTACCATAATCTTCAATTCTTGCACAGGCGTCAGGGTGTGAGCCGTAAAGATGAACAACAAATAATCTTTTTTGTTTTTCCGCTATCTTGGAATTGAGTTCTTTTTTGAACATATCAATGAGTTCAAAATCACTTGCATTACTTGAGTTATACGCCCCAATTTTGATAAATTTTTTCGTATCACTGCGAGATGCAATAAAACTAATTGGAGTATCGTATTCACCGATAAACCCTTGGTTAGATAACCAATATGTTTTTATTCCAGCGGATTTAGCGAGGTCGATAAAATTTAACCCATAGTTAGGTTGCCAATCAGTTTTATTAGCGGAGGTTAACATTAAACGTAATGAGGATATGGTATTGGTACCACCTGCAGTTAATCCTTCAACAATGGTTCCATTTACTTTAGATAAAAATGGCGTGTTGTTTATTGGGTAACCATAAATTCCCATATAATCACGTCGGACGCTTTCCCCGATAATCAAAACATAGTCATCATACTGAGTATTATTATTTTTTAGCTCAGACTGACCCCATTCACTCTTTTTTGTCAAATCGCTTAATGAATTCACTTCATCTTTCAGATTGACAAAAGATTGATAGCTTTCATTGAAAAATTGAAATGGAGATTGGTTGATTAGGGCAATAATCACGAGGCAAATCATTAAGGTCTTATTTCTATATAGGTTAATTTTTTTTATTGTAATTATTTTTTTAAAGGCAATGAACCCAGCAATAATTACTAAACTAGATAAATAGTTTTTAATCGGAATTTGAGTGAAAAATTCCTGTGTTTCTAGAGCATCTGTGGCAATTAATGATGCTAAATATTGATAGGTTGGAATACCAAATGTTAACCCTATTGGAGTATATATAACATAGGCTATGGTAAATATAGATCCCAAATACCAATAGGCTTTTTTAGATGAGCTTAAAATAATAAAAAATAAACAAATTAGCGTTATTTCGCGGACACTAGGATGTGCAATACCAGCTCCTTTAAGCATCATTTTAGAAAAAATAACAAGAATGACGAGAGAGATAATGGTAAATAGTACTTTTTTTATATCTATATTTTCTTTCATTTTTCAAGGCCAATAGGGTCTGTAATGTCTAAAATAAGCGCTTAGCGTATTTAACTTAAATTGTTCTTCAATAGAAAAGTGTAAATTTGAGTATCAGATAAAATGGGCATATACATTAATTTATGATTGGTTTAATCTATATGCATAGATATATTTATTAATGATTCTACGGCATAATTGTATGGATAACCAACATTTTTTAAAGAGTAATCAAATCCAGAATGGCTTAGTTTCAGTCATTATTCCTGTATATAACTCAGCGTCATTCATTTGTAAGACTATTGATTCAGTTTTACAGCAAACCTATTCGAATTATCAGATTGTGATTATTAATGATGGTTCAACCGATAACACGGTAGAGGTTATTACCAAAAAATTGGGTAATAACCTAAATTTTAAGGTTATTACTACGCCTAATGGTGGTGTTTCTAAAGCTCGTAACACCGGTATTACATATGCTGAGGGTGAGTATATCTGTTTCCTTGATAGTGATGATAAATTAGAACCGACATTTTTGGAAACGCTTGTTGAGAAAATTAACCAAAATAAAGTTGATGTTCAACTATGTGGGTATTATAAACATTACGCTAATACGGTTGAAAAATTACCTAAGTCTAATGATTGCCAAAGAATTCTTAGTCAGTACCTTTTAGGTGATATGTCATTCCATATAGGTTCAATGTTAATTTCAAAGTCATTTTTAGACAAAGTAAATATTCGATTTAATCCAGATTTACGCTTAGCGGAAGACATTTTATTTATATGCCAGATATTATCTGTAGCAAAACTAAACATTTGTTTAAGTTACTTATATCACCATCAGTATCGAAAGGGCTCTTTAACAACCTCTGCATGGACTAAAGAAGATTATTTTCATGATATCGATGCTAAGGTGACGATAGAAAAAGAAATTAAGCAAATTTATACAGGGGAAGATCACAGTTTCGTTTGCCATCAATTAGCTTCAAATGTGTTCAGTAGTAAATTGAGATATGGCTGGAAACTGTTTCTAGCTAAAAAGTACCGTGAGCTAGCCAGCCTGAATAACCAGAAATTCTTTGCCGATTATGATATTAGTATATTACCCAAGAAATATAAAAAAAGAGCAAAGATTATTGCATTTAATAACCCGACCATTTGGGCTCTAATTAACGTGTTTTATACTAAGAAAAATACCAAATTATGAGAGTTTCAATCGTGAAGAAAAGCAGCTAGTCATAAGAATAAGCACTAATATCCACGATAGTGATACTTGAGTTGAAATAATCAATGTATCACTAAGTCCTAACCCGATTAAAACGAATGTAAACCCTAAGATAAACGGGTTTTTGGCTTGTTTATAGCCATATGCAAATATTGCGACATAGAATAATAAGATAAGAAGAACACCATTAATCCAGCCTTTGGTGGATAATTCTTCCATTAGATCATTATGTAAATGGGCTTGCATATGCTCAATTGCACCAGCGAATCTTTTATCATTCTTTGCCAATTCGATAATTTTACTATTTCTTTCTTCTGCTGATTGCCATAGAAATCCATTAGATGCATAAAATCCAGTTTGGATCATAGATAGCCGATCTCCAACAGATGTGGATGTAGAGTCATTTTTGATATAGGCAATGATTTCATTACTAGCACTTTGTATTCTTTGTATAATTGTTTCGCTAAAGATTGCGCATATAATTAACGCCGCAACGATAGGGAACAACACAAATTTTAATTTTAAATTTTTATTTTGTCTAAAATAAAGAAAAAAGATACAGAGGCTAATAACTGGATACAATAAAATTCCCGCTCTCGTTTCAGTTAGAACTACACAGAAAAAAGTGATTAAAATAGATAGAGAATATAAATAATATTTTATCCTTGAGCCGTAAGATAAAAAGATAAATTGTGCATATAAAGATAAAAATATCATGGCATAAGCTGCCCCAGTAGCATTTGAGGCATTATGAAATGCCAACTCAACTCTTGGAATATGGAGGTAAAACTCTTGATACACAGTATAACCCAGTATGCTTATCTGGCTTATTGTTGCGGTTATTAAATGCAACTTCGAGATTAAAATATTTTTCAACGCATTATGGGTTATAAGTAATATAAAGCTACCAAACAGAGCTATTTTCCCCATTTGGAAGTATCCATGGTAGACATTTCTATAAATAGTATCACTTGTTTTGTAAAGTTCTACCCAAATCAAATGAGTTATACCAATCAAAAATAAAGGGATAGCAACAATGACTATTTTGTTTTTTAAATATACCTTAGGTGAGGATAAAAATATTAAAACTGAAAGTATGCCTGCAAAATTAAATATTTTACTGGTAATATCAGGTTTAAAAGGTAATAACAAAATTGCAATAAAACACAATCCGAGCATCAGGGTGGGAAGATATCGATGACATGATTGAACTAAAAAATTATTGCTGAAAGATAATTTGGTCATAATATCATTGCTCAGAAATGATGATAATGGATAAAATATTTCTCATTAGAATAACTGATGTTAATTCAACTTAGAAGAAATGATTGAATTTATATAAGAGAGATTGGAGCTCACCATGCCAGAACTACCCGAGGTTGAAACCAGTCGCCGAGGTATTGAGCCTCATTTGGTTGGTAATACAATTAGTTATGCGATTGTGCGTAATGAACGTTTACGTTGGCCGGTCAGTGAACAAATCAAACGTTTATCTGATGAAACCGTGCTAAGTGTCCAACGCCGGGCAAAATATTTGCTGATTGAGCTGCGCAAAGGATGGATTATTGTCCACTTGGGCATGTCTGGTAGTGTCAGGATTTTAACCGAAGAACTTCCAGAAGAAAAACATGACCATGTAGACCTTATTTTAGGTGATGGAAAAGTTTTGCGTTATACCGACCCTCGACGTTTTGGTGCATGGCTTTGGTGTGAGGATTTAGCATCCAGCTCTGTGCTTGCCCACTTAGGTCCTGAGCCTCTCTCAGATGAATTTAACCCTCAGTATTTATTTGATTTAGCGGCAAAACGTAAAGTTGCGGTTAAGCCGTGGTTGATGGATAACAAAGTGGTTGTTGGGGTGGGAAATATTTATGCTAACGAAGCGCTATTTGCGTCAAAAATCTCACCAGAAAAATTGACGAATACACTGACACTCAATGAAATCACTGAACTCGTGACACAGATTAAAAAAGTGCTGCAACGTTCGATAGAGCAAGGTGGAACGACTCTGAAAGACTTCTTACAGTCAGATGGAAAGCCTGGTTATTTTGCCCAAGAGTTGTTTGTTTATGGGAAAAAAGGTGAGCCATGCTCTTTATGTGGAACACCGATTGAAAGCATTAAACAAGGGCAGAGGACAACCTTTTATTGCCCTCAATGTCAGAAGTAACTGCTAGATTTTATTGAGCTTTTTCAGCATGGCCTCGGCGACAACCGGCGGTAAAAACGACGAAATATCCCCATCATGAAGCGCAACATCCTTAATTAAAGAGGATGAAACGAAAGACAAACTTTGTGATGGGAGTAAAAACACGGTTTCTAAATCGGGAACAAAGTGGCGGTTCATATTGGCTAGCTGCCATTCATACTCAAAATCCGCGACTGAGCGCACTCCACGAATTAAAATATTCGCACCATGCTTTTGGGCAAAGCTTGCCATTAACTCTGAAAAACCAACAACTTCCACATTATCCAAATGAGCGGTTACTTGCTTTGCCAGTTCAACGCGCTCCTCCAAATTAAACATAGGGCTTTTGCGTTGGCTATTTGCGATAGCGAGTAGGACATGATCAAACATTGCGGCGGCGCGGGTTACGATATCAACATGCCCAGAGGTAATCGGGTCAAAGGTGCCCGGGTAAATAGCTTTATGGTTCATAATATTGCTATCTCATTGTTTATTAGTGCTTATTCTAATATATAAAGATGAATAAGTGACGGTGAAATCCACATTAACGGCAATTGGGTTCTGTTGCAACAAGCACGGATAGGTATACATTTATTTTAAGTCTAATTTTAGGCACAGATTCTACACACTTTCAGTAATGGTTTATGGTAAGATACCGCCAATTTTGGTAAGTGAATCAGATCGAATGCTATTGCGTGTATATCAGGTACTTCTTTATCTCATCCAGCCACTAATTTGGATACGCTTATTACTGCGTAGCCGTAAAGCGCCTGCGTATCGTAAACGCTGGGGGGAACGTTATGGCTTTTGTAGCGGAAAAGTCGTTCCGAAAGGTATCTTGTTGCACTCAGTCTCGGTGGGGGAAACTCTTGCGGCTGTGCCTCTAGTTCGCGCATTACGCCATCACTATCCATCACTCCCTATCACTGTCACTACAATGACTCCAACAGGCTCGGAGCGCGTCCAGTCTGCTTTTGGCGATGATATCAGCCACGTTTACCTACCTTATGATTTACCGGGTTCAATGAACCGTTTTCTTAAACAAGTTGACCCTAAGTTGGTCATTATTATGGAAACGGAATTATGGCCCAATATGATCAACCAACTGCATAAGCGAAATATTCCATTAGTGATCGCCAATGCTCGATTATCTGAACGTTCAGCCGCGGGTTACCAAAAACTAGGTAGCTTCGTGAAACGTATGCTGCAAAACGTCACGATGGTTGCGGCTCAACATCAAGAAGATGGTGAGCGTTTTATTCAATTAGGATTAAGGCGTAAGCAGTTAGAAGTGACGGGAAGCTTAAAATTTGATATTTCCGTTACCCCTGAACTGGCGGTTAAAGCCATTACATTACGCAGACAGTGGGCGGCACACCGACCTGTGTGGATTGCGACGAGCACCCATGAAGGTGAAGAAGCCATTGTTTTACAGACACATCAACAATTGCTGCAAAAGTTTCCTAATTTATTGTTAATTTTAGTCCCAAGGCACCCTGAGCGTTTTGCTAAAGCGGAAGAGTTGACGCAAAAGGCTGGACTCAGTTTTATTCGACGTAGTAGTGGCGCTATCCCATCTCCAGAAACGCAAGTCGTTATTGGTGATACCATGGGGGAGCTTATGCTGCTTTATGGAATTGCAGATATTGCTTTTGTTGGTGGCAGTTTAGTCGAAACTGGCGGGCATAATCCCTTAGAAGCCGCGGCTCATGCACTACCGGTTTTAATGGGACCGCATACCTTTAATTTTAAAGATATTTGTGCGAAGCTCATTCAAGCTGATGGGCTAATTACCGTAACAGGCAGTGAATCCATGGCTCAAGCGGTTACGAGCTTATTGTCTGATGAAGATTACCGCTTGTATTATGGTCGTCATGCGGCTGAAGTATTGCATGAAAACCAAGGCGCATTACAACGCTTACTGAAATTATTACAGCCTTATTTACCCCCAAGAGAACAATAATATTTAGCAAAAATATTGTTAACTTGAATATTACTATAATGAGTAATGACAATTTCTCTCATTTCTAATTATTTTTTTTAAAGTATAGTAAACTATCCAGTCACATTTTTGCATACTCGCTCGAGTTAGGGGGCATCCTCTAAATCTCGAGATAAAATAATGCGTATTTCCCTTTAACTTTATTGATAAATTTCGCTGAAAAAAGAATGCCAACTACCAATCAACCAGCCTCAAATAAGTATTTGTATCTTTGGATCATTGGCTATGCCATCGCCTGGATCCTTGCGAGTTTCTTTTTTGACCCAACGGTTCCCTATGATACCGTCGAAGCGGTGAACTGGGGAATGAATGGTGAATGGGGGTCGCCAAAAAACCCTTGGTTCGTGGGCATGATGATGTGGCCTGCCATCCATCTGGGTATTTCCTATAGTTTCTATTGGTACTTTAGCCATTTTGTCGGTATTGCATTTGGGCTACTCGGGGTATGGAAATTAGCATATCGATTAACCGGGCGTCGAGATCTTGCATGGTTTGCGATGCTGATGATGAATTTATCCGGTGTTATTAACTTCGATATCATTCCTTATAATGATAACTATATTTTAGTAACACTCTGGCCGTGGGTACTCTACTTTTTTCTTCGCTCTGTTGAAGATAACCCGCTGTGGTGGCTACCGTTTGCTTTGGTTGCAGGCCTCGCTACGATGGGGAAATATTCTACATTAGCCTTAGTTGGTTCAGTGTTCTTGCTAACTGTATTTGTGAAGCAAGCCCGCCAAAGCTACCGCCATCCGGTATTTTATCTCGCGATAGCACTTTGGTTTGCCATGATACTGCCAAACTTATTCTGGCTAATAGCGAGTGATTTTTCTGCCTTTAAATGGGTAGGTTCGCAAATTGATCCTGGTTTTAATTTACATACGACTGAAGCCGCATTAAGTGTGTTTTATCCACTGATCATTGCAGCCATTATTTTGTATTGTTGTGGTGGAAAAATTGGTTGGCCAAAAGCATTATCTAATCGCATGGCAAACTTTATTATTTTATTTCCATTAGCGGTTATTTACGGTTGGTTTTCGTTCCATGATGGCGGACGAATTACGGAATGGCTACAACCATTTATGATGGTATGTGCACCTTTGTTTGTTGGTTCAATCACGGTAATGCCAAAGAAATCTCTGAAAAAACCATTAATTGGTTTAGTAGTGGTTGGCGTATTGATGATTCTGGGCTACTTGATTGTTCAAGCAGGAAATATTCGTGGCGCTGGTCAAAAGTTCATTGGGGTGAAAATCTTAATTGCTGAAGGCGAGCAGCGTTGGTACCAGCGTTATGGCACACCAGTGAAATATGTCGGCGGAGAGGATAATTTGCATCAATGGTTTATTATCTATGCTCAAGATAGACCACATGTTATTCAGCCGTGGACGCTAGAAAATCATATGCCACCAAATGTGTATAACCGTGATATTACTGAAGCAGAAATTCGTGAACACGGTGCTATTTTATTAGGTCGTAAATATGATGATTGTGCACATGAAGATTTTGCGAAAGTACGTAAATTCTGGCCACAGTTTACGATTGAGAAAGAAGACGTCATTTATCGTTCTGAACCGGATGCTGAGCCGAAAACCATGTGTTTTGGGTTTATCGCGCCCGAGAAAAAATAGCAATCTTCTTCTGTATTGAGAAATAATGAAGTGGTCAAATGACCGCTTCATTTTTTTGGATCCCATACTGTAGAAGGGAAGCTAGAACAGGTAGTTTAAAGATAGGCACTTAATTGCTGAAAAACAGTATTGGCTGTAATGCTATCCATACATTTATCCGCGCTTTTTATCTCATTTTGTCCCTTCCCATAACCACCAATTAAGCCTGGATCGGTGGGACCAAATAGAGTGAAGTTTGGTTTATCTAAGGCCGCAGTCAAATGGCTTAAACCAGTATCAACAGAAACTACCGCTTTAGCATCCGCAATTTGTTGTGCGACTTGTGCTAGCATTAATTTTGGTAAAACTTCAACAAAATCAAAACCCTCGGCTAGCCTCATTGCGCGTTGGCGTTCATGTTCTGCACCCCATGGGAGCTTCACCTTCAGTCCAGTTTCTTTCATTAACTGAATAAGTTCACGCCAATGAGACTCAGACCAATGCTTATCATCACGCGTGGTCGAGTGTAAAAACACCACATAAGGTGCGAGATCTTCGTGACTGGATTGTGAAAAGTGGCGAGCAATCGCGTAATCACCTTGCGTTGTGGGGCAGCTGTATCCAAGGCTTTTGGCAAATAACTGGCGAATACGTTCTACAGCATGCTGCTGTTTACTAATGGAATAACGATGATCGTAGAAGAAACTGGCGATCGGTTCTCGAATACTATGGCGATCATAACCATGTTTAGGACCATGAGCGAGACGAGTCACTAGCAATGCACTTTTAAGTAACCCTTGTGCATCGATAATCGCATCATAGTGCGTTTCTTGTAATTGGCGACGAAATTCTGCACGTTCAGCTCGAATGGGTGCAGAAAACCAATTTTTTCGCCAACGGCGAATGGCGACAGGAATCACTTTGTTTACAGCACTATGCCATGTGGGAATTTGAGCAAATCCCTCTTCAACCACCCAATCAAACTGAATATCTGGTATCGCAGTCTGCGCATCTGTCAATGCAGGCAGAGAGTGTAAAACATCTCCCATAGATGATGTTTTTACTAATAACACTCTCATTATTTAATACCTATATTTAAACGTGTAAGGGCATCAAGTACCATCTGAGGTTGAATATCGATTAAACTTTGATGATAACCACTCTCGCCATCACCTTTACGGACTTTGTGATAACCCGTGATGAGGCGTATCACTTCCGCTTTATCTGTTAGTGGGGGAGTGAAGTCTGGGCTACTTGGTCCATACAAAGCGACGAGTGGTTTATCTAGTGCGGCAGCAACGTGCATGAGACCAGAGTCATTGCTCACCACGGCTTGGCAAGAATCAATAAGGTTAACCGCTTGTTCTAATGACGTTTTCCCAGCAAAATTAAGGCATGAATTGCGAGCACTGTCAGTTAAACTTTGACGGATCTCTTCACCTGCGTCATGGTCTTTTTGAGAGCCAAATAACAGCACTTGATAGCCTTGCTTACTAATCAATTTTTCGGCAAGAGCGGCATAGTGGTAGTGTGGCCAACGTTTGGCAGGACCAAATTCCGCACCTGGGCAAAAACCAATAATGGGGCGAGAAGAATCGATATTGAACTGGCGAACGGTTTCATCAACGTGTTGTTTATCCGTGACTAATTTCGGCCATAAAATAGGCGCAGGGATATCTTCGGCTGATTTAATACGTTGTTTATCATACGCCAATGCGACATAGCGCTGAACCATCAACGGAAATGCTTGTTTATTTAATGGGCGTAAATCGTTGAGCAACCCATAGCGCATTTCACCACGCCATCCAGTTCTTTTGGCTATTTTGGCAAAGAAAGGGACCAGTGCAGATTTTAACGAGTTCGGTAAAACAATCGCCTGATCGTAGCCATTTTTGCGCAATTTGATACCTAATTGGCGACGTTCGCCAATTTCTAACTTTCCATGCCCTAATGGCATGGAAATGGCTTCAGATACCTCGGGCATTTTTGCCAGCAAGGGACGGCACCAGTCTGGTGCCATAACATCAATTTGAGCATGAGGATGCAGCGCCTTGATCGTGCGATAAAGGCTCTGGGACATCATCATATCCCCCACCCACGAGGGACCGATCACCAATATTTTCATAAATGAGGATTACGCGTCCTTATTCAGCCATTGCATATATTCGGTGACGCCTTCGGCAACCGTTTTAAACGGTGCAGTATAGCCAGCAGCACGTAGTTTAGTGAGATCCGCTTGCGTGAAGCTTTGGTAGCGACCTTTTAATTTCTCTGGGAATTCAATGTATTCAATCGCCACATTTTTATCTTTATGGAATGCAGTCACTGCATCGGCTACCGCTTGGAAAGATTCTGCACGACCTGTGCCACAGTTAAAAATACCTGAAACGTTGTTTTCCCAGAACCATAAGTTTACGGCAGCAACATCACCGACATAAATAAAGTCACGGCGGAAAGTCTCACTTCCTTCAAACAGTTTGGGATTTTGTCCTTCATTAATCTGTTTATTTAAGTGATAAGCCACGCTTGCCATGCTGCCTTTATGGTTTTCATTTGGTCCATATACGTTGAAATAGCGGAAACCACAGACTTGCGATTGCGCTTCCGGCATGATGTTACGAACATATTGGTCAAATTGGAATTTAGAGTAGCCGTATACGTTCAGCGGTTTTTCAAATTCGCGTTCTTCGATGAAATTATCGCTACGTCCACCGTAAGTAGCAGCAGAAGAAGCATATAAGAATGGAATTTCACGCTCTAAACAGTAATGCAGTAGCTCTTTAGAAAATTGATAGTTGTTGTCCATGATGTACTTACCATCCCACTCAGTGGTGGATGAACAAGCACCTTCATGGAAAACGGCATCAATATCGCCAAAATCATCACCAGCAATCACGCTCACGATAAAGTCTTCTTTATCCATATAATCGGCAATATCGAGATCAACGAGATTGGCAAACTTAGTACCATCTTTCAGGTTATCAACCACTAGAATATCGGTGCGACCTATTTCATTCAGAGCTTTAATAATATTGCTGCCAATAAAACCAGCTCCGCCAGTGACTACGATCATCGTGAATACCTCAAGTGGGTTAAGAATAAATGGGATATAAAATTGGGGTCTATAATAACACCTCTTTGTGCAGACAACAGTATATCGACCAGATAATTGTCCTAGTTGTCATACCTCTTTAAAGGGAATTATCGTGATCTTGTCTACAAACTTAACTTATTTGCTCACCAGATATCGCTAGTTCTAGTGACTATAATTAAACTCTGTAAACAACTTCTTTACAGGAACAAATCATGTCAGAACAATTTTACCAGCAGATTAAACAACAATTGGTGCAAATAGAAGCTGAGGGCTTGTTTAAACATGAACGCATTATAACGACATCTCAAGATGCGGATATTGAAATCCAAGGTGGGCAGCGCGTTATTAATTTTTGTGCAAATAACTATTTAGGCTTAGCCAATCATCCCGCATTAATTGAAGCTGCAAAACAAGGAATGGATAGCCACGGTTTTGGTATGGCATCAGTGCGCTTTATTTGTGGAACCCAAGATAGCCATAAAGTTCTTGAAAAGAAAATTGCGGATTTCCTTGGAATGGAAGATGCGATTTTATATTCATCCTGCTTTGATGCGAATGGCGGACTGTTTGAAACGCTGTTAGGACCTGAGGATGCAATTATTTCTGATGCGTTAAACCATGCATCTATTATTGATGGTGTTCGCTTATGTAAAGCCCAGCGATACCGTTACAGCAATAACAATATGACGGAATTAAAGCAACGTCTTGAAGAAGCTAAAGCCGCAGGGGCACGCCATATTTTGATTGCCACTGACGGCGTTTTCTCGATGGATGGTGTGATTGCGGATTTAAAAACAGTCTGTGATCTTGCGGATGAGTATAACGCATTAGTGATGGTTGATGACTCTCATGCAGTTGGTTTTGTTGGTGAAAATGGTCGCGGTAGCCATGAGTACTGTAAAGTGATGGGGCGCGTTGACATTATTACTGGCACATTAGGAAAAGCATTGGGTGGCGCATCAGGTGGTTATACTGCTGCCAAAAAAGAGGTGATTGAGTGGTTACGTCAGCGTTCTCGCCCTTATTTATTTTCTAACTCTCTTGCGCCAGCCATTGTCGCCGCCTCGATTAAGGTGATCGATATGATGGCCGATGGAAAAGAGCGTCGTGAAAAATTATGGCGTAATGCGGTGTTATTTAGAGAAAAAATGTCTGCTGCTGGTTTTACTTTAGCAGGCGCTGACCATGCCATCATTCCTGTGATGTTAGGTGATGCCAAAGTAGCACAGGAATTCGCTTCTGAGTTATTAAAAGAAGGTATTTATGTAACAGGATTCTTCTATCCTGTTGTTCCGCAAGGACAAGCGCGAATTCGCACGCAAATGTCTGCGGCTCACAGTGAGGAGGATATTTTACACGCTGTTGATGCATTCACCCGTATTGGCAAAAAACTCCAATTAATTTAGCCTCTAATAAAAGGTCGCCTATGAAAGCACTGTCCAAATTAAAAGCAGAACCAGGTATATGGATGACAGATGTTCCGAAACCAGAACTGGGACACAATGATGTGATGATTAAAATCCGTAAAACCGCGATTTGTGGGACGGATGTTCATATCTACAATTGGGATGAATGGTCGCAAAAAACGATTCCCGTCCCCATGGTGGTAGGTCATGAATATATAGGGGAAATTGTTGAGATTGGGCAGGAAGTTAAAGGATTTAAAATTGGTGACCGCGTTTCTGGCGAAGGGCATATCACTTGCGGTCATTGCCGAAATTGCCGTGGAGGGCGTACCCACTTGTGCCGTAACACGATTGGCGTAGGTGTCAATCGCCCAGGGTGTTTCGCTGAGTACTTAGTGATCCCTGCGTTTAATGCGTTTAAAATTCCTGACAATATCCCAGATGAAATAGCATCGATCTTTGACCCATTTGGTAATGCGGTACATACAGCGCTGTCCTTTGATTTAGTCGGGGAAGATGTGCTGGTATCTGGTGCAGGTCCCATTGGTATTATGGCGGCGGCTGTTTGCCGACACGTGGGCGCTCGTCATGTGGTGATCACCGATGTGAACGATTATCGTCTTGAATTAGCAAAGAAAATGGGTGTAACACGTACGGTGAATGTGAGCCGTGAAAACCTTAAAGATGTGATGAATGAGCTGGGGATGAAAGAAGGATTTGATGTGGCGTTAGAAGTTTCAGGGGCGCCAGCCGCTTTCCAAACCATGCTAGACACCATGAATCATGGTGGCAGAATTGCTCTGTTAGGTATCCCTCCAGCATCGATGGCAACAGACTGGAGCCAAGTGATTTTCAAAGGATTGTTTATCAAGGGAATTTATGGACGGGAAATGTTTGAAACGTGGTACAAGATGGCGACTTTAGTACAGTCTGGTCTTGATTTATCACCAATCATTACTCATGAGTTTTCCATTGATGATTTCCAAAAGGGCTTTGATGTCATGCGTTCAGGGCAATCAGGAAAAGTGATTTTAAACTGGGACTAAATTAAGTTTAATCAATCGGTTATTTCTAAGGGTTCATAGGCTAAATGCTTTTGAACCCTTTTTATATTCTGCCTATTTATTGCTATGAGGCTTTCTTTCCTGCAATTAAAGGTAGCAAGGTTTTATCTTGATAAATGGCTTCTACCACAAACATGAGTAGGTCAATGCCTTGTAGGCGGGTAGTTGGAAGCTCTATCTCACAAATTCCTAATTCGGTCGGTTGCTCAGATTGTTGAGCGTTTTTATTGACCTCTGTGAGTTCTGAATTTTCTGGTACGGAGGTTTTGTCAGCGGAGATTGGCTGCGTAGGCTCAGTCAGTTTTTCATCGGATTGACTTGGTGTTTTTACTTCAGGCTTTTCTGTTGGTAACGAATGAGTCATACCTTCAGGCTGCATTCTGAGTGTTTTGCGAGGCTCGCCCGTTGCTGATTGATGATTGACTAAAGTGCTGACGGGGACTAATTCAATATCTGCGGGAACTTGAGGAATAAATTTTTGTAATGCTCGTACTGTCGAAGGATGTGGGTGACCAATGGCGACCGCACTACCATGTTTACGTGCGTAGGCAATGGCTTTATTCAGTTGAGTGCGTGTTTCCTCTTCAGATTGGTGGTTATCAATAAAAATATTTCGTTTTGCGGAGGGGACACCGAATTCTTTTGCCGCATTCACAGCTTGTGTATTGCCAATGGTGACGCTATCTAAGAAAAAGAGGTTCGATTGCGACAACGAGCGCATTACATTGCGCATCCCAGAAAGGCTGGAGGTCATCTCGCTGCCCATATGGTTATTCATTCCTTTAGCGTGAGGAACTCGGCTAATGGCATTTTTGATGATGCGGTCAACCTCTTCAGCACTCATCGAAGGGGCGAGAGTATCTTTTTCAAGTGGTTGTTTACTCAAAGGTTTCATTGGCATATGAATCAAAATATCTCGCCCTTGTTGATAGGCGGTTGCCGCAACCTCAGCACCATGAGGTGAGTTAGGTAAAATCGCAATGCTGATTGCCGCAGGTAGCGCGAGTATTTGATTATCTTCTTTTACGCGATAGCCGAAATCATCAATGACAATTGCAAGCTTAGCTGCACTCACCTGAAAGCCAATTATGAGAAGGAGTAAGCTAATCAGTAATTTTACGGGTGAGTGTTTTAACATAATGATTTTCCTAACAGATTATAGAATTAGCGAGAGACTAGAATGTTATCAACTCGCTATCTATTTATTTATGGGTACAGCTATCTATTGATATTTTTATCGACCTAACCATGGACGAGGGTTAACGGTTTTACCTTGACGACGAATTTCAAAATAAAGAGCAGGGCGTTCTTGACCACCACTGCTTCCTACCAAGGCAATCGGCTGACCAGCACGGACTTCTTGTCCGACGTTAACTAGGGCGCTTTGGTTATAGCCATATAAGCTCATATCGCCTTTACCGTGTTCAACGACGACAACCAGGCCGTAACCTTGTAACCAGTCTGCGAGTAATACTCGACCATCAGCGATAGCTTTAACTTGGGTACCTTCATTCGCCGCAATAACCATCCCTTTCCAGCGTAATTCACTGGAGATGACATCACCGTAATTGTGTAGCGTTGAACCTCGTACTGGCCAAATAGCTTGACCGGCTGGACGACCTAAACCGCCTGTTCGGGACATCAGTGATTGCTCACTTTCGGATGGCTTGTAGGTTGCCCCTTTCTGTTTCGCTTTTCGCTCTTTTTCAGCTACTTGAGCACGAATTCGAGCTGCTTCACGCGCTTCGCGTTCCGCTCGAGCTTTAGCTTCACGCTCTGCTTTGGCAATTTTGTCACGTAATCTGGCTTCGTTTTGCTTTAATACCGCTAAGTTTTTCTGATCTTCTTTTAATGCGCTTTCTAAGACAGTTAATGTTTTTTGCCTTGAAGCTTGCGCATTATCTAATTTTTGTTTTTCTTGCTGCTGGCGTGTGAGCGTTGTTTTTTGCTCCGCCTGTTTTTTTTGTTCTAACTGCTTTTGCTCATGCAGTTCTTGAGTCGTTTCTTCCAGCCCAAGAATCGTTTTTTCGCGGGCCTGATTAAGGTAGCCATAGTAGGCAAGAATACGTTCTTCGCGTTGACCTTCTTCACCTTTTAACAGTAGTGATAAACCTTGATGTTTGCCAAGTCGAAATGCGGCATCCAATTGCTCAGCAAGCAGTTTTTCTTGTTCATTTTTTTTCTTCTGCAATCGACTAATATTGGCGGATAAAGCGGATATTTCTTTATCTAGTTGTTTTAATTGGTTTTGGGTTAGGTGCAAATCACGGCTTGCGGCAGAAATACTTTGTTCTTGTTCTTTCAATTGCTGGAGGAGATTGCTTTTTTTAGCCTGCTGTTCTTTAACGCTTTTTTCTTTTTCAGCGATACTTTTCAGTAGGTCGTTTAGCTGACCTTTATTTTCGGTGATCGGATTCGCGAGTGCGACATGAGAAGGCGCCAAAGTAAATAATCCCAAACCAAGCAGGGCAGGAATCATTGCCTGACGAACAAAAAATGTTTTTATTCGATGGGATGTATGGGCCATTGTGATAGATCACCTCAATTAAATGCAATAACTGATTATTTCATCTGCAAGTCGTGCTTTCCAGTGTTCTCTTAAAAATAGTCATAAAAACGCTTAAAAATTAAGAATGTTGCTATTATGCAACGTAATACTAAGTCAAATTATAGGCGTATTATCACTGATTTTTTTTGTATAGCTAGTTTTAGGGGCTTTTTTTCTATCTTGACGGGAATTAATTTATCGTCGAGGCCTAGTCTGAGCATGTTTATGTTAAAATGCTTGCGTGCAGCTTCGAGGAAAAATTTCTTTTTTTCAGTAAAAAGGTGTTAACTCTGCGAGTGTTTTCGCAAAAAAGATATTCTAGTTTGCGCTAACTGGCTGTAATTAGCTCAGCACAAAGGTATACTCTGAACCCTTTGATATTCGTTTTTAACTAACGGGAGTAATTGCCCCCCATGATCCAAGAAATCATGCAATTTGTCGGTCGTAACACGTTTGTTAGTCTGACTTGGATAGTGTTATTTGTTGCTGTGGTCGTGATGACCTTCAGAAGCCTATTCTCTAAAACTAAAGTCATTGCGCGCACTCAAGCGATTGCGATGATCAATAAAGAAGAAGCCATTGTTGTGGACTTACGTACGCGTGAAGAGTTCCGCAAAGGGCATATTATTGATTCAATTAACTTAACACCATCTGAAATTAAAGATAATAATTTGGGTGAGCTGGAAAAACACAAACAAAAATCAGTGATTATGGTTTCTGCGAGTGGTATGGAAGCAGGTAAACCTGCGGAACAGCTAGCTAAACATGGTTTTGAAAAAGTCTTTGTCCTGAAAGAAGGGATCGCTGGTTGGGCGGGTGAAAATCTGCCGCTGGCTCGTGGTAAGAAGTAATCATCCGGCACGGTGTCGGCAACTGAATATATCTCGAAACTCTAATATGGAAGTAAGGTAATTATTATGTCAGAACAAAACAACTCGGAAATGGTATTTCAAATTCAACGTATTTATGCAAAAGACGTTTCATTTGAAGCACCTAATGCACCTCAAATCTTTCAAAAAGAGTGGCAGCCAGAGATCAAATTAGATTTAGATACTTCTTCAACTCAATTAGCTGAAGGCGTATATGAAGTTGTTCTGCGTGTAACAACGACTGCAACATTGGGCGAAGAAACTGCATTCTTGTGTGAAGTTCAGCAAGCGGGTGTGTTCTCTATCGATGGTATCGAAGGAACACAAATGGCGCATTGCTTAGGTGCATACTGCCCGAACATCCTGTTCCCATATGCGCGTGAAACTATCACTAACATGGTGGGTCGCGGTACATTCCCACAATTGAACTTAGCGCCAGTTAACTTTGATGCACTGTTCATGAATTATTTACAGCAGCAACAAGGTGAACAAGCGCAGAACCCTGAAGTTCAATAAGGTCGCTTAATGAATACTGCTTCAATGACAGTGATCGGTGCCGGCTCGTACGGCACCGCTTTAGCCATTACCCTTGCACGTAATGGTCATCAGGTGGTGCTGTGGGGGCATGATCCTGCACATATCCGCAAATTAAACCAAGAACGTAGCAATCAGGCGTTTTTGCCTGGCGTTTCTTTCCCTGATAGTTTATCTCTCGAGACGGACTTAAAAAGTGCCGTTGAAGCGAGCTTGAATATCTTGATTGTAGTGCCTAGCCATGTATTTGGTGACGTACTGAAGCAAATCAAACCGTATCTGCAAGCGGGCTCCCGCATTATTTGGGCAACCAAAGGGCTAGAGAGAGATACTGGACGTTTGTTGCAAGATGTCGCGCGTGAGGTATTAGGTAATGAAATTCCCCTGGCGGTATTGTCTGGACCTACGTTTGCGAAAGAGTTAGCGGCGGGTCTTCCTACTGCAATTTCAGTGG
The DNA here is from genome assembly GCF_028479485.1 of Providencia sp. PROV209. NCBI lineage: Bacteria > Pseudomonadati > Pseudomonadota > Gammaproteobacteria > Enterobacterales > Morganellaceae > Providencia > Providencia sp. PROV209. Next base: position 10,139 of record NZ_JAMPNR010000027.1, on the reverse strand, counting down.
CAGCATCTGATAGCCAGTTTGGTGATGATTTACAAAAATTATTCCATTGTGGCAAAAGCTTCCGTGTCTATAAAAACCCAGACATGATAGGTGTGCAGCTTGGTGGTGCCGTGAAAAACGTGATTGCGATTGGCGCTGGGATCTCGGATGGAATGGGCTTTGGTGCAAATGCTCGTACAGCATTAATCACGCGTGGGTTAGCTGAAATGAGCCGCTTAGGTGTGTCATTAGGCGCTGACCCTTCAACATTTATGGGTATGGCTGGGTTAGGTGATTTAGTGCTAACCTGCACGGATAACCAATCTCGTAATCGCCGTTTTGGTATGATGCTGGGAAATGGTGTCAGTGTTGAAGAGGCGGAAAAAGAGATTGGGCAAGTGGTTGAAGGCTATCGTAATACCAAAGAGGTGAAAGCCCTTGCGGAACGTGCCGGTGTTGAAATGCCAATCACAGAACAAATTTACCAAATCCTCTATTGCAATAAAAATGTGTTAGAAGCCTCCCAAGCGCTGTTAGGGCGGGCAACTAAAGATGAAATTGCGGATATGCCTAAATTACCAAGCTAATAATAAGCCAATAATAATATAGAAGAGAGCCATTATGTCGCGTGAAGAATTGGATAGAATTTGGGGTTACATTAAGGAAGAAGCCAAGGCGCTTGCTGACTGTGAGCCCTTACTCGCCAGTTTTTTTAACGCGACATTACTAAAGCATGATAATTTAGGTAGCGCGCTTAGCTATATGTTGGCAAATAAGCTTAGTTCCCCCATTATGCCTGCAATCGAAGTTCGTGAGATCGTAGAAGAAGCTTATCGCAATGATGAGCAAATGATTTTTTCTGCGGCGATGGATCTTTCTGCGGTACGTTTACGTGACCCCGCGGTTGATAAGTACTCGACTCCTCTGTTGTATTTAAAAGGCTTTCACGCCTTACAAGCCTACCGTATTGGGCATTGGTTATGGGGAGAAGGTCGTAAGGCACTTGCGGTCTACTTACAAAACCAAATTTCAGTTTCTTTTGGTGTTGATATTCATCCTGCTGCACAAATTGGTTGCGGAATTATGCTCGACCATGCGACAGGAATTGTGATTGGTGAGACGGCGATTGTCGAAAACGATGTATCGATCCTCCAATCGGTCACTTTGGGCGGTACGGGTAAAACCTGCGGCGATCGCCATCCAAAAGTACGTGAAGGCGTGATGATTGGCGCCGGCGCGAAGATACTCGGTAATATTGAAATTGGTCGTGGCGCGAAAATTGGCGCTGGCTCTGTGGTATTACATCCCGTTCCTCCTCATACGACAGTGGCGGGCGTTCCTGCTCGTATTGTTGGTAAGCCAACAAGCGATAAGCCATCGCTAGAGATGGATCAAAACTTTAATGGTAACGTTGATGGTTTTGAAAGCGGGGATGGGATTTAAATAAAGTCAGTAGTGATAGCGGCAGGCAATGATAACTAATGCGGTATTTTCGATTGCATAAACTAGCCTGTTTGTTTCATCTATTCTACGAGACCAGAAGCCAGCCAAGTTTTCTTTTAGTGGCTCTGGTTTACCTATACCGCTGAATGGCGTTCTTTTCGTGTCTTCAATGAGTTTATTTATCCGCTTTAATGTCTTTTTATCTTGGTTTTGCCAGTATAGATAGTCTTCCCAAGCTTGATCCGTCCATGTTAGAAGTCTACTCATTGATTAGCTTTCTCTCTGAAATCTTACCCGCTTTAAATTGCTCGATGGATTTGTTGAGATGCTCTGCATTTGCAGGAGAGCGCAGTAGATAGATGGTTTCCATTAAACTATTGTAGTATTCCAAGGACATAACTACAGCCGCTTCAGAATCACGGCGGGTTATAATCGTCGTATCCATATCATCAACAACTCTATCAAGCACTGCTTTCAAATTGCTTCTAGCATCACTAAAGGAAATGGTTTTCATTGTATGATACCTGTCTTGTACTATTTATTGTACAAGTCTAGCAGTAACTTAAATGATGTTCAAGATTTGTTCTAAATCTAGCAAGCGGGATAAGCAAGCTAAGCTAGTCTTTCAGCAGCGCACCCGAGTACCCAAGCTGGCGCCAAGTTTCGAAAACCACAACGGCGACCGAGTTAGACAGGTTCATACTGCGGCTTTCAGCTAGCATCGGGATACGAATTTTCTGCTCGATTGGCATATTGTCGAGAACATAAGGCGGCAAGCCACGAGTTTCTGGTCCAAACATCAAATAATCATCTTCTCGATAGCTCACATTGCTGTGGCTCGGTTTACCTTTGGTTGTCAACGCAAACACGCGAGCGCCTGTTGGCGACTGATTATTATCAGGATTTAACCCTTCACTTTCTAAGAATGCATAATAATCATGGTGATGTTTGATGTCCGCAAACTCACTGTAATCGAGTCCTGCGCGGCGCAAACGTTTGTCATCCCAAGTAAAACCCAGCGGGTGAATAAGGTGTAAGCTAAAACCTGTATTAGCACATAAGCGGATGATGTTGCCCGTATTGGGTGGGATTTCAGGTTCGAATAAAACAATATGTGGCATAACGTTAATGGCTATTGGTCTAGATGAAAAAAGATGATGCAGAGTTTACGCGCAAATTTGGAAAGATGCATCTATTGCATGGCACGAGGGTGAAACGGAATAATTTGAGGGTATAAAAAGGCGAGCTAATCGCTCGCCATCCCATTAATACTGGTAAACATAGCGATAATCCTCTGATTTCTTGTGAATACCATTGAGGATCGCACCTGTAATTTCAATATTATTTTGAGCAAAATGTTTAAGAGCACGTTCGAGCTCTTTCACGGTACTGACATCATAATGTGCAATTAGGAGCGAGGTTCCCGCATATTTACCAATAATTGCAGGATCGGTTACTGCAAAAATAGGCGCGGTATCAAGCAGTACCATGTCATATTGATGCTTAAGCGAGTCCAATAAATGTTTAAATTGTTCGCTCATGAGTAGCTCGGAAGAGTGAGAAACACTCTTTCCTCGGCTTATAATATCCAAATTATCAATAACTTGTTTATGAATAATGATTGGGTCAGGATTGTGTTGAGATAAGAACTCTGAAAGCCCCGATTTATTTTCTAAGCCAAAAGTTTTATGGATATGGCCCTTACGTAAGTCGGCATCAATAAGCAGAATTTTTTTACCTGCATTTGCGAGGACAACAGCGATATTTGAAGCAATGAAGCTTTTGCCAATGTTGGGCGACGCGCTAGTCAGCATGACAATGTTATTGTTTTGGTTCATGACTGAAAAATAGATGCTCGTTCTTAATGAACGGATGGCTTCTATTGCAAGATCGCATGGATTTTCAATCGCTAATGGCTTTCGATGTTGATTAGACTGTAATCTTTTTTCATCAAAAGAAAATGGAATGGCTGCATAAACCTGAACACCGAGCGCTTCGATATCTTCAGAATTTTTAATTTTATTATTCAGGCATTCCTTGGCGAGCACATAACCGCTACCGACAATGAAACCTAGAATGGATGCTAAAGCCATAATTAAGGTTTTTTTCGGCGCAATAGGCGCGGGCTGCGATTCTGCCGGGTCAATGATGCGCATGTTAGAGGTTATCCCAGCATTGAGTACACTGAGTTCTTGTTGCTTCGCAACCAATTGATTATAAATTGCTTGTTCTGATTCAACATCTCGAGTTAGCCGAACAATCTGTTGCTGAGTATTTGGCAGCTGTTGGATATTTTTACTGATACGTTCTTTTTCGAGTAGTAATGTTTGGCGTTTATCTATCAAGGATTGGTAAGCAGGGTGATTACGGGTATATAACTGTTGAATTTCCACTTCTTTGAACGTCAGCTCGTTGAGTTTTTCTTCTATTTGTAATGCGCTTTCAAGTGCGGATTTCGCTTCTAAAGAGAGGTCAATAGACTCATTTTTTTTACGAAAAGCATTTAATTGATTTTCATAATGGTCAAGCTTACTTTTTATTTGGGGCAAATAATTCTCTAAAAAGACCAACGAGTTATCAGTGGCTTTTTTCTTATGCTCTATATTTTGATCGATATAATTTTGAATAATGTTATCCAGTATTTTGGTATTTTCTTGCTTATTGAGTCCCTTAATCGATAAATTAATGATTCCAGTACTTTTTCCAAGCTCATTAATGCTGATACGACTACGCAAATTTTCGATAGTGGAAAACCGATCATTTTTTATCAGGGTCAGTTTATCTCCCGTTTCTGCCATGAATGAATTCACTAATAGGCGGATACCCTGTTGCTCTATGGGGAAGCCAATTTTGCCGTGATAAGTTTCCCCTGCAATAGCCAAAGTATATTGATGTTCATTGAGATACGTTAGTGTTGCTGGCTGATCCATTAAGCTAGAGGGTAAATAATATTGCCCAATATCGATGGCGATTGTATTTCTGCTCAGTTTAGGCAACAGCCCTGATGGTGATATTTGAATATCCAAATTAAGGTCTGAGACTGTTTTACCTAAAACCATGCGGGATTTTATCACTTCAACTTCTGATTCTACCGGATTTGCATGACTGCCGAAGGGCATCACGTCATTCATTTGATCTAATAATGATGCTTGGTTGGCTTTGTCATATTGCAGCGTGGCATTGGCTTGATAGATGGGGGCAGCCATAAAACAGTATATTCCTGCAATGAATATAAAAATAACAGTCGAAATACTTATTGTTAAATAATTGAATTGTAATGCTTTAAATAAGGCGAGAAGGTCGATTTCATCTGCATTTAGCGATTGGTTTTTTTCTTTATTTATCATTATGTTAGTTTTGCCATCAGTTAAAAATTAAATTTTCCCTTGCCAGGAACTGGCCGCTTGTTCCATAAGTTGATAAACATGTTCAAACATCTCATCACTATGTTTATAGGGATCGGGGATTTCAGATTTGTTTAGCCATTCACCGAATAACATGACTTTGCCGCGAGTTTGCGGAAACTGTTGATAGAGTTTTTGGATATGGTGGTTTTCCATCACAAGGATTAAGTCTGCTGATTGGCATAGGGGTTCAGTTAAACGGCGAGAATAATGCCCCTCTAAAGAGAGATTATGGTTTTTAGCAATACGGATAGCATTGTTATCCGCAGGTTTGTTCAGTGGCGCGATAAAGCCGACGGAATGAATCATTTTTTGAGGGAAAAATAACTGCATTAAGCGTTCTCCAGTGGGGGAACGGCAGATATTGCCCATGCATATAATAAGGATATTATTGAACATAGGTATTACCAGTTATAAATACGCTTAGTACTTTCGGTTAACAGGTTGTATGACGTGATGGTTGGCAAGAGTTGGGTAATTAAACGGTTCCAACGAACAATAGGCGCTGCGGTCACATAAACAAGGTCATAAGGCTGTAATTTAAATTTGGTTCCCATCACTAATGCGGTCGCATCGGATAGGTCTAGCTGATAAATAACCGCTATTTTTTGAGGCGGTAGCTCATTTGGCATATGATTATTCGGTACTTGCTTATTAATAGGGCGAATCACAAATATACCGGTCGCACTTGCTGTTGTTTGATTGAGTCCTCTGGATTTACTGAGCGCCTCGGTAATACTCATGCCTGCACGGTCGATCGTCAGGGTCGCTGGTTGTTCGACTTCTCCCATCACAAATACTTTTTGTGCATCATTGCGGGGCACATATAGCACATCATTGGGCTGCATTAAGTGGTTCTGGGTTAGGTCGCCATACTGAACTAAGGATTGCAGTGAGACCTTGATTTCTTTGCCGTTACGGGTAAGCACCACGTTATTCCAATCTGCGTTTTCAGTGAGCCCACCTGCCGTATTGAATGCCTCTAAGAGGGTTAGCGGTATATTTGTGATGGGAAGCGCTCCCGCCTTGATGACCTCACCAGAAACATACATTTTTTGTGAGCGAAATGCCGCAATGCTGACATCAACTTGCGGTGTTTCAATATAGGCGGCGAGTCGGAGGCTCACTAATTTTCGTATTTCACTAATTGTTTTTCCGATAACGGATACTTTTCCAATATAGGGATAATAAATTGTGCCATCGGAGTGAACCCAATTTCCGGAATCAGCTGCGCTGCGATAAGAACCCGCAGGAATGGTGAGCTCGGGGTGATCCCAAACCGTAATGGCCAATACATCGCCAACGCCAACCCGATAGTCATAAGTGGCTAATTGTTTTTCCAGTTGTGGATTTGGTTTGGCGATCACAGGGGCAATCTGCATTTCATTTAGCAACTGTGGGGAGATAGGGTAGATATCCACAAGCGCATTAATGTCATGTTTGCCAGTGTTAATAATGGTTTTTTCTGATGTGGAAATATACGTTCCAGGGACGATTTGGCACCCAGCAATGAGCGCGCTGGCTGCTATAGGAATAAGGTATTTCATCAACATGGTAATCGCCCTAAATCAGGATAGGAAAGCGTGCATTTCAGACATTGAAGTTACACAAACATATAATTCTGGCTGGCATAATAATTTAATTCTTAATTGATATTCAAATATTTTGTCTGAAAAACCCACTTATATAAAAATATAATAGAATAAAAAAGGTTATTGATTTTTTGGATGTTTTTTGTGTAATGACGAGAATGGAATTATTTTTAAGACTTTATTTAAATATTAGAGCGTTATTTTTAGAGTAAAAGAGAGTTAAGGAAGAGAGTTCGAATGGGGGGTATAGAAGGGGGGGATTTTTAAATATAAAAAAGGCGAGCTGAGTGCTCGCCTGATTATTACAAAATAAATGTTACTTAGCTTTGATAACCATTTGGATTCATGGATTGCCAGCGCCATACATCATCAGCCATATCTTGAATAGAATATTTCGCTTTCCAACCAAGCTCACGCTCTGCTTTTGCTGGCGTTGACCAATATTCAGCGATATCTCCCGCACGACGCTCTGCTATTTTATAAGGAATTGGTTTACCTACTGCCTTTTCAAAAGCAGCGATAACTTCTAGCACACTTGTTCCAGTACCAGTACCTAAATTGTAGATATAAAGCCCAGAACCCTGGTTCATATGATCTAATGCAGCAATATGTCCATCAGCTAAATCCATAACGTGGATATAATCGCGGACGCCAGTACCGTCTTTGGTTGCATAATCTCCGCCGAATACGGCAAGTTCTTTACGACGACCAACAGCCACTTGTGCAATAAATGGCGTGAGGTTATTCGGGATTCCATTCGGGTCTTCACCCATCAGACCGGAGTTATGCGCGCCAACTGGGTTGAAGTAGCGTAGTAAGGAAATGGACCATTCGCTATCAGAGATACAGAGGTCAGTTAAAATACGCTCAACCATATATTTGCTCGTGCCATATGGGCTGTTGGTGTTTCCTACGGAGGATTCTTCAGTTAACGGGGTATGTTCAGGCTCACCATATACCGTTGCAGATGAGCTGAATATTAAGCTCTTAACACCCGCCTGACGCATGCTTTGGACTAAAACTAAGGTGCCATTCACATTCACATCATAGTATTCAATCGGTTTTTCAACCGATTCACCTACCGCTTTTAAACCGGCAAAGTGGATTACAGCACTAATCGTATGCTGTGCAAAAATGGCATCAAGTACGGCTTTATCACGAACATCACCTTGATAAAACGTCGGTTTAGTTCCCGTGATGGTTTCAATGCGGTTCAATACTTCAAGGTTAGCATTGTGGAGGTTATCTAAAATGATCGGCTGAATACCTTGCTGGATCATTTGTACGCAGGTATGGCTACCAATATAGCCAAGACCGCCGGTGACCAATACGCTAGGGTTATTCATGGTGAAATCCTGTCTATAAATCTCAAAATTGAGATTAAGAAAAATTAGATTTATTTAAACTCATACTGCACAGTATTGGCGATACCTTGTTCCAAAGTAACGGGTGGAACAAAAGAGGTATTGCCAATGTAATTAGATTTAAATTGTGTACGAGCACAGAATTTTTTCACACGAATGCTACTCACTGGAAATTCTTTACCAGTTAGTTTAGAAAGTACGTCAAAACAGTAGCCACCTAAAATCCCAACTGGATATGGAATGCGGATATTGGATTTTGGCTTATTGAGGGCACCACAAATGACCGTTGTTAACTCGTTCATTGTAAAATCAGGCTTATCAATGTAATTGAATACATGCTTTCCTTCAGTGAAGGTTGTGGCAAACGTAATAAATGCTGCGATATTCTCTACATATGCCATTGATTTTTGGTTATTACCCGAACCGATCATTAAGAATCGACCAGACGCAATTTGGCGGAATAGGTTATAAACGTTACCACGGTTATTTTCACCAAAGACAACGGTCGGGCGAATAGTGACTAAGATATTGTCCGCTGATTTTGCTTGCCATGCATCGTAAACGTATTCAGCTTCTAACTTAGATTTACCATAATGGTTAAATGGATGATATTCGCCATCTTCCCCGGTTTCTTTTTCAACGAAGCCATAAACAGCAACCGATGAAGTGAAAACAATGTGTTTGATACCCAGTTGTTCAGCGACATCACAGACGTTTTTGGCTCCATCAACGTTCACTTCATAGTAAAGGCTAATAGGATGAACATTATCTTTATGTTTTGCTGATAGGTTAATAATGACATCACTACCTTTCAATGGCTCTATAAGCGTTTCAGGCTTGGTGACATCGCCAAATTCCCACTTTTCAGGATGTGCTTCACTTTTTTCAATATCAACGATTTTGAAATCGATATTTTGAGATTTTAATTGGTTTGACAGACGTGTTCCGATGAAGCCGGAGCCACCGATGATTGTTAGTTTCATAAATTTTTTTCACTTACTTGGCAATATAGTTTGTATGTATTGTCTAGCATTTTTTTAAAGTTAAAATGGTCACAATAAATTTGTCTACTTTCGTTACCCATCTTTACTCGGATATCTTTATTTTCAAGTAACGTAGCCAATGCTGATGATATCGCTTTACTATCGCCACGCGGAATTAAGTAGCCATTAGTTGATGAAACCATTTCACGTACCCCACCAACATCAGAAGCAATAATTGGTAATGAAAAGCTCATTGCTTCAATAATGCTTCTTGGTAAGCCTTCCCAATTTGAAGGTAATATAAAAATGTCTGCATTAGCGAGTAGCCTACTCACATCATGCCTTTCACCTAAAAAATTGATTTTTTCACTAAGATCTAACTTACTCGCTAATTGTTTTATTTCATCCTCAAGGGGGCCTTTACCAATTAAGTCTAATGTCCAATTTTTTTGAGATAGACTAGAAAGCGCCATTAATAAGGATGTATGGTCTTTTTGTTCAGAAAATCGTGCGACAGTTATAAGTTTCAGAGTCTCATTAATATTATTCATCTTAGGGAATTCTATACTTTTATCAGGCATCCCATTATGGATAACAATTTGTTTATTATTATCAGCTACATTGTATTTAATCGCTAATTCTTTATCTTGCCTAGATACTGTAATGATTTTCTTGCAAAAATTAGAAAAAAATCTTTCAATGAAAATATATAATTTTTTACGTTTTTCAGATACTCCATCAGCGAATGCCCAACCATGGGCAGTGAAAATGCATGGAATTTTACTGCCAAGTAAAGCTGTTCTACCAATTATTCCAGCTTTTGATGAATGCAATGAAACAATATCAGGAGATAATTTTTTCAATATAGATCGCAATTTTATTGCGCAGATTAAATCTTTAATTGGTGCTATATTTCGAGTTAATTTTGGTTCAACAAGGTATTTTATTTTATTTTCTTGTAATTGAGTGGTTAAGGCACCTGACTCTCCAACGATGACAGTTACATTATGTCCTAGATTCGTCATTGCAATAGATAAATCTCTAACATGTATCTGTGCGCCACCAATCTCATCGGCTTTTGTAATAATATATACAATATTCATTTAGTCATTACCAAACAAGTCACGGGTATAGACTTTATCCGCCACATCGTCCAGTTCAGGCACCATACGGTTTGCCAGAATAATGTCACATTCGGCTTTGAACGCGTCTAAATCACGGATAACTTTCGAGCGGAAGAATTCGTCTTCTTTGAGTACTGGCTCGTAAACCACCACTTCAATCCCTTTCGCTTTAATGCGTTTCATCACGCCTTGAACGGCCGAAGCACGGAAATTATCAGAGCCCGCTTTCATCACTAAGCGATATACGCCT
>NZ_JAMPNR010000026.1:0-61009 GCF_028479485.1 Providencia sp. PROV209 | reverse complement strand
AGTCAGGCGAAATGCAAATGGGAGAAAATTTGCCTATTTTTCAGCAGCTTCTCATCACCCCTTGAACGGTCGTATTCACCGATATCGCATCATAACCACGATTCCTTATTTAGCGTGGCATACCAGCGGAATTTAGAGCGTGTAACTTATACTGTATGCGATGAGAGACTAAGTGGAGATGTTAGTGATGCCGATTTATCCCGGATTCCCTTGATTTATTTGAACGAAATGGCTTTTGAGTGAGTCTGCATCACGATGGAACACAGATAACCAGTGTGTATTTTTCAGGTATTTCCCATCTCACGCCTGAAAAGAGGGATTCACCAGCTCTCATCATAACGGTTACTTGCAATTTAGTGTGGTACGCGAGTGGGGGAGACAGTTTGGTTCCTGTCTGCTCTGACCGTTAGAAGATTATCAATGTAAAATAATCTCTGTAGTCACTTCCTACCTCGTAAATAACATAAAATTCTCCTTTGAACGTTCTAATGTACTCAAACACTTTCTCTATTTAAGTACAAAAAAATCTAAGCCATTTTAGGTATTACGCTGTAATAAAAAGTCTGGATATCATTAGGTTACCAATTTGTTAGACTGTAGGTATTCCCATGACAACGTCTATCGCTTGAAATTATTTCAACTTGTCCTTAAACGCTCGACAATAAGGTCCACATTGGTTAGATTATTTAGCATTCTAGAAGTCTAAACGTATAAAGTATATTTTTAAGGGGATGAACGATGCCAATTCGCCTGCCTGATGAGCTACCAGCGGTTAATTTCTTGCGTGAAGAAAATGTTTTTGTCATGACCACGACAAGAGCTAGCCTTCAGGAGATACGTCCCTTGAAAGTACTGATATTGAATCTGATGCCGAAGAAAATTGAAACTGAAAACCAGTTTTTACGGCTGCTATCAAATACTCCATTACAGGTTGATATTCAGCTGTTACGCATCGATCAGAGAGAATCTAAAAATACGCCTACGGAGCATTTGAACAATTTTTATTGTGATTTTGAAGATATCCAACATCAAAATTTTGATGGGTTAATCGTCACAGGGGCTCCCCTTGGTTTGGTGGAATTCGCTGATGTTTGCTATTGGGAACAAATAGAGCGTGTTATTGCATGGGCAAAATCGCATGTAACATCGACGCTGTTTGTTTGTTGGGCTGTTCAAGCTGCACTTAACGTACTGTATGGTCTACCTAAATTAACTCGTAAAGAAAAACTTTCAGGTGTCTATTCCCATGAAACATTAGAGCCCTATGCTTTATTGACTCGAGGGTTTGATGCATCTTTTTATGCTCCACATTCTCGTTATGCTGATTTTCCTGAAGAGTATATTCGCCAGCATACAGATCTGGATATTTTGGCCAGTTCCCCTGAAGCGGGAGCTTACTTATTTGCATCAAAAGATAAACGTCTTGCTTTTGTCACTGGGCATCCAGAGTATGATGCAGAAACATTATCTCAAGAGTATTGGCGCGATGTTGATGCGGGGATCACGCCCGATCTACCGTGTAATTATTTTAAAAATGATGATCCGAATAACTCACCAGAAGTTCGTTGGCGTAGTCATGGTCATCTCTTATTCTCTAATTGGCTCAACTATTATGTGTACCAGATCACACCGTTCGATCTTAGTCATATGGAACCAACATTAGATTAAAAAAGCGACTTAATTCCAGTTAACTGGTCATATCTCAGAATATAAGGCTAAATAATCAAAACTATTTAGCCTTTAAATCAAAAATATCCCCTCATTTATAGATGGATCGATAACTAAAATAATTTGGTTAACTCATTTTCTGTTATTAAAAAATAAAATATCCGAATAGATATAACACTATGATTTAACTAAATATTAACAAAATAATTCTATCTATAGAAATTAATAGCAAAACCATTTTTATAAATAAATTGTTTATAATCATGGTGATGTGTGTACTTTATAATAAAATGGAAACCGTTTTTGATTTATTTGTTTTTTGAGTTTACTCTTAATTCATAGCCAGCCATGAATGAGGATAGAACAATGAATCAGCAATTATCTATTTCAGATTTAACATTCACAAAAGCATTTTCACAGCAAGCTAAAAACATATTAGATACTGATTCTATTGGTTTTTTGTCTTTTCTTGTCGATGAGTTTTTACCACGAAGAGAGCAATTGCTCAAAGATCGAGTGCTACGCCAAAAATCAATTGATTCAGGTGGGCTGCCTGATTTTATTATGGAATCTGATTCCATTAAAAATTCGGACTGGAAGATTCAAAATATTCCTGATGATTTACAAGATCGCCGAATTGAAATTACGGGACCTGTTGATCGAAAAATGGTGATCAATGCTCTGAATGCTAACGTAAAAGTGTTCATGGCAGATTTCGAAGACTCTTTATCTCCATCGTGGGAAAGACTGATTGATGGGCAAATCAATTTGCGCGATGCGATTACAGGTGAAATCTCTTATACCAATGAAAATGGCAAAGTCTATCAATTGAAATCAAATCCAGCGGTGTTGATTGCTCGTGTACGAGGTCTTCATTTAGATGAAAAGCATGTACTGGTTGGCGGAAAACCAATTCCCGGAGGATTGTTTGATTTCGCACTTTACTTTTTTAATAACTATCAAGCCTTACTAGCGAAGGGAAGTGGACCTTATTTCTATATTCCAAAACTCGAGTCTTGGCAGGAAGCTCAGTGGTGGAGTGATGTATTTAGTGCGGCAGAGGATTTTGTTGGCCTTCCTCGGGGCACTATCAAAGCAACCGTATTAATTGAAACATTACCTGCTGTTTTCCAAATGGATGAAATTTTATACCACATGCGTCACCACATTGTGGGGCTAAATTGCGGTCGTTGGGATTATATCTTCAGCTATATCAAAACACTAAAAGAGCATGCTGACCGTGTCTTGCCAGATAGACAAGTCGTCACAATGACACAGGAATTTTTAAGTGCCTATTCACGGTTGTTGATCAAAACCTGTCATCGTCGCGGTGCGTTTGCAATGGGGGGAATGTCCGCTTTTATCCCAAGTAAAGATGCACAGGAAAACCAAGCCATTCTTGCCAAAGTGAAAGCAGATAAAGAGTTGGAAGCTCGCAATGGTCATGATGGTTCATGGATAGCGCATCCTGGTTTAGCTGATACCGTCATGGAGGTGTTTAACGCAGCTTTAGGCGAACGTAAAAATCAGCTGAATATCCGCCGTGAAAATGATGATGAAATCACTGCAAATCAGCTATTACAGCCTTGTGAAGGTGAAAGAACTGAGGCGGGAATGCGTGCCAATATTCGTGTAGCTGTGCAATACATTGAAGCGTGGATTTCAGGAAATGGTTGCGTACCTATCTATGGACTAATGGAAGATGCCGCTACAGCTGAAATTTCGCGTACTTCAATTTGGCAATGGATTCGTCATGGCAAATCGTTATCAAACGGCATGAAGGTGACGAAAGCTCTGTTCGAAGAGATGCTGGATGAAGAGCTACAAGTGATTCAAAAAGAGCTTGGCGATCATCGCTTTCAAAGCGGGCGTTTCCGTGAAGCAAGTGAGCTGATGCGACGGATCACGACCCAAGATGATCTAATCGAGTTTTTAACCATCCCTGGTTACCAACTACTTGATTAATAAGATTTAAAAATAAACACAATATTTCATTACCCTACAAAGACTGACAACAATAAAGGAAGTAAATCATGACAACATCGCGCTTAGAACAGATTGCTCAATTAGAAAATGAATGGAAAAAACCGCGCTGGAAAGGCATCACTCGTCCTTATGCTGCTGAGGAAGTGATTAAGCTACGCGGCTCGGTTAATCCAGAACATACATTGGCTCGTAAAGGTGCAGAGCGCTTTTGGGCGCAACTGAACGGTGGCGCGAAAAAAGGTTATGTGAATGCATTGGGCGCATTAACAGGTGGTCAAGCCTTGCAACAAGCGAAAGCCGGCATTGAAGCAGTTTATTTATCGGGTTGGCAGGTCGCTGCGGATGCAAACTCCGCTTCTAGTATGTATCCAGACCAGTCGTTATACCCTGTGGATTCAGTCCCTAATGTGGTTCAGCGAATCAACAACACATTTCGCCGAGCTGACCAAATTCAATGGGCGAATGGCATCGGTCCTGATAACCAAGAATATATCGATTTCTTTTTACCTATCGTGGCGGATGCGGAAGCGGGTTTCGGTGGAGTCTTGAATGCCTTTGAATTAATGAAACATATGATTGAAGCGGGAGCAGCCGCAGTGCACTTTGAGGATCAATTGGCGGCAGTGAAAAAATGCGGCCATATGGGTGGAAAAGTTTTGGTTCCGACTCAAGAAGCTATTCAGAAGTTAGTTGCAGCTCGTTTGGCGGCGGATGTATCTGGCGTACCAACCATCTTAATCGCGAGAACAGATGCGGATGCAGCCGATTTATTAACTTCAGATTGCGATCCTTATGATGAGCCTTTTATTACTGGTGAGCGCACTGCTGAAGGCTTCTTCCGCACAACGGCAGGAATTGAGCAAGCAATCAGTCGTGGTCTCGCTTATGCCCCTTATGCAGATTTAGTGTGGTGTGAAACGTCTAAACCGGACTTGGAAGCCGCGCGTCAATTTGCGGATGCCATTCATGCCAAGTTTCCAGGTAAATTGCTGGCATATAACTGTTCACCATCATTTAATTGGAAGAAAAATTTAGACGACAGCACGATTGCACGTTTTCAACAAGAACTCTCAGATATGGGGTATCGCTTCCAGTTTATTACTCTAGCTGGGATCCACAGCATGTGGTTCAACATGTTTGACCTTGCTCATGCCTATGCTCAAGGTGAAGGCATGAAACACTATGTTGATAAGGTTCAAGAGTGTGAATTTGCCGCGATTAATAAAGGTTATACCTTCTCTTCGCATCAGCAAGAGGTGGGAACGGGCTACTTTGATAAAGTGACCACAGTTATTCAGGGGGGAAGTTCTTCAGTCACGGCGTTAACGGGGTCAACTGAAGAAGAGCAATTTTAAACAGGGAGAGACAGACGGTTCCTATTGGTCGGTGTGTTGTTGACATTGGTGTATCTATCTACTTTTCAGGCACGCAAGTGCCTGTTTTTTATTGGGAGAGTAAAGATGACCTTCGAAAATGAACAGATCATTGCCCAAACCATTTTACAAGGCTTTGATGCACAATATGGGCGATTCCTTGAAATTACCTCCGGTGCACAGGAACGCTTTGAGCGTGGCGACTGGCATGCTGTTCAACATGCCATGAAACAAAGGATCAAACTGTATGACCACCATGTGGGGCTCGTTGTTGCTCAACTGCAATGTATGGGGCTAATACAAACGCTGAGTCCACATAATTTGGCTCGGATCAAACAGGTTTACGCAACATTATTGCCGGAATACCCTCGTTTTGAAATTGCAGAAAGCTTTTTTAATTCCGTTTATTGTCGGTTGTTTCAGCATCGACAACTCACTCAGGAAAACCTGTTCATCTTCACTTCGCAACCCGCGAGGCGCTTTTGTACCTTACCGAGACCATTAGCGCGTGAGTATAACCTTGATGGAAATATGGAAAATGTTTTACGAGGAATACTAAGTGGCTTACCTCTTCGCTTGATGTGGAGAGATTTAACCTTTGATATTCAATGTATTATAAAAATATTGAGGTTACGTTTCCCTGAAATTGTCGAACAAGGCGCTCAGCTGCATGTTGCCAATGAACTGTTTTATCGTAATAAAGCCGCATGGTTAGTTGGAAAACTGTATATCAATCAGCAGGTACACCCATTTTTGTTGCCAATTCATCATGATGAGCAAGGGTTAATGTACATAGATACCTGTTTAACAGGGTTTGATGACGCGAGCATTGTGTTTGGTTTTGCACGTTCTTATTTTATGGTGTATGCGCCATTTCCGGCTGGATTAGTGTTCTGGTTACGTGAGATTTTACCCAGTAAGTCTATTGCTGAGCTGTATATGGCGATTGGTTGTCAAAAGCATGGAAAAACTGAATATTACCGAGAGTATTTGGCTTATTTAAATTTCTCAAAAGAGCAATTTACTTTAGCGCCAGGGGTGAAAGGGATGGTCATGCTCGTGTTTACGGCTCCCTCATTTGATCGCGTATTTAAGATCATTAAAGATCAATTTGCGCCACAAAAAGAAGTCACTAAAGCACGGGTGCTTGAGTGTTATCGGATGGTCAAAGAGCATGACCGAGTGGGCAGGATGGCAGATACGCAAGAGTTTGAGAATTTTATCATCGAAAAGCGTTTTGTGAGCGATGAGCTGATGACGGAATTATTGGTAGAAGCACCATCCCAAGTTGAAGATCTGGGAGATAAAATCTTAATTCGCCATTTATACATGGAGCGTAAGATGATCCCATTGAATATTTTTATGGATGAAGCTTCGGATGAGCAGCTGTATCACGCTATTGAAGAGTATGGCTGTGCTATCAAGCAATTAGCTGCTGCCAATATTTTTCCTGGCGACATGTTATTTAAAAATTTTGGTGTGACACGCCATGGTCGCGTGGTGTTTTATGATTATGATGAAATTTGCTATATGACCGAGGTTAATTTTCGTCGTATCCCTGAACCGCTTTACCCTGAACAAGAGCTATCTGGCGAGCCTTGGTATAGCATACGAGAGCAGGATGTTTTTCCAGAAGAGTTTGCTCAATTCTTATGCCAAGATCCAAAAATTCGGGATTATTTGCTGGAACATCATCGGGATCTGTTTAGCGCGGATTATTGGCAAAAATTACAACAGCGTATTCTGGATGGGTATGTAGAAGATGTTTTTGCTTACTCAGAAGAGAAACGTTTTTGCCGTCGATTTAAGCAAACTATTTCAGCAGCTTAGTAGATAGAAAGTGGGCCACAATGACCCACTGTATGGCGAGCAATTTATTGAGCACCTTGGACAGCTTGTTGTGCCAGTTCGGTAATTTTCTCGTAGTTACCACTTTCAAGTGCATCTTCAGGAACCAACCACGAACCGCCAATGCACAGCACACTTTCTAGTGCGAGATAGTCGCGGTAATTAGCAAGAGAAATGC
Source organism: Providencia sp. PROV209 (assembly GCF_028479485.1). NCBI lineage: Bacteria > Pseudomonadati > Pseudomonadota > Gammaproteobacteria > Enterobacterales > Morganellaceae > Providencia > Providencia sp. PROV209. The sequence goes on along the minus strand of NZ_JAMPNR010000026.1, from coordinate 53,956 downwards.
CGCCTGTTGGGCAGAAGCGAACTTGAGAGAATGGACCCGCAATAGCTTTCAAGGCTTTTACACCACCGTTGGCTTCAGCTGGGAAAAATTTGAATTCTTTGAGCCCGTAGTTCATACCTGCCATCAATTCAGATACGGTTGAAATACCGGGAATTAATGGAATGCTACCTTGGCTCGCAGCCATTAGTAACTCATCGGTTAATCCTGGGCTGATAGCAAATTGAGCACCTGCTTGGGTGACTTCAGCGAGTTGTTTTGCATTAATGACTGTTCCTGCACCCACAATGGCTTCAGGGACTTCTTCTGCAATTAATCGGATAGCTTCCATAGCACACTCTGTTCTCAGGGTGACTTCCAATACATTGATACCGCCTTTTAGTAACGCTTTTGCTAAAGGAACGGCTTGCTCAAGTTTTTTGATCACGATGACAGGAACGACAGGACCTTGTTTTAGAACTTGTTCAGCGGTCATTTTCCAATTATTCATAATTAATCCTATTAAGCGGTATAAGCTAAAAATTAATACTACAAGCGCCTTCTTCGGCACCGGATAAATGTTGTCTTAATGCACCAAATAGCTCTCTGCCACAGCCAATTCGTTCTGCACATAGGTCGGCTTGGTAAGGTTGGCGAGCGGATAGTGTTGCTTTATCGACAAGGAGCTCGATTTCTCCAGTCAATGCATTCACGCGAATTAAGTCGCCATCTTGAACTTTAGCAAGCAACCCGCCATTGTAAGCTTCTGGCGTCACATGAATGGCAGAAGGGACTTTACCAGATGCCCCTGATAATCGACCATCAGTGACTAATGCGACTTTATAGCCTTTATCCAATAATACCCCGAGCGGTGGCATTAATTTATGTAATTCTGGCATACCATTCGCAGAAGGTCCTTGGAAGCGAACCACAATCACACAATCCCGATCTAGCTCTCCTGCTTCGAAACGCGGTGCTATGTCATTTTGGTTATTGAATACGATAGCGGGTGCTTCAATGACTTGATTTTCAACAGGCACGGCAGAAGTTTTCATCACCGCACGCCCTAAATTGCCAGACAATAGCTTCGTCCCACCGTGATGAGAAAAAGGGTGTTCAATGTCAGCGATCACTTCAAGATCATAAGAGCTTTTTGCGCCTTCCCGCCATGCTAATTGACCGTTATCTAACCAAGGTTCGAGAGTATAGCGTGATAACCCGAATCCTGCGATGGTGTGAACATCATCATGGAGTAAGCCCTTGGCAAGTAATTGTCGGATCAATAACGAAACGCCGCCAGCGGCTTGGAATTGGTTTATATCCGCTTGACCATTAGGGTAAATTCGGCAAATAAGGGGAACAATTGCAGAAAGATCAGAAAAATCATCCCAATTGATAATGATCCCCGCTGCACGGGCAATTGCCACAAGGTGCATTGTGAGATTAGTGGAGCCTCCTGTCGCCAGTAGAGCCACAATACCATTTACAATCACTTTTTCATCGACGAGCTTACCAATGGGTAAATAGTTTCCAGATTGTTCGGTCAACCGCGTAATTTGACGCGCGGCGGCGCGAGTCAGTTCATCACGCAATGGTGAATCAGGGGGAACAAAAGAAGCGCCCGGTAAATGCAGCCCCATGACCTCCATGACCATCTGATTAGAGTTGGCGGTACCGTAAAATGTGCAGGTACCAATGCTGTGATATGAAGCCGCTTCAGCCTCCAATAACGCGTTACGATCGACTTTTCCTTCGACATATAGCTGGCGAACTTTGACTTTTTCTTTGTTTGGTAAGCCCGTACTCATAGGACCTGCTGGCACAAAAACAGCGGGTAAATGCCCAAAGGAGAGGGCTCCCATCATTAATCCCGGAACGATTTTATCGCAGATACCTAAGTAGAGTGCGCCATCAAACATATTATGTGAAAGCCCGATGGCAGTGGACATTGCAATAACATCGCGACTCAGTAAGGAAAGCTCCATGCCATCTTGACCCTGAGTGACGCCATCGCACATGGCAGGAACACCTGCGGCGACTTGGCCAATTGCGCCATTTTCCAAGAGAGCCTGCTTAAGTTGATCAGGATATCGGTCATAGGGACGATGTGCTGAAAGCATATCGTTATAGGAATTGATGATGGCAATATCAGAGCGGGTCATGCTTTTGAGAATACTTTTTTCTTCATTTTGGCAAGCCGCAAAACCATGAGCCAGATTTCCACACGCTAATTCAGCGCGATGTACCGTATTGCTACGGGCACGCTCAATTTTGGCGAGATAGGCTTCTCGGGTGTCTTTAGAGCGCGCAATAATGCGTTTGGTGATCTGTAAAAGGGTGTCATTAACCTTTGTTGAAGAAGTGACTCCAGAAATATTTTTGCTCATGATAATGGCTCCATTATACAAACAGTACTCTTTATGTTACCGGTAACATTGTTCAATGAAAACACAATGGTTGCAATGATCAAAATGAAGATTTCGACATATCTGTGATCTGAATCAATAAGAGGGTTATCGATATTTTGGGAATAATCGTGGCTTTTTCAGCCTAACAGAATGATAAATAATAACTATAATGAGTTGGTTAATAGCGGTTATATAAACATAAAGTGGGAAAATATGGCGGGGTTGAGAAGGCTGAAGAAACTTGGGTGGCTGTTGGGCGTATTGTGGTCGTATACCCACGTTGTTCACGCCACGGAAGTGCCAGACGTGGTATTAACCATAGGATCTTATAGCGTCTTAGAGAAGGCCATTTTGTCCAGCCAACAGGGGCATGAAGAGCAAAAAATAGTCAATGCGACCACCACTTTATTAGGAACACCCTATAACAATCAAACTCTTAATATGAATGCACTCTCTACTGAACGACTGATTATTGATTTAACTGCGGTGGATTGCATGACATTCATCGAGTATAGCGAAGCTTTTAAGCATGCAGATGATGCAGAACAGTTTGTATCCAATTTAGAAAAAATTCGTTATGTGGATGCTCATGTGGCATTTAATCAGCGTCGCCATTTCTTTTCGGATTGGGCACAAGGTGATTCTAAAATTGCCACTGATATTACGACACAGCTGAGCCCTCATACAATTTCGGTAAATAAACAGCTCAATAAAAAAAGTAACGGTGAACTGATTATTCCGACAATTAAAATAAAGCCGAGAGTTATTCGATATATTCCGACTCAATTTATTGATAAAAATGTGCTGCAACTATTAAAAACAGGGGATTACGTAGGTATTTATTCTCCCACATCAGGATTAGATGTTAGCCATGTAGGCATTGTTATTAGAAGTGGAGATAAGGTTATATTTCGTCACGCTTCTTCACAACGAAAAAATTTACGTGTCATGGATGTGGAGTTATTTTCTTATCTTCAGGGGAAAAGCGGGATGATAGTATTTAGATAAAATCAGCACGAAAAGCTAAGTAATGTAATTATCGATTATCGCTATTTAGTTTTAGATGATTATTATTTTAAATAAAGTTTAATTTTTAAAATAAAATGTAATCGTAAAGACAAGTGATTTTTAGTTACCAATTATTGCCATAACTATTTAAATTGTAAAATATTATGAAAATAAAGGCATTTTAATAATTTTTTTGAATAAAATAAATAATATAGCTAAGTTGAAAAATATTTTATAAAGCAATGAATTACAACCTAGAGTTGTAAAATGATAGATTTAATTACAGACTACCCCATCCGAATTCCTATCAATTAGCATTAATTCAATTGTTTATATCTATTTTAAAAAAAATAGATTGTTTTTATAATGCCCGTTAATGTTTGATGGAGTTTTATTTAGAGTGAGGTGAGTGTGTACATGTCAGAAAAACAAAATATTTATGCTTTACTTGGCAATCATCTTCGTAAGGCAAGGGTTCGTAAGGGATTATCAGGGCAGGAATTAGCGACTATTATCCAACTTAGCCAGCAGCAAGTATCTCGATATGAACTTGGCGTTAATAAGCTTAGTTTAGATAAATTAATCGAGATTGCTATTTTACTTGAAATGGATATTCATGAAATTACAACGATGATCGCTCGACAATTTGAAAAAGAAAAAAATAACTCTGAAGACGTCATGTTAGCAAGTTTTTAATTTATTTAAATGGGAAGACTATCCTATAGTTTAAAAAACTATAATGATTAAATGATTTTAATTATTAATTCTTTATTATTATTAAGTAATGAATTATCACGTTCTGACGATTCTGCTTTTAAATGATAAAAGCAGATAACGATAAAATTAGATTAATATTTTTTATAAAAATATTCTTACTTTGCCTTTATTGATACATTTAATTCGTTTTTTTCACCGTGTTAGTTCATATTTAAGCTAAATTTAGTGAAAAGTTCTCATGGTTTTATCGAGGGCGGTGTGCTTAAATGTGCGGCAATTCAACATGGAAAAAGGGCTGTTTTAAATGGTTAGGGCAATATGGATATTTGTCATATTCCTACTCGTCGGTTGTTCAACGACACCTTCAAAAACGGGTTACTATCTCGACCAGAGTTACCCGTCACAGAATACCAGCGAACGTATTCAGTTCATTGTTCTACATTACACTGTTTCTGATGATGCTCATTCAATCAAAACTTTGACGAAAGGAAAGGTAAGCTCTCACTACCTCATTCCGAGCCAACCTGCGCAAAAAAATGGTCAACCGGTAATTTTGCAGCTTGTTCCTGAACGTTTAAAAGCGTGGCATGCAGGCGATAGCCGTTGGCAGTATCATCATGGTCTTAATGATAGCTCGATAGGTATTGAGATTGTTAATGAAGGTTTTGTGAGAAAAAATGGTCAAGATATATGGCCACCTTTTAATGATTCACAGATTGATGCATTAATTCCATTACTGAAAGATATTATGCAACGCTATGATATCCCACCTGAAAATGTCATTGGCCACAGTGATATTGCACCATTACGTAAGCAAGACCCTGGTCGCGCATTTCCGTGGCAATCATTAGCGCTACATGGAATAGGAGCTTGGCCAGATCCTCAAACAGTCACTAAATATTTGGCAGAACGGCAAGTTAATGCGCCTGTGAATGTGCTAAATCTACAAAAAGCCTTGAAATTTTATGGTTATGCGGGGATCCCACTGACAGGTAAGCTGGATAAAGAAACTAAGCAGACACTCCGGGCATTCCAAATGCATTACCGCCCGCGGGATATTGATGGGCGACCTGATGCTGAAACAGAAGCCATCGCTTTAGCATTGATTGAAAAATATCGTAATATGCCGAAATTTAAACAATCTTTGAAATCGAACAAGTCAGAAGCCTCGTCTAATCAGCAGGGTGATTAGATAAGCAAGTGCGGGATTTTCCCGCACTTTTGCGTTTTAGCGATTGGCACCATATTCATGGCTGATCTCTTTAGCAGCTTTGATCACCATCGCGCCAAGCTCAGTCACACGATCATCCGTGATCCGCGAAAGTGGACCTGAAATAGAGATCGCCGCAAATGCCTCTTTATGTTCATCATAAATACAAGCACCTATGCACCTTAATCCGAGGGCATGTTCCTCATCATCATAAGAAAATCCTTGTTTTTTAGCCTGTTGCAGATTGTCTTTCAATGCTGATGGGTTAGTCAAAGTATGTGGTGTATAGGCATGTAAGCCTTTTTTACTGAGTAAAGGAATCAACTGCTCTTCGGGTAAGTTGGCAATGAAGGCTTTTCCCGCGCCGGAGGCATGTAGAGGCAGCTTTCCGCCAATAGGGGCTGACATGCGCATTAATGCGTTACATTGCACTTGGTCAACAATCACCGCGTCATACTCAGTGTGATCCAAAATCGCTAAATTGACCGTTTCACCAGATTCTTCCATCAAACGACGTAATATAGGATGCACAAGGGCTAATAAATTACGACTTTCAAGGAAGCTACTGCCGATGATAAAGGCATGAGAAGCTATCACCCATAATCCGAGATCCCCTGTTTGACGCACGAAACCATGTTGTTCGAGGGTCATTAATAAACGGTGGGTGGTGGAATTAGGTAAACCTGCTTGAAGGGCTAAATCAGTGAGAGCGATCCCACCGGTTGATTCGGAAATGTATTCCAAAAGCGTCAGTCCACGACTTAAGGATTGAACTTGTCCGGCAGCAGTTGCCCCACTTGCAGGTCCCTTTGCCTTCTTTATTTTTTTAGTAATTGGTGAAGCCGCCATCAAGTGTCTCCTGACAGGAATGAATATTCGTTTCTATTATGAATGATTTCACCCAAAAATACTCATCGGATCAGCAAAAAGTCGATCTTTGGCAACCTGAGAAACTCTCATCATGACGAATAATTTTCCAATCTTAAGTTGTGATAGGATGTGATTTATACAAATTTAGTTTATTTTCAATTTATTGATGGTTTAGCAATATCGTTATGTGGGGCTGATGGGGCCGAAGGATTATCATTTTCAGGAGGACAGTGCAGTGTCCAGTAAGAAAAACCAATTAGAACAACAATTAAAAAATAGAATTTTAGTCCTTGATGGTGCGATGGGAACGATGATCCAGCGCCATAAACTCTCCGAAGAGCAGTTCCGAGGAGAGCGCTTTGCCGATTGGTCCAGTGATCTTAAAGGCAACAATGATCTGCTTGTCCTCACTCAGCCTGACATTATTCGTGATATTCATAACCAATATTTCGCCGCAGGGGCGGATATTATTGAAACCAATACGTTTAACTCCACCATCATCGCGATGGCGGATTATAAAATGGAAGCCCTTTCTGCTGAAATTAACGAGACCGCAGCTCGTCTTGCTCGTGGATGTGCTGATGAATGGACACGTAAAACGCCGGAAAAACCGCGTTATGTTGCTGGCGTTCTTGGACCCACAAACCGCACTGCCTCCATTTCTCCGGATGTGAATGATCCGGCATTTCGTAATGTCACGTTTGATCAGCTGGTGGAAGCTTATCGGGAGTCCACGCGATCGCTGATTAAAGGTGGTGCAGATCTGATCATGATCGAAACTATTTTTGATACGTTGAATGCCAAGGCCGCGATTTTTGCAGTTGAAACGGAGTTTGAAGCGTTAGGGATCCATTTGCCGGTGATGATCTCTGGCACAATTACGGATGCCTCGGGGCGGACGTTATCAGGGCAAACGACGGAAGCATTTTATAATTCTCTGCGCCATTCTCAGCCTATTTCTTTTGGGCTTAATTGTGCCTTAGGTCCTGATGAACTTCGTCAATATATCGCTGAATTATCTCGTATTTCAGAATGCTATGTAAGCGCCCATCCAAATGCGGGATTGCCAAACGCGTTTGGTGAATATGATCTTGATGCCCAAAATATGGCTCAGCAAATCCGTGAATGGGCAGAGGCCGGATTTTTAAATATTGTTGGTGGATGTTGCGGAACAACGCCGCTTCATATTCAAAAAATGGCACAAGCTGTTGAGGGAGTAAAACCTCGGCAGTTGCCAACGCTTCCTGTTGAATGTCGGTTATCCGGTCTAGAACCGTTGAATATCGGTGCACAGTCTTTGTTTGTGAACGTAGGGGAACGAACTAACGTTACCGGCTCAGCGAAATTTAAGCGCTTAATCAAAGAAGAAAATTACCAAGAAGCGCTTGATATCGCCCGCCAACAAGTGGAAAACGGCGCGCAGATTATCGACATTAATATGGATGAGGGAATGCTAGATTCACATGCTGCGATGGTACGTTTTCTGAATTTGATTGCGGGTGAACCGGATATTGCTCGTGTGCCAATTATGATCGACTCCTCGAAATGGGATGTGATCGAAAAAGGGCTCAAATGCATTCAAGGCAAAGGGATTGTGAACTCTATTTCGATGAAAGAGGGAATCGATGCGTTTATTGATCATGCAAAACTCGTTCGTAAATACGGCGCTGCTATGGTTGTCATGGCGTTCGATGAAGTGGGGCAAGCAGATACGAGAGCACGTAAAATTGAGATTTGCCGGCGCGCCTACCAAATTTTAACCGAAACCGTCGGCTTTCCACCGGAAGATATTATTTTCGACCCGAACATTTTTGCAGTAGCAACAGGAATCGAAGAGCACAATAACTATGCGGTTGATTTTATTGAAGTCTGCAAAGATATTAAAGATCAATTACCTCATGCTTTGATCTCTGGTGGGGTCTCAAACGTCTCTTTTTCATTCCGCGGTAATGATCCTGTGCGTGAGGCGATCCACGCTGTATTTTTGTATCACGCAATCCGAAACGGTATGGATATGGGGATCGTCAATGCGGGGCAATTGGCGATTTATGATGATCTTCCTATTGAACTCAAAGATGCTGTGGAAGATGTGATTCTGAATCGTCGCGACGATGGGACTGAAAGGCTGTTAGAGCTGGCGGAAAAATACCGTGGGAGCGGTGGACAAGAGCAACAAATTCAACAAGCGGAGTGGCGTAGTTGGGAAGTTGAAAAGCGTCTTGAGTATTCGTTAGTTAAAGGAATTACCGAATTTATTATTCAAGATACGGAAGAGACGCGGCAGCGAGCCGCAAGCCCGATTGAAGTGATTGAAGGTCCCTTGATGAATGGGATGAACGTGGTCGGGGATCTCTTTGGTGAAGGCAAAATGTTCCTGCCACAGGTGGTAAAATCAGCCCGTGTGATGAAACAAGCTGTCGCGTATTTAGAGCCGTATATTCAAGAATTAAAACAGTCTGGAAGTAGCGCAGGTAAAATTTTATTAGCCACCGTTAAAGGTGATGTACACGATATAGGGAAAAATATCGTGGGAGTCGTTTTACAATGTAATAACTATGAAATCATTGATTTAGGTGTCATGGTTTCATGTGAAACTATCCTGAAAACGGCTCGTGAGAAAAACGTGGATGTGATTGGGTTATCGGGACTCATCACGCCATCGTTGGATGAGATGGTGCATGTGGCAAAAGAAATGGAACGTCAAGGATTTACATTGCCACTGCTGATTGGTGGGGCGACAACCTCGAAAGCACATACCGCGGTGAAAATTGAACAAAACTATTCCGGACCAACTGTGTACGTGCAAAATGCGTCTCGCACAGTCGGTGTTGTCGCCGCGTTACTTTCAGACACTCAAAAGAATGACTTTGTTGCACGAACGCGCCGTGAATATGACACCGTACGCCAGCAACATGGACGCAAAAAGCCAAGAACACCGCCCGTTCCATTAGAGGTTGCGCGTGCAAATGCAGTGAAGATTGATTGGCAACATTATCAGCCGCCGGTCCCTAAATTCTTAGGCGTTCAGGAAGTGACTGCATCGATTAAGATATTGCGTGATTATATCGATTGGACGCCATTCTTTATGACGTGGTCATTGGCAGGCAAATACCCTCGTATTTTAGAAGATGAAGTTGTAGGGGAAGAGGCGCGTAAATTATTGGCGGATGCGAATGCGATGCTCGATAAGCTAGATAGCCAAAATTTACTCACACCCAAAGGAATTTTCGGGATTTTTCCTGCAAATCGTGTTGTTGATGATGTGGAGATCTATCGCTCTTCCGAACGGGATCAGGTGCAAGCGGTGTCACTTAATTTACGCCAACAGACACTGAAAACGGATTTTCCAAATTACTGTTTATCTGATTTTGTGGCGCCGAAAGAGAGCGGTAAAGCGGATTATATTGGTGCGTTTGCCGTCACAGGCGGGTTAGAGGAAGATACGCTAGCGGAACAATATGAAAATGCCCACGATGATTATAATAAAATTATGGTTAAAGCATTGGCAGATCGCTTAGCAGAAGCCTTTGCTGAGTATTTGCACCAACAGGTGAGAACGCAATATTGGGGTTATGCACCCGATGAAAGCCTGAGTAACGAAGAACTCATCCGTGAAAATTATCAAGGGATCCGTCCTGCTCCTGGCTATGCAGCTTGTCCTGAACACACGGAAAAAGAAAAAATCTGGCAGCTTCTGAATGTCGAAGACAAAATTGGAATGCAATTAACTAGCTCATATGCAATGTGGCCGGGGGCATCCGTATCAGGTTGGTACTTTAGTCATCCTGACAGTAAGTATTTTGCAGTGGCGCAGGTGCAAAAAGATCAGATTGAAGATTATGCCAAACGTAAAGGCATGACCGTAGCGGAATTAGAGCGCTGGTTAGCCCCGAACTTAGGGTATGATCCAGAGGATTGATTTTTCAGTTATTCGCCTCCATCTTATAGGTAAGAAATCTATTGGGAGCAAATGATGAGCTATGAATTTATAATTGAAGGAAAATTGCCGTCTTCGGCAGTTTATCCTTATCAGATCCAAAATAGTGCAGCACCAGACACATTTTTCATGAGTGAAAGTGCGGTGAGTGCCATGATGAGCATTTTGCAAATTATGGATAAGCTGGATACTGAAGATTCATTGACGGAACATTGCTTTAACCAAATTTGGTTAAGAAGTGAGTTAACGCCAGCGAGAGCGGAAGAAATTTATCTGTTCTTAGAAAACCAAGAGCGAGTTGAGCCGCTTCCTTCGCAAGAGGAGATTGATGCATTCTATCAAGCTCAGCAAGCGGAAGAGAAGTTACTCTCTAAAGAAAGCCCAAAAGAAGGTATGGTTCCGGTTCATAAATTCGCGACTAATGATGGCTGGTTAATTACAGCAAAAGAAAGCGAATTAATTGCTGAGGTATTTTCTGCAGAATTAGTGAGTGAAAACCATTTTGTGGTTTCTCAAATATCGACGCTATGTAAAATTAGCCACCAACAATTGGAATTGATTTTAATTGAATGGGGTAAATTTAATTTATTTGCGAGTAAACATGGCGGGTATCGCGTTAATTAATTCCCATCATTAAACCCTTCAATGAATAATAAGAGGGTGATTAGCTCGTTTTGTGACCAATTACGATAATCACCCAAATTATTTTCTTAAATATTCACTTCATTTGCTTATTTTCGACTTATAGTCCTTATGATTTTTGTATGGGAATGATATCTTATATAGCAGTGGTCAATGCCAAGCTGTGAGTATATGTCATGAAATTACCCTCTCTCTTATTTAGTTTCTGCATTATCTGTGCCCCTTATGTGCAAGCAGAGCCAATAGAGTCGGGTGAATTTCATCATCAATCTTCAAAAGTGGTCGATAACCCGTCTTCAACCCCGAATATTACCCCTGTGGTTTTAGCGCCTCAGGCGGATTCAGCATTAGTGGAACCTTTTCCTAAAGCGCTTGAAGTGACTGAGCCAACCCATCTGCCAACCGATTTTCAAAGTCGCATTAAAGACGCAAATGCGGGCAAAGTAGATGCCATGATTGATGTTGGCGTTGCTTATTTAGATGGTACTGATTTTCTCGATGCTGATGAAAATAAAGCGTATTACTGGTTTAAAAAAGCCTCTGATTTAAATAGTAATGATGGCGATTATTATATTGGTATGCTGGCACAGCGGAAAAACGATTATGTGCAAGCGGAGAGCTGGTATCGCAAGTGCGCCGAAAAAGGTGATGCATATTGCCAATACGCCATGGGCTATTTATTTGAGCGCGGCTTAGGCGTCGAAAAAGACTATAAACAAGCCCGTGCTTGGTATTATGAAGCGGCTGAGCAAGAGCAAGAATATGCACAGTTTGCGATTGGTCTTTTTTACCACGATGGGCTCGGTGGTGATATTGATTATGATAAAGCGCTGACATGGTATGAGCGCAGTGCAAGTAATGGTGTGGCTTCCGCAGTCAATAACTTAGCCGTAATGTATGAAAACGGCGAAGGGATGGAAAAGGATGAAAGTACGGCAATTTATCTGTATCGCCAAGCAGCGAATATGGGCTCACCAGTTGCACAAAAAAATATGGGTGATTTTTATCATAAAGGTCATCCGCCGTTAGTTGAACAAAATAGCTACCAAGCCGTTTATTGGTATAAACGTGCCGCGACGCAAGGTGAATTAGCTGCGCAATATGCGTTAGCGCAAGCCTATGAACAAGGTGACGGCGTTGGGCAAGATTTGAGTGAAGCATTCAAATGGTATCAAATGGCGGCAGATAATGAATCCGCTGAAGGTGCCATGAAAGTGGCGGAGTATTATGAAAAAGGACTGGGTGGTATTAAGCCCGATATGGTCAAAGCGATTCAATGGTATATGGAGCTTGCGGATTCAGACATTGTTGAAGCTCAATTAAAACTCGCCAATTTATACCTAGCCGGTCAGATTAAGGACGTCGATATCCAGCAAATTGTTAAGTGGCTGCAAGCCACTGAGAAAGACAATATGGATGCCAAAAACCAGTTAGCAATTTTTTACCTGACAGGAACTGGCGTTCAACAAGATAGCCAAAAAGCACGATCGCTCTTAGAGTCTGCCGCTTTCAATGAAAACAGTGATGCGCAAAATAACCTCGGTGTGATGTATGCGAGAGGGGAAGGCGGGAGCAAGAATATCTTTCGTGCCATTATGTGGTTTGAGCGAGCAGATAAATTAGGGAATGTGACCGCAAAAAATAACTTAGCATTATTGGAAAAAAACCAAGATGCGAAAGCCAACATGCTGGAATACACGGAAAGTGTAAATAATTCATTACCTTCTAAAAAATGAATGAACAACATCCTTGATCCATTGACTTCTGTAAGCCAATCGCTTTATTGATGTTATTGGCTTCTTAATCATTAATATACATTTTACTGTATTACCATATTTTCAAAATATCATTCTGATATTATTGATAATTATTTTAACTGCACTTTTTCTGATGTCTTTTTTAAAAGACATTACCGATTTACAACACCATAAAAATTATCAATCTTTGTGAATTAGGATGGTATTTTTATTTACCTAAATAATGAAGTATAGTTTTATTAACTGGTTCTTTGTTGAGTATTTGTTGTGAATATCTCTATTAGAGTAGAACGAGTTTAGTTGTTTTTTGAGTATGAAAAAATGAGGTGTCAAATGAGCACTTATTGTTTTTTTATTAAATCCGACGAAGTGGTTGCGTTGGAGATGACGGAAAGCCAAGCAGCGGCAGAGTTGCTGAATGCGGGTTACCAAAAGCAGTTTGAAGAGATAGATGCGAATACCAAAGAATTAGCGCTAGCACGCTTTGCTGATATTCGTGGAGAAGAGTTGAAAAGTACCTATGCTTTTGCGGGAGAGTCAACTTTTAGCGGGCTAATTACGTCTTTCCTTAGCCGCTAGCTTTATTTCTTTATCATCAAGTCAAACGGGCAATCAAAAGATTGCCCGTTATCGTTTTTATCTCACTGTGATTCAAACAGACGCTTACTCAAAAAGATTGCTGTGCAAAGTACGCACAATTTCTTCCACATCGTTACCGGGGACAAGCAAGCAGATATTATGGCTGCTCGCACCGTAACTGATCATGCGAATGTTGAATGACTCCAGCACCCCAAAAATTTGTTTACCGAGCCCGTTGACTTGTGACAGCTGGTTACCGATGATTGCGACGAGCGCAAGGTCTTCTTCAACCTCCACACGACACAGAGCCGATAACTCCGTCATTAAGGCATTGGTCAGTAAACTGCCATTCGTGCCGGTGGAGCCCGTTGTATCTAAAGTGAGCGCCACACTGACTTCCGAGGTGGTTATCAAATCGACTGAAATATTATGGCGCAGTAAGATAGTAAATATTTCAGCAAGAAAACCGCGAGCATGCAGCATTTTCAAACTGTGCAATGTCAGTAATGTTTGTTTGCGACGTAGTGCTAACGCCCTAAATTGTGGTGGGTTTTCCGTTTTATCGCTCACAATGGTGCCGCCAGCTTCTGGCGCTTTACTTGACCCGACAAAAACAGGGATCCCCGCACGTACGGCTGGCAATAATGTCGCTGGGTGCAGAATTTTTGCCCCGAAAGTTGCCATTTCGGCGGCTTCGTCAAAAGCGATTTCATCGATTTTCTGAGCATTTGGGACTACACGAGGATCGGTCGTGTAAATTCCCGGAACATCAGTCCAAATATCCACACGAGACAGATTCAATACTTCAGCGAGAAGCGCCGCGGTGTAATCACTGCCTCCGCGACCTAATGTAGTTGTGCGTCCTTTGGCATCACGACCAATAAATCCTTGGGTGATAATAATGGAATTGTCTAAACGGGGTAGCAAGTGCTGCTGAGCAAGTACGTGTAGCTGCTCAAGATCCGGTTCAGCACGACCAAATTGTTCGTTGGTTCTCATTACTTTTCGGACATCGAACCACTGCGAAGATGCCCCACGTTGGCGTAATACTTCGACAAACAATAAGGTCGACATAATTTCGCCGTGGCTGACCATTTCATCCGTTAAGGCATCGGAGGTGGCAAGTGAGGCTGAATCAGCTAAATGGGCAATATTTTCAAGTAAGCGGTCAATTTCTTCGCGAATGACATCCGCCGTTTGCAGATGTTCAATAATGTCATATTGAGTCTGTTTAACTTGTTGCAGTAGCTCGTTACGTTTATCAGTGTCACAACCTTCGGCAAGTTCAATGAGCAAATTGGTGATCCCCGCACTAGCAGAGAGTACAACCACTCGCACATGGTTATTTGCCAGTACGATATCCGCACTTTTATTCATGGCATCGAAGTTAGCGACGCTAGTGCCGCCGAATTTTGCGATAACAAACTGATTACTGCCAGCTACTGTATTCATTTTCTCAATCCCTTTAATTAAACCGCCTATCTTTAAATAGTGCATAAATCCAAAATAATTCGTGTGGTGCTGGCTGAATCAGGTAAGACATCAACAGCTTGAAATACGTTGGAGTAATAGATTTATCGACTTTGGCACGTATCGTCAATGATGAATCAAGGTAAATCAGTAATTCTAATGATGGATAAAAGATTATCGGTTTTCTCAATACCTTTTCGGGTATGAGATGACAGTTGGTGTTAGGTTTGGGAGAATAGACTTAATGACAGCAAATTATGAGAACGCAGAAAACCGATAAGCTTCGTCTTCTCTGCGAGTTACAATCTATTTTTATTTGAAATTGTTTTGGGAGTGTTATCCATGAAAAGTATCAATCCAAGCCAAACGGCGGCATGGCGAGCGCTAGAGCAGCATTATGCAGAAATGAAAAATGTGCATATGCGTGACTTATTTGCACAAGATGCACAGCGCTTTACGAAGTTTTCTGCCACTTTTGATGATCAAATCTTAGTGGATTTCTCCAAAAACCGTATTACGCAAGACACATTAGACAAACTTTTGGCATTAGCCAAAGAGACGCAACTGGAAGATGCTATCAAAAGTATGTTTAGTGGTGAAAAAATCAACCGCACCGAAGACCGTGCGGTACTGCACACGGCATTGCGTAATCGCGACAATACACCGGTGCTGGTGGATGGCAAAGATGTTATGCCAGACGTGAATGCCGTACTGGAAAAGATGCAACAGTTCAGTGCGCGTATTATTAGTGGTGAGTGGAAAGGGTACACTGGTAAAGCAATTACGGATGTTGTGAACATTGGTATTGGTGGCTCAGATCTGGGTCCATTCATGGTGACTGAGGCGCTACGTCCTTATAAAAACCATTTGAATATGCATTTTGTTTCTAACGTCGATGGCACTCAAATTGCGGAAACGCTGAAAGATCTCAATCCAGAAACGACGCTCTTCCTCATCGCATCCAAAACCTTTACGACTCAAGAAACCATGACCAATGCGCACTCTGCTCGTGAGTGGTTATTGACGTTCGCTAAAGATGAAAAGCATATTGCGAAGCATTTTGTTGCGTTATCAACCAACAGTGAACAAGTTGCAAAATTTGGTATTGATACCAATAACATGTTCGAATTTTGGGATTGGGTTGGTGGTCGTTACTCTCTGTGGTCAGCGATTGGTTTATCAATTGTTTTATCCGTGGGATATGATAATTTCGTTCAATTATTGAGCGGCGCTCATGCGATGGATAAACACTTCACGCAAACCCCTCTAGAAAGTAATATCCCCGTATTGTTAGCGCTGATCGGCATCTGGTATAACAACTTTTTTGGTTCAGAAACTGAAGCGATTCTTCCATACGATCAATACATGCATCGTTTCGCTGCTTATTTCCAACAAGGCAATATGGAGTCGAATGGGAAATACATCGACCGAAATGGTCATGCCGTATCCTACCAAACGGGTCCGATTATTTGGGGTGAGCCAGGGACTAATGGTCAGCACGCATTCTACCAGCTGATCCACCAAGGAACTAAAATGATCCCATGTGATTTTATTGCACCAGCGGTGACTCACAACCCATTAGGCGATCATCACGATAAACTGCTTTCTAATTTCTTTGCACAAACTGAAGCGTTAGCATTCGGTAAAACCCGCGAAGTGGTTGATGCGGAATTTGCAGCACAAGGTAAAACGGTAGCAGAGATGGAGTATGTTGCACCTTACAAAGTATTTGAAGGTAACCGCCCAACTAACTCTATTTTGCTGAAAGAGATTACCCCGTACTCATTAGGTGCGCTGATTGCGATGTATGAGCATAAAATTTTCACCCAAGGCGCAATTTTGAATATTTTCACCTTTGACCAATGGGGTGTGGAATTAGGTAAGCAACTGGCGAGCCGAATTCTACCAGAGTTGGAAAATAGTCAGGCTGTTGCCAGCCATGACAGCTCAACGAATGGCTTGATTAATTGCTATAAAAACTGGCGTTAATGACGTTTTTTTAAGCGACTAATAGCCTGTAATTGGCAGGCTATTAGTATCCTAATAAAATATGGTATCTGAGCTAACTCATTATAAATCAAATATTTTTTACAAAATTTTCACAATTTGTGTTGAATTAGTGACTTTTTATATAAATTGTTATCTATCTTTAACCTTGCACTATCACAACGTGCTATTCTATCGCCCAATAATTTAGATGAACGATGCTGGTTGTGGCTTTAACACGCTAGAGTAGCAATCAGGGGATAACCATAATTTCTATGGTGGAATTTGATTGAATGCATGAAACGATTTTTACCTCTCATCCTATAAGCTGGTTCGTAGAAGGCGAAGAGAGTGTTCCTGAAAATGTATTAGGTTGGTTGCAAGAGCAAAGGTCGATGACCAAACGGTTTGAGCAGCATTGTCAGAAAGTGACGGTGATACCTTATTTAGAACGCTATATCTCACTGGATATGCTCACCACCGACGAACAAAAATGCTTACCAATTAGTGAGCGTTATTGGCTACGGGAAGTGATTATGTATGGGGATAATATCCCTTGGTTGATTGGCAGAACGCTGATCCCAGAAGAGACGCTCACCGATAATGACAAAAAATTAGTCGAGCTTGGGCGAGTCCCATTAGGGCGCTATCTCTTTAGTCATGAACACCTAACCCGAGATTATATTGAAATGGGCACCAGTGCTGACCGCTGGGTTCGCCGTTCCTTACTTAGACTGTCCCAAAAACCATTATTATTAACCGAAATATTTTTACCTGAATCACCTGCATATAGATAACTATCTAACATAATTCAAATGACGTTTATGGGTAAAATAGAAGCATAAAGGAGCACGACAACGTGGAGGGAAGTATGGCGCTAAGTAAATGGCATGCATACAGCCGTTTAATGCGTATTGATAGACCTATTGGTTCACTCTTATTGCTGTGGCCAACCTATTGGGCGCTGTGGATTGCGGCCCAAGGCTCGCCAAGTTTGCATATCCTGATTGTCTTTACGGCGGGTGTATTTTTTATGCGTGCCGCAGGCTGTGTTATCAACGATTTTGCTGATCGTCATTTTGATGGACATGTGGAAAGAACCAAGCATCGCCCATTACCGAGCGGCGATGTCACTGAAAAAGAAGCGAAAATTTTATTCGCTGTGTTGGTGGGACTCTCCTTCTTGTTGGTTTTGACCTTAAATACCATGACCATTTGGTTATCGGTCGCGGGGTTAGCGTTAGCGTGGATTTACCCGTTTGTGAAACGCGTAAGTCATTTACCTCAAGTGGTCTTGGGTGCTGCATTTGGCTGGTCAATTCCAATGGGGTTCTCCGCAGTTAGTGAGTCTTTACCTTTAGTGTGTTGGTTACTGTTTTTGGTCAACATTATCTGGTCAGTGATTTATGACACACAATATGCCATGGTTGACCGTAATGACGATTTAAAAATTGGTGTGAAGTCGACAGCCATTTTATTTGGTCAATATGACAAACGTATCATTGGGCTGTTGCAGGTTGTGATGATAGGACTACTGGTTGTGATAGGTGTCTTAGCCAACTTAGGTCTTGTCTATTATGGTTCATTGGTGCTTGCCGCTGCGTTGTTTGTTTATCAGCAGCAATTGATGATAAACCGTGAACGAGCTCCCTGCTTTAAAGCGTTTATGAATAATAACTATGTCGGTTTAATTCTGTTTTTCGGTATGGTTGTCAGCTATTTCTAATCAGTGAAATGGATAAAAAAAGGGTAATGCAAATGCATTACCCTTTTTTGTTGGTGCGTCTCGCTGATTTGTGAGATTACTCTTTCGGTACTTCTGAGCTTGATTCGGTCGTTTCCGGTGTGCTTATTGGTGCCGGTTTCGGTGCTGAAAGCTCTTCAGTTTGGCTCACGCTTTCAATGGTCAAACGGATTTCCGGTGACATTAAGCGGGCAAGCACTGCATACAGTTTTTTCGCATTGGTAGAGAAAATATCGTTCTCGTTATTATCGATGTACCCTTCATCTTTGAGTGTATCGACCAATGTCGAGAACACGGCCTTATCAAAGAATTCAGGGGCATTAATACCGTGTAGAACAGACAGACGCTGCGCGAGCATGCGGCTTTCTTTTTCCAATGTATTGCGGCTGACTTCTGGGCTTGCATTGAGTAATGATAGCGTGATGGCATAACGTTGCAGTGTTTCACGAACACCTGCTGCCAGCAGCTGTAAAGGACGAATACGGCGAGGATTTAATACCACCATATTATCGTCTTTCAGGCAGATCAACTTTTGGCTGTTCAGCTCATCAATCAATGTATCCACAGTGCTGACGAGTGCGTTAGTGTCATAACGCATAAAGAGTTCAGCTTTCAGGAATGGGTAAATCAGCCCAACTTGCTGGTGGATTTCTTCACGACTAATACGTTCATGGTGTAGCACCATGCTGGCTATCAGTGATGGCAGAACCAGTAAATGATGGATATTGTTACGGTAGTAAGTCATTAAGACGGCATTTTCGCGAGGCAGGATAATGATATCCCCCATGCTATCTTTTTCGACTTCAAACTTATTCATCTGCAATGCGTGTTCGAGAAGCTCTTCTGCCGTTTTGTTCGGCGTCGTTGCATCTGCGGTATAAGGTACATTACGCAGTAGTTGCAGATAGCATTCGATTTGCTCAATCAGTTGTTCGCGGGTCAGTGAACGTTGACGCGACGCTAACAGTGCTGTTGAACATAAGTTAATCGCGTTAGCGGCTGCCGCATTATTGATATTCACCATAATGTTATCAGCCAGACTACTGACCGTTGGGTTCAACCAAGTTGGGCGCTGAGGCTCAATAGGGTCAATGGATTCACGCCAATTAGGTACGCGATTATTTAAGTATTGGGTGAGCGAAATTGGCTGACCAAAATTCACATAGCCCTGACCTAAATTACGTAACTTACGTAAACCACGTACCATCGAGAAGAAGCCTTCTTTCTCTTTTTCCGCACCACGTAATTCTTTCGCGTAAGTTCCCACTTCCATCACATGCTCGTATCCAATATAGATAGGGACGATAGTGATAGGGCGAGAGTCTCCACGTAACATGGCCTGCAAGGTCATCGACAAGGTACCGGTTTTAGGTTCCAGCAAGCGACCTGTACGTGAGCGTCCACCTTCCACAAAGTACTCAATCGAATAGCCGCGAGCAAAGAGCTCACTGAGGTATTCGCGGAATACGGTAGAATAGAGTTTATTGCCTTTAAACGTACGACGAATAAAGAATGCCCCTAAACGGCGGAAAATGGGACCTGCTGGCCAGAAATTGAGGTTAATACCAGCTGCAATGTGCGGTGGTACCAGCCCTTGATGATAGAGAACATATGAAAGCAGCAAGTAGTCCATGTGGCTACGATGGGACGGCACATAGACAATTTCATGACCATCTTGAGCCAATTGACGAACACGTTCAGCATGCTGAACGTTAATCCCTTGATACAAGCGGTTCCATGTCCAACCTAAAACTCGGTCAGTGAGTCGTACTGCTTCATATGAGAAGTTAGCGGCGATCTCTTCCATCATCGCCACGGCATTTTGCTGGGCTTTTTGTAATGGAATTTTTTTGCTGCGAGCTTCATCTTCGACGGCTTTTTCAATCGCTTTAGAAGAAAGCAATTTATTAAAAAGCTCATAGCGTGCAGGCAGTTTTGGACCGACAGCCGCCAAACGTTGGCGAGAGTAATGAATACGCGCCACACGAGCGAGTTTATTGGCAATAATTGTGTCGGTACCATGCTCTTGCGCCATTTGACCCAGTGAAATGCTGGGTGAAAAACGCACAAAGCTATCGCGCCCTAACCAAAGGACGGCGAAGAATTTTTGCACACCGTTTAGTAATTTCAGGGGTGCAGGCTTATGGCCTTCGCGTCCAGGCGCTCGCCCGAACATGACCGATGCTGGCAGCATTTGAATATCTAGATTTGGATTATTTTTATGCAAATCAAGATACGCATGGAATATTTTGACTGACTCTTTACGTGGATCTGGAGAGTAGTAACGGAATACACGCGGACCATCATCAATGAACACATAGGCAGGGAGCTGGGTGCCATTGATGTCGTTATCCACGAGAGGATCAGGTAAACCAATCGCTAAGCATTGTTGGCGAAGCGTGAGAAGGTCGGACTTTGAGTGATATGGCAAAACGTACAGCGTTGGCTTGTTTGGATCAAGCTGCAACTCTGTTATCGGGTCCGTTGGAATTAGTTTACTTTTTACCAATAATTTCAGTGGTAAATTCAACGTGTTGTAATATATTTTACGCCATAGTGACATAAACGATTATAGCCTCTTGTTAGTAATGCTGCGCAATCATATCAGAAAGCAGTGTTTAGATCTGTTATCGATAATTCACTTTGACTGCAAAAGTTGATTATTGTTTAAAAATTAAGGAAAAAATATGGCAAGTCAAACTAAGGGACTCACGCGAGTTATCAAAGCAGCTGGGTACTCCCTTAAGGGTTTAAAAGCAGCATGGGTGAATGAAGCCGCATTTAGGCAGGAAGCGGTTGCTGCTATCATTGCGATAATTATAGCTTTTTACTTGGACATTAGCCAAATTGATAGAATTTTACTGATCGGTTCAGTGGTTTTAGTCGCGATCGTCGAGTTAATAAACAGCGCTATTGAAGCCGTTGTTGACCGTGTTGGCACGGAATATCATGAATTATCGGGCCGAGCAAAAGATATTGGCTCCGCCGCGGTCTTTGTCACCATTGGATTGGCGTTATTTATTTGGGCTACCGTTCTCTGGGAACGTTATTTCGCACTTTAATAGTCTAAAAATAACAAAAGAGAGAAAAAGCAAAGAATTCAGCAATAAATTACAGATTTTGGCTAATTTAACAGTTCCCAATCCCCATTTACCTGTATATACTCACAGTTTGACTGTATAAACAAACAGGGGAACGGGATGAAAGCACTGACAGCTCGACAGCAGCAAGTTTACGATCTGGTGCGTGACCACATTTCGCAGACGGGCATGCCACCAACACGCGCTGAAATAGCAGCAAGTTTGGGATTTCGTTCGCCTAATGCGGCAGAAGAACATTTAAAAGCCTTAGCTCGTAAAGGGGTTATTGAAATTGTTTCTGGAGCTTCCAGAGGCATTCGTCTGTTGTTAGAAGAAGAAACCGAAGATTTAGGGCTTCCTCTGATTGGGCGTGTCGCCGCCGGCGAACCATTGCTTGCACAAGAACATATTGAAAGTCACTACCAAGTTGACCCAGAGTTATTTAAACCTCATGCGGATTTTTTATTGCGTGTGAATGGTATGTCGATGAAGGATATCGGCATCATGGATGGTGATTTACTCGCGGTGCATAAAACTCAGAATGTCCATAATGGACAAATAGTTGTGGCTCGTATCGAGGATGAAGTCACCGTTAAGCGCTTTAAACAACAAGGCAATCGCGTTGAGTTGATTGCTGAAAACCCTGAGTTTGCGCCAATCGTTGTTGATTTACGCGAACAGAATTTTACTATTGAAGGGTTAGCTGTTGGGGTTATCCGTAATAGTGACTGGCATTGATGATGAGTGATTGAGTCTGGTAGCAGACTCAATATCTCTTTTTATCGGGTGTTTTTTCTTTATATTGTTCTTCCGTTTATATAGGCTTTTCTTTTTATATAGCCATATAACTCTTATTCACTTCACTTCACTTCACTTCACTCTATCTATCTATTGCCTCTGCCATTAGGTTGTTATCTATTATAGCTATGGCGCGAGACGTTAATCTTATTAACCTTTGCTGATAGGTTTTTTACGGTTTTTTCTTTGGATTAGATGGGGGCTGATGGTCATGATCGCAATGTTCATGATCTTGGCAACTGGTGATTTCAACGCATTTTTGGCATAAACCATGGTTTTCTACAACGGTATGCCTGAGATGAAAATGATTTTCTTCAGCAAGTGTACTAATTGCCTTTTCTATGGTTGTACAATCACTTTCCGTCACATTCCCACAATTATCACAAATCAACATCACTGAGATATGGCTTGGATTATCCACATGGTGGCAGACCACATAACTGTTTGTGGATTCAATTTTATGGATAAACCCTTGTTCCATTAGGAACTCTAAGCCGCGGTAAACAGTAGGGGGTTTAGCTTGAGGTTCTATTTCACGCAGCAAATCAAGAAGGTCGTAGGCACTAATCGCCCCATGTTGCTGTGCAATTAGTCGTAAAACCGTTTCTCTTTGTGGAGTTAAACGAACACCTCGAGACTGGCAAATACGTTCGGCCGTCGTAAGCAGCATATCTTCACTGATTATTGTCATCTTGTCTGGCCCCACCTAAATAGCGCTTCAAATGTTTATTACTGTTTAGTTTATCATAACTTCGGCTCCTGTTGCGTTTGAAATGATGTTTATGGAATAAACAATTTTCCCTACAATTAATACAGAGTTTTAACTTTAATAAACGTATGGTTAATAAATAACAGATACCTTATTTAAATGGTCAGATTTTTTATTTTAAATAAAACTCTAATTGCTACATTTTGGTTAATAAATTGACGATTTATTTAACCAAATAAAAACAAATATTGAAATTTATGGTTACTGCTTGATGCATATTTTAATTAAAACTTATCTTAACGTCTGTTTTTTATATAGCAATTACTTGTGTAAAAATGACTATTTTTGGGTGTTAAATCTAATAAATTTTCCTTTTATTGGGATATTGGTTTGTAAATAAATATAAATATAGATTTTTATAATTATAGGGTTTTTGCAATATTTTTAAATTTTTATAAATACAAAATGAAGTCTTCATATAAATCTTTCTAAGTAATTTATTATTTCTTCAAGTTTGATTACTCATTTAATGCTTAAAGCTTGTTTATGTCGATTTTTCGATATAAAAAACCAAGCGAACTCTCTATTTGGGTGTTTTTTGACAACATATATCACATATGTAGAATTGACATCAGAAAATATCACAAGGTAGTCATCAGAATTCATTTAGTGTTCTATATCAATTTTAATTAATTAATGAATGAATCAATAATTAATTTGGAAGTGAGAATGTTGGCTCAATGATTTCTGTTTTTTAAATCACATAGATGAGATGGATCTTGTTTATATAAAAAAATCTCTAACCTGAATGAAATTCATCAAGTAGGAAAGCTAGAGGAATCTTCAAGGGCGCACTACTTAAGTAAAGAAACTTAATTCTGCATCGTAGAAACAGGAAAGAGAAATAGCAGTTCCTACTCATTCAAAGGAAAACTTTTATGAAACTGAATAAATTAGCATTAACTCTAGCTTTAGGTTTAGGTGTTGGCGTTTCTGGTGCTGCTTTAGCTGCTGACCCAGTAGAAAGTTCACAAGGTGAAATTCGTTTTACTGGTTTCATCAATGATGTTCCATGTTCAATCGACGCTGACAACCTGAAGCAATTAGTTGAATTCGGCGAAATCGCATTGCACGAACTGACTTCAAACCAATTCCGTTCAGATAGCAAAACGTTCGATATCGTTCTGAAAAACTGCTCAACTGAAACTTATAAAAACGCAAAAATCACCTTTACTGGTTCAACAGTAAACGGTTTCCAAGGCTTCACTGGTGACTTACTGGGCTTAGGCGGTAAAGTTCAAAACGCAGGTATCGTAATCACTAACGGTGCTGACAAAGTTGTTGAATTTGGTAAAGCATTCCCAGGTACTGGTGACGGTTATGCGTTAAACAATGGTGACGGTTCAGAAACTACTCTGCACTTCGCTGCATACGTTAAAGGTAACGAAGACCCAACTAAGAAAGCAACAACAGGTCGTTTTGACACTGTCGCTAACTTCAAAATTGTTTACCAATAACAGTAAGTTTCTATAGAGAATAAATATGGCGTAGTCATACGCCATATTTTTCAAACTATTTTCATTGTCTTTGTTTTTATAGGTGCGCAGTTAATGAAAAGCATGAAACTAAATCTAATTACAAAATTAATGCTTTTAATGTTAACGCCAATGGTTGCACTCTCTGAAGAAGCCGTTGATTTTAACACCGACTTCATTGATTCTGACGGTAAAGAAAACGTCGATTTCAGTAAATTTTCTCACGCCAATTATGTCCCACCTGGAGACTACTCTTTAGCGATTGAAGTCAACCGCGCTAAAGTTTCTATGGAACAACCTATCACATTTTTTAATCCTAATTACGACGATAAAATTTCATTGGCATGTGTTACCCCTGAAATTTATGCGCTATTGGGATTAAAAAAGGAATGGGATAGCCAAGTCAAATGGCTAGATGATGGAAAATGTTTGGATATTCGTTCTGTTCCCGATATGACAATTCAAGGGGATTTGGCGAAGAACGTTGTAGAGTTCAATATTCCTCAGGCCTACATGGAGTATTCAGACCCTGATTGGGACCCACCATCACGTTGGGATGACGGGATTATGGGCGCATTTATTGACTATAACGCGACAGGACGCGTTGTTAATAAACAAACCGGCGATAAAGGAACGAAATCAGGTCTGACGGCCACGGGGACTATGGGGGCAAACATCGGAGCATGGCGTTTGCGTGCTGACTGGCAGACACAAAATGGTGAGCTGAATAAAGGCAGTAAATCATGGTCTTGGAACCAGTTATATGCGTATAGAGCCATTCGCTCGATGAGTGCTCGCCTGACATTAGGTGAACAATATTTAACATCAAATCTGTTTGATAGTATTCGTTTTATTGGTGTAACTCTCGAAACCAATGAAGCTATGCTACCACCTCGTTTACAAGGCTATGCTCCTGAAATTTCTGGTGTTGCAAAAACGAATGCGACAGTCATAGTTAAACAGGATGGTCGTATTATTTATCAAACAGAAGTCAGTCCTGGTCCATTCCGTATTCAAGATGTGAACTCATTCGGTGGCGGTACACTGGACGTGTCTATCCAAGAACAAGATGGCACGACAACAAATTACCGTGTTGAAACTTCTCGACTGGGTACGTTAACTCGTCCGGGACAGTTGATTTACCAATTTGTGATGGGTAAACCAACGAAAGATGACCATAACACTCAAGGCCCTGCATTCAGTATGGGGTCGCTGTCTTGGGGGGCGACGAATAACACCACTGTTTATGGCGGTTTGTTGGCATCATCCGAATATCAAAACGTCGCATTTGGTTTGGGACGTGACTTTGCGCCATTTGGTGTGTTATCTGGAAACATCAATATTTCACACGCGCAAATGGGTCGATTGGATGACAATGAAACGTTGACGGGGAATTCCTATAACCTGACGTATTCAAAACAATTCGACGAAATTAATAGTCAGATTACCTTCGCGGGTTATCGATTCTCTGAAAGAAACTATATGTCGATGAGTCAATTTGTTGACCGTCGTTATAAAGGGGATAAGGTCGATAGCGGTAAAGAGCTTTATACCATTATTTTTGGTACCGCATTCCCTGATTACAACGCGAATATGTATTTGAACTATTCACACCAAACTTATTGGAATAGAGCGTCTACAAACCAGTACAACTTTACGCTATCGAACTATTTTGATATTGGCAAAATTAAAAATGTCAGCCTGAGTGTGACGGCATATAAAACGAAATCACGCGATAGCGATGATGACGGTATTTATTTAAATCTGATGATCCCATTGGATAAAAATGAATCAAGTATTAGCTATTCCGGCTCGTATGCAGGGGGTAATAATACCAATAACGTTAACTACTATAGTCGAATTGATAATCGCTCTTCTTACTCGGTTTCTGCGGGTAACTGGGATAAAGACAAGTTAACGACAGCTGGTACCTATAGTTATGATGGTGATAGAAGCCAATTAAACCTCAGCGGAACTTATATTCAAGATAATCAAACAACCGTCTCGATGCAGTTAAAAGGCGGAATGACCATGACAGGCGAAGGCGGGGCATTACACCGTAATAATTCAATTAAAGGCGGATCAAGAATATTAGTCGATACTAATGGTGTCGCGGATGTACCCATCTTAAATGGTGTTACACCCGTCGGGACTAACCGCTACGGTAAAGCGGTGATCACGAGTGTGATGGACTATAACCGTAATAACTTAAATATCGATCTGAAAAATGTGCCAGATAATGCCGAAGCATTGCAATCGACACAATATGCAACGTTGACTGAAGGTGCGATTGGATATCGTAAGTTTAATGTCATTACGGGGCAAAAAGTAATGGGAATTATCAGCTTAGCTGATGGGGGCTACCCACCGTTTGGGGCTTCAGTCAAAAATGCGAAAAAAATAGAAGTGGGAATTATTTCTGATAAAGGTTTTGTTTATTTAGCGGGTGTTAATCCATCAGAGTCTCTTGATGTGGTATGGGGTGATGATGCTTCATGTCATATTCAATTGCCTGAAAAATTAGATAACAACATGGAACATAATGTTTTATTACCATGTAAATAATTATAAATAAATTTTTAACGTCAACGGTGAAAATATGAATTTATTAAATAAACGTAATGCGGTAGCAGTGTTAAGTGCCTCATTACTCGCTCAGTCAGCCTATGCGGCAATTGCAATTGATAGAACTCGTGTCATTTATAACGAGGGCGATAAGTCGGTGAGCGTAGGTTTAAGTAATGAACATAAAACCAGCCCATATTTGGCACAAGCATGGATAGAAAACGATAAAGATGAAAAAGTCAATTCACCGTTTATTGTGACTCCGCCAGTGCAGCGACTTGAAGCGGATACAAAAAGCCAAATCAAAATTCAATCGGTTCCGGCTATCGCTAAATTACCTAAAGATCAGGAAAGTGTTTATTACCTGAACGTGAGAGAAATTCCACCTCGTAGCGAAAAAGCCAACGTATTACAAATTGCATTACAGACAAAAATTAAATTGTTCTATCGTCCTGCTGCAATTGCAACTAAAGAAAGAATGGATTCAATTCCTCAGGAAAATGATATCAAACTGGTCAAGCAGGGTAGTGGATATATCGTTAAAAATCCAAGCCCTTATTTCTTATCCATAACTCAATTGAAAAAAGGCAATACGGACGTTAGTAATTTTGAGCCAATTATGGTTCCACCGCGTGGTGAAGCTGGTTTAGGCAAAAACACAGGAGATATCGGGGCATCACCAACCTTAGTTTATCTCAACGATTTTGGCGGTACGATTGACTTGAAATTTAACTGCAGCGCGGTTGAGTGTTCTGTCGTACCTAGAAAATAAGGTCTGCCGCTATGATGTCTATTAAAAATTTAGCCAAGGTATTATTGATATCATCGACTCTTTATACGTCAGGTACCTTTGGATTCTCAGGTTACCTGTATGTGGAAATTAAAGGTGTCGTCTTATCCAAGCCCTGCCAGATTAATAATGGACAAGCCATAGAAGTCGATTTTGGCGATGTCATGACTACGCGTGTTGAAGGTGAAGTGTATAAGCAGCCAATGGACTACACGATTACTTGCAAAGACGGTGTTCAGCCAAAATTGAATATGTATATTGACGGCGTGCCCGCGGTGTTTGACCAACGGGCGCTTAAAACGAGTGTTGATAATCTTGGAGTACTTTTTAAAGCGGATACCAGTGATTTCCCATTAAAAAGTAAGCGCACGGTTAATTTTGCATCACCCACTAAATTATTTGCGGTATTAGTGAAGAAAAGTGGTGCAGATCTCCCAGCGAAAGCCTTTACCGCCAACGCAACACTCAAAGTCGAATATCAATAAGGGTGATAAACATGCGGGACATTTATAAGCTCATTGGGATGTTTTTACTGTTTATCATCTTCCCTTTCTCTTCAGTGGCGAAAGACAATGAAACAGACATTCTGATTAAAGGTAATTTAGTTACCCCTCCACCGTGCCATATTGATAACGGCAAAGATATTGAAGTGGATTTTGGTAACGTCTCCATTAAGTCTATTCAAGGTAATGCTCAAAAAAGGCAAGTAAATTACCAAATTCAATGTGAAGAAAATAAGAATAACTGGGCCATGTATTTAATGTTGAATGGCGCCAAAAGTACATTTGATATCAATGGATTAAATGCAGGAATTCCTAACCTTGCTGTTAAGTTTCAGCTGGGCGATCAAACATTAGATTTAGGTAAAAAATATTTAATCAACCCAAGTAACCCTGGTGTACTTTGGGCGGTATTGGTCCGAGATGGCAATAAGGAACTCAAAACAGGTGACTTTATTGCAAACGGAACCTTGCTTGTGGAGTACCAATAATGAATAAAAAAATACGTTTTGGAATTTTATTTGTCTTACTGGGAAACCTTGTTGCGATGGGAACGTATCCTGTGCAGGCTGCACAGAATAATATGAAAATTAAAGGGACGTTAGTGAATTCTCCTTGCGTAGTCTTACCTGAAAATTCAAAGGTTGAAGTCGACTATGGGGATATCCGACTTTTGGACATCTACGAGCCTGGATTTCAATTTCCCAATGAGCAATTCACGTTAGTACTGTCTGATTGTGATCTGACGATTGCACAAAAAATGAAAGTGAAATTTTCAGGAACTGAAAACTTACAGTTACCCGGTTCTCTCGCGTTGACAGGCAGTGATTTAAATCCAGGCTTAGGGATTTTTATCGAGCTATCGGATGGCACTCCGATGAAAATTAACCAATTTTCATCGCTAATGCCAATCAGTAAAGCGGGGAAAAATGAATTACAGTTTAATTCATTTATTAAAGCAACATCTGATGTTGTGAATAATAAGCAAGTGAAGGTGGGTAAAATCTCCGCCACTGCAACATTTATATTTGAATACGAATAATTTTATTATCAAAGTGTATTGCTTTGATTTATTTTGGTTTTATTAAATATATAAAGAGAGCTGAAATGGGAAAACGAATTCAAAGGTTATTATTAATACCGTTGCTTTTTATAAGTTCGCTTGGCTATGGATCGACTTATTTTTCGTATGTTGAAGATATTGTTAATTCAGGTAGTAGCCACACTTATTATTACCAATTTGATTATTGGAAAGCGAATTCTCCTACGGAACCAAATCCGTGTGTTGCTGTTTTAGGCTCCGCAGGTTCTCGAAATTGTTATTTTACGATTAACCATCTACATAAAGCACCGAATATTGGGGGGGCTGGGTCTCGTAAGGACTGGGAATGCGCTATAAATTTTGCGACTTACCCGACGATGGCATCGATTATCGATGCTGCGCAAAACCAATGTGGTCTGAGTTTTCCTAAAAAAGGAGAAACCCGTCACTCAGGTTCTATTACCGCAGATGAGTGTGTTGGGATCTTTTTAGACACAAACCGCACCAGTAGCTCAGCAAAAATGTTACCCGGTGGAATTTGTGGCATTGCACCGCCACCAGCAGGTAAATGTTATTTCAACTATGTTGCCAATAACCGGCTCGAATTAGACCATGGATCGTTAAATGCAGGTGATCTGAATGGGAATACTCAACGCGGGTTCTTCTCTATTGTTTGCAACCAAAACATGCGAGTAAAAGTGTCTTCAAATATGTTGCAGGAATATGTGCCTTTACGTTCGAATGGCGAATTAATGTCGCGAGTGACATTGAACGATCAGCCTGCATGGTTTGGTACTATTATCAATGCAAGAGCAAACACGAATGAACTTGTAACTGTGGAATCAGTGTTGAAAACAAATGGTACGGTTGCACCAGGGAATTTTAGTGGTGTGTTGACTCTGGTTATGACTATTCCATGATGTAAAGAAACAAGAATTTTGTATTCGTCATTTTCCCATGTTGACGGTTTTGCCTACTTAAACGTAATTGTTGGTAGGCTTTTTTTATTCTATTTTTTATTTATTAGAAATAGTGGTTATTCAATATAATACTTATTAGGTATTTTGATTGTCTAATTCTATTCTTACTCTGCAGAGCAAGTAAAAGCGGAATAAGCTTCATCTTTTAAAATATAAATATTATCTTCCATTTTATTAACATTTACATAATATTTTATTTTATCTTTTTCTAATTGTATAAAATTAGAAAATACGTCATTAGGGGTGTTATCAGAATTTGTAACAGATGAGGAATTCATTATCACTGCATAATTACCCTTTTTATCTACAGGGGTATAAGAGAAATAAACAGCACGATCTAGTCGATAAATAGTTTCTTGATTTTTTATATAACCATAAAAATTCATTCTCCCATTATGATTGTCTGAAATCTGTAGAGACATTTTAGATTTGAGAATAATACCTTCAGGAGTACTATTTTCTTTTATCCATACTATTTCAGAATGGCAAAGTTTTATATCTTCTTTCTCTTTTTCGAATGTTAAATATGAGATAGGGGCAATAACTGCAGCTAAAGCCGCAGTAATAAGATACTTTTTCATTTAAATTCTCTGATCGTTAATAGAAACACAGTCAAAATGATTATTTTTTTCTTTGCAGATACTTATTGCTGCATTCTTATCAAATGAATAAGATGCATTTACGTCAGATAGAACAATAATTCTTTTGGGCTCATCACAAGAGATATTATATTTATCTAGCTTTTTATTAATAAACTCTAGATTAGTTTTAATAGCTTGTTCATTCAGGTTTATAGGTGATTGAAATACACAGCTATCTCGAACTCCGAAAGTTGTATAACTATTTTTAACTGCTCCTTGGTTGGTTAACTTATTGATAAATAAATAAAATAATGATATCACTACTAGTGGTAATATCATAAAAAATAATATTTTTTTCTTTTTATGACTGTTTTTTACAGTATTCTCTTCTAAAGAATCAATAGGTTTTATATTTAAATCATTAGTAATATTACTGAATGGAGTTTGAAATGACATTGTTCCATGAATATTATCAGAAATAGGAATATCTATAGCTTCATCGGGTTGATGGGCTAATAATTTCTTAGATGGTGTAGTGAGCATTTCTGTAATCTGATAATTATCAGAGGTGATAATTTCATTAGATACAATTAGCTTATTGTCATTATCCATTGCAATACTGGAAAGGTGGCTATCAATTCTAAATCCTTTTTTGGGAACTGTTACAATTATTTTTGGATCAATACCAACCAGCTCAAGCTTTTTTCTGATTTCACTGATATAAGTATTTAAATTATTATTAGAGCCAACAAGACCATATTCTTCCCAAACATTTGTAAGAAGTTCATCACGAGTTGCAATTCCTTTTTTTAGATTTAATAAAAGGATTTCACCAAATAAACGAGCAGCGGGTTTAGATAATTCAATATGTTGATCTGGATCATCTTTTAGAAAAATACGGCTTGTTCTTTGCTCAAAAATAAATTTGTTATCGATTGTATAATCATGTTTTTCAATCATAGTTACCATCAGCTCTCTGAAATTCAAATAATTCAATAGCTAAGCCACTCATTAATTATTAGCTTAATGTAATTTAAGTGAAATTTATATTGGGGATTTATAGATTTTATTAATTTAATTATGAGTATAGTCTAAATAGGGATTTGAATAACTTCAAGTATTCGGTGATGAGCTTTTTTGCAATAAATTAGCAAAAATATTGATTTGAATATGAAGATGGAGCTATTAACTAAATTAAACAATAATCCTAGATTATTATTATAAATAAATTCATTTTTTGTGTTACATCGACAGATAAAACTAAATTTTTTAGAAAGTTAGGCAGGGTAATTTATAAGAATAATCCTAAGTGATTTCGCTTAATTTTATTTATAAATTAGTTTAATGAATAAAACAATTTATTTTTTTGATTATAAGGCAAGAAAGTAAATTCTTGCCTTATATAATTAAGTACTAGTATTTGTATTCAATTCCTAACCAATAGTTACGACCTTCCTCTATATAGCCATCGGTATATTCATAGGATTTGTCGAACAGATTGTTGATTGAGCTATTCACTGAGAGCCCATGCCCTAAGTCATAGTCTACGCGCAGATCTGTTTTGGCAAACCCGCGCACTTTGTCTTCACTATCTACATAGTTGAATGCCCAGCTTCTAGCTTCTTCTGTAATGGTGATGCTCATTGGTTGATAAGGTGTAAATTTTACCCATGCAAAGGCTTTATGGGTTGGCAATTCAGCCACATGGCGGACGCTGTAATGCTGAGGATCAGCATGGATGTAACTGTAGTTTATGCCCGCCTCCATCCAATCCGTAATTTGCCCAGTAGTGCCTATATCTGCGCCGACATAATTCACTTTACCGCTGTTACGGTTTTGCAGCAGTGTGCCGCCTTTTTTATTCTCGCCCACATGGTGCGCCATAATGGCATCCGAAACGTGGTTATAGTAGGTACTCGCCGTGTAGCTCCACACAGGAGTGAAATGCCCTTTATAGGTTAAATCAAAGGTGAGTGCGCGCTCTGCATCCAAATGTGGGTTAATGAGGAATGAATCGTCATTCTTCATTTTGTTTTCGGTGTAGCGTTCTTTTTGTGTCGGGAAACGACTTCGTTCTGATATGGAGAACTGAACGGTATCTTCATTTTCGAGATGGTAACGCGCCATCATTTCCCAATTAAAGGCATGCTGGTTATTATTGTCATAGTGCTGAACACCTTCCATTGCCCCTGTTTTTTTGTTGTAGATGTAGCGCTTACCATCATCACTATCACGCCAGTCATAACCAATACCACCGATAATATCGAGCTTATCCGTAGCAACCCATTGATATTCGGTAGAAACTGACCAAGTTTGGTCTTTATAACGGTCAAAAGGATTGGTTTTATTGCTACGAGAGCGGTGAACATCTTCTTTCCAGTGAGCGGCAAATGACAGCATATCTAATTCGCGTACAGTAAAGTCAGCGCGTAAATCGGCACCATTGCTGTAGTCATCATAGCGGCTATAGTTGTAATTGCCTTTTTGATAATCTTTTACGGATTTATATTGGTGCAGTGTATTTTTGAATGAGTCGTGGTAAATACGGCTTTGTAGTGCAATATTATCGGTGACCTGTGTGGTGCCATTAAAGTAGATGCTCTCTTTATCATAGGCTGGCCATTGCCAGATTTGTTGTTTATCTGAGTTGGCATTTGGCGCGCTATTTTTGTCGCCATCTTGTTTAATGTAAGTGACGACATACTCATCGGCTTCGCGTGGTGTCCAACCCATTTTCAGCATTAAACGCTTATCATCAGTAGCCGAGTTAGTACGGCGCCCATGAGTACCGGCATAAGGGTTATTATCATCAGAACTTGGTAACCCCATAAAGCGTTGCTTATATTGACTACCACTAACTTGAATAAAGCCTAAGTCATTACGAGCACCAAGACGAGCACTGACGTTATGAGCATTGTCCGCACCTCGAGCAAAACCTTGATTAAAGCTTAAGTTAGCTTCAAACGGCTTTTTCGGAGTTGCGGTCGTTAAGTTGATTGCGCCGCCCATTAAGTTAGGACCTTGCAGTAGGGATGTATAGCCAGTAGAGAGTTCTACACTGGCGAGTTCGCTGGTCATAAAGCGCCCAAGATCGAGCGTACCATCATAAGGCACATAGGTTGGAATACCATCGAAGAAAACGGGGACTTGGCGGCTGTCAAAACCGCGTACATTCACTTGGGTTTCATTACGGTTACCGGATTTTTGAATGGCTACACCAGGGAGCGTACTGAGTGCTTGTGCGACGTTAGTTTTATTAAGCTGCTTCATTTGTGATTCAGTGATCACATTAGCATCTGCGGCAAGTGGGGTACTCCACACTGACATAACGTCATGGCTGGTTTCAGTTTGCGATTTTTTAGGTGCACTTTCGGTGTTGTTTACTGCTGCTTGCCCGTGTGCTGCGAATAATGCCATTCCTATTAAATAGGTAATTTGTTTTATTTTCATTATTGGTTTCCAGTTAGTTTTTATTGCGATGAATTTCGATATATATAAATATATATAGCGATAGGCGTCGCATTTGCCATAAAACAGCATCCCGCGGCTAACCGCAGGACAAGGTTTTAAGTCTGTTATTCAGTACGTTTAAGATTTAAATATCTGTACTTTGATATCTCTCGGGTTTGCGTAGTAGGGCGCTGAGGTGACTAATAAAGGGACACCTGTTTGGGCAAAACGCTCGATAGTTTGTAGGTTAACGCCTCCGGCAATGGATAAGCGGCTATGGGATTGGGTATCAACCACTTTGCGCTGTAATTGCTGTATCTGTTCTACCGGTAGCTTATCAAGCTGCACAATATCGGCTTTGGCATCAATGGCGAGTAAGGCTTGGTCATAGTCATCGGCTTCGACGATAATCTGTTTTTCAGGTGCAGCGGTTCGCAGTGTATGAATATGAGCTTGCCAATCATGAGGATCAGCTAAGCAATTGCGATGGTTGGTGAACAGTAAAACAGTTTCAGCGCTTCCTGCACGATGGATGATCCCGCCACCAGCAAGAATGGCCGTCAGAGCGAGTGGCTTCGTATTGGGAATAGTTTTCCGCGTGCAAGCCAGTTGCCCATTGGGCTGATATTTTTTTAATAGGGTAACCATCTGGTAGGTGTAGTGACTGACACCGCCACACCATTCCAACACATTCTGTACAGCTTTCCAGCCTTGATGCAATGCCTCTACTGAGCCTGAGGCGCTTATTACGCAGCTTTGTGGCTTCACGATATCTCCATCACGACAGTGACATTCGCTGGTAATGCCTAATTTACTTAGCATGCGTTGAGCGATAGCCAATCCACTGATACAGCCTCCTAATTTGGAGGTGAATGTCATGGAACCTTGCTGATGATCAAGTCCGAGAGCACGGCTGGTTAAATCCCCGTACTGAATATCATCGAGGAGCAGCTGGTCAATAAGGGCATCAGGTATATAGATCATAATGTGAGGTCCGCTTCATCCACGACATCCCATGACACCATTGCCCAGCTTCGGGATGGGAATGGCAGTGTTTTGCCCTCTGCGGTTTGTTTATTGTAATAGGCGTGCAGTTTTTCTTTTTCTTCGGCAGTGAGATCTTTGAGTGACCAGTTTATGCTATCAATGAATGCTTCTGCGCTGTCAAATCCGCCAGCGTTATGACTGTTAATAAAGTCGACACGAGCATGAATTCCCATTTGATGAAGGATATTGACCGCATAGATATACGTTGGCAGGCTAACAACCTCACGCCCAATTTCACGGATAATTTTTTCATCTATAAAGGTTGGGTTTACGGTATGAGTGGTATAGACGCGTAAGTTAGTCTGGCGATTCAGCTTTAAGAGCGCCGCTTTTAAATCATCTACAAGGGTAGAACGGGATGCGACGGAGATATCGGCTTTTGGTAATTCGTCCCAGCTATCCTCCCATGCTAGTGGTTTAAATTGGGCATTGGTGATGTTCATTTCTTTGGCTCGGATATTCGCCATCTCTAGCATGCCGGAACTGTAATCGATACCTGTAACGGATTGAAATTGGTTTGCGAGATATAGGCTAATGGAACCCGGTCCACACCCGACATCCAGCAATGTATTGGCGCCCGTAAAATCCATTAATTGGCGAAAGCGAATTAAGTATGGATCATTCGGGTTGGCACAGTTTTGTGCCATTTGTTGGGCTTTTTTATCCCAATGTTCAGGTTCTTTACGTGAACGTTGAGCCTGTTGCATGTGCTGCTGGTACATCTGTGCAAAATCGAGTTGGTGAATAAGCATAATCCCTGACCTTAACAAGTAAAATTGTGTGGAAGCTGA
Source organism: Providencia sp. PROV209 (assembly GCF_028479485.1). NCBI lineage: Bacteria > Pseudomonadati > Pseudomonadota > Gammaproteobacteria > Enterobacterales > Morganellaceae > Providencia > Providencia sp. PROV209. Next base: position 17,784 of record NZ_JAMPNR010000026.1, on the reverse strand, counting down.
AAATGAGCCGTAATGCTCGGCGCATCAATATTATAGAGTTCTGCCAAGTTAGTGAGCGTTAACATACTTTGAGTAGAGCCTTGCCGCGCTTGATGGTGCTTATCTAACAAAATGACATGGTCGGCAATGGCAGCCGCATGCTGGGGATGGTGGGTGGACATCAATACGGTGATGCCATGCTGCTTCAACCCTTGGACATGCTGTAACAAGCGGATTTGGTTACCAAAATCGAGACTAGCGGCGGGTTCATCCATAATCAATAACTGCGGTTTTTGGATTAAGGCTCTGGCAATGAGCACGAGCTGTTTTTCTCCGCCACTGAGCGTGCTGTACAAGCGAGTGGCAAGGTGGGCGATACCCAATTTTTGTAATTGCTCGAGAGCATCGGTTTGCTCTTTCTCGCTCGGGACTGAGAATAAGGACAAATGCGGTGTAAGCCCCATCATGACCATATCGACAACAGAAAATGTAAATGGCGTATCGTGTGCTTGTGGTACGTAAGCAATCACTTTCGCTATATCCCGTGGTTTTAACAGGCTGATAGATTTGCCTTGTAAGTGAACATCTCCATGAATCGCAGGAAGCAGCCCTAATAATGTTTTTATTAGGGTGGTTTTACCACAACCATTCGCCCCAAGCAGGCAGGTCATTTCCCCTTCAGGTAAATGCAGATTGATACCTTCGATGATGGCTTGGCGATGATAACCAATCGCGACATTATTTAGGGTTAACATACTCATTTTACTCGCCTTGTTTGCAGCAAAATGGCTAAGAAAAATGGCGCGCCTACCGCCGAGGTTAAAATACCCAAAGGTAGCTCAATGGCTGCTATCGTTCGTGCGAGGGTATCGGTGATGAGGAGTAATATCGCTCCGATCGCCATTGCCGCAGGAAGTTGATAGCGAAAGTTAGCACCCACTATCATTCGAGTAATATGAGGCACTATTAGTCCTACCCATCCAATAATCCCTGCAATTGACACGGTACTGGCCGTGATCAGTGTTGCGCTGATAATTAAAATGGTTCGATTTAAGGTGACGTTGACCCCTAAACTTTTGGCTTCTTCGTCGGACAAACTGAGCAAATTCATACGCCAGCGCAGCATCAATAAGGGAATAAAACCCACCATCATGACAGGAAGCACGGACCATAAATCTTGTTGAGTAATGGAGGATAACCCACCTAATAACCAGAATGTAATAGACGGGAGTTGAGTGTAGGGATCAGCTAAAATTTTCATTAATGAAATCGCTGAGCCACACATAGCGCTGATCGCGACGCCAACCAGTACCAGAGACAAGATAGGGTCATGCTGGCGCGCTAGACGGGCAATCAGATACACCACGGCTACCGTGATGAGCCCACCTATGAAAGCGAACAGCTGAATAGAAACGAGGGATTGCCCTAAAAAAATTCCCAAAACCGCGCCAACACCGGCACCCGCTGAGACCCCTAGAATATCAGGAGACACGAGTGGGTTACGAAACATGCCTTGATATGCTGCGCCTGCAATCGCAAGTCCTCCACCAATAATGATTGCTGCGAAGACACGAGGAAATCGAATTTGCCAAAATACAGTGCTACTGCGTGGGTTATCCACCGGTGATTGAATGAATAGGCGATACAGTTCTTCCAAGGTTAGTGAGTATTTACCATTGGTTAATGCTATCAACGCACAGAGCAGTAAAATGACCAGCAGCAGCAAAGGCTTAGTTTTCGTGTTCAGCCAGCCCGTAGTCATGACATTTCCATCAGCAAATCAACCTGTGGTGAGGTTAATGATGAATGATAAAACAGCTCAAAAAATTGCCTGAGGTCGTGAGCCATGGTTTCTTCAACGGCATTGTCGAAGTGGCTCTGTAAGCGTCTCATACCCAGTAAACGATTGATGCCCGGTGGTCCGTCTAACCAACCAAATGGCATGCCAGTGAATACCAATAGGTTGTTTGATTTTATGGCACTGAGCCCTGCCCACAGAGGGGAATGAGTAAGGAGTTCAACGGCTTCATCATATTGGGTAATGATAATGTCAGGCTCCCATTGGTACAGTTGTTCCATGGAAACATCGGTTAAACCGTAGAATCCTTCGATATCCACGACATTACGAAAACCCAACATTTCAATCGCTTCGGTATGAATCGAGCCCTTTGTACCTGTTTGTAATCCTTTCGCACCTCTTGCGAGGTAAAAACTGCGGGGGTTTTGTTGTTGGGTCAGTGCAAATTGTTGCGCATTGCTAAGATAGCGTTCTGCGATCATACTCAGTTTTTCAGCCTGTTGATTTACATTCAATAGGCGACCGAGTTGGCGCAGTTGTTGTGGCGCATCAAGAAGCTTGCCATCCATCAGTAGATAAGGGATCCCCGTTTGTTTGGCGACTTTTTCTGCTTGAGAACGGTAAGTATCATCCAGATTGCCTGTATCGAGGATCAAATTAGGATGAAAAGCCAATAACTGCTCAAGGGACAATGTGCTACCCCGCCCAGCAAGGCGTCCATAAACGGGTAAGTTCATCCATTGGGGAGCAAACAAATCGCTATTGCCTTTTTTTAGCGAAATCGAGGCGAAACCCACCATTTTTTCAGGGGCAAGGGCAAACATCAGTAAATCTGCGGGCGGTCCCGCCGTGATCACTTTTTGAATATTTTCATGGGAAGGTAAATGACCAAATAATGCCTCTGCGACAGGGCTACGGCTAAATGCAGGTAAACTATAGAATGCCGTGAGGACCGCGCAGGATTGGAGAAAATGTCGTCTATTCATTGCCATAATTAGTATCGTTATACTTATATTTATATAGCGCGAAAATTAGCGAAGTCAGGCAAGAGAGTCAACAGTAAAAATGCGATACGGCTGAAAAGTCGACGTTTCTGTGATTTAAAGCAATAACAAGGATTGCTATCCATAGGCAGATCGCAGAACATAATGAAATATAAAGGCGTATTATAGATATATGGGATATATGAAGAATAAAAGACCCTCTTTGCAAGATGTAGCCGACCGCGTCGGTATCACGAAAATGACGGTGAGTCGCTTTCTACGTAATCCTGAGCAAGTTTCAGAGTCGTTGCGTGGGAAAATTGCGAATGCAGTTGAGGAGTTAGGCTATATTCCAAATAAAGCACCAGACATTTTATCGAACGCCACAAGCCATGCCATTGGTGTCCTACTTCCATCTTTAACTAACCAAGTTTTTGCTGAAGTGATTCGCGGTATTGAAACTGTGACGGATCGCTATGGTTATCAAACCATGTTGGCGCACTATGGCTATCGGGCGGAAAAAGAGGAAGAGCGTTTAACATCTCTACTTTCTTATAATATTGACGGCGTTATTCTTGCCGAACGTACTCATACTGCCCGTACTCAACGCATGCTAAAAACAGCAGGTATCCCCGTTGTTGAAATCATGGACAGTATTTCGCCTTGTTTTGATATTGCGGTGGGAATCGACAACTTTGAAGCTTCTCGTCAAATGACCGAAGCAATGATTGCACGCGGTTGCCGTAAAGTCGTTTATTTAGGCGCTCGGCAGGATGAGCGAACAATTATCCGTTTGCAAGGCTATGAAAAAGCGATGCTTGATGCCAAGCTTACCCCGCGTAATTTGATGACCCAAGAAAGCTCCTCATATTCCCTTGGTGCACAATTGCTTCAAGAGTGCCGCGTGAAATATCCTGATGCGGATGGCTTATTCTGTACCAATGATGACTTAGCGATCGGTGCCATTTTTGAATGCCAGCGTTTAGGGATCAACGTTCCTACCGATTTAGCAATATCGGGTTTCCACGGACATGATGTGGGGCAGGTGATGACCCCTAAACTGGCGAGTATTTTAACACCCCGAGAGCTGATGGGGCGCAAGGCTGCGGAAGTGTTGTTATCCAGAATGCGTGGAGAGAAATTACCGCAGAAAAAATTCGATGTTGGTTTTAAGTTACTAACTGGTGAAAGTATCTAGTAAGGTTGCATCGAGTCAGCAAAATATTATTGCGATTATCATCACAGTTCCGTCGTTTTCTTCGCCTATCTAATTGCTAAATAAATATCCACTGGCAATAATGTTACCCGTAACCTGTTACCGGTAACATACTTGGTAACCCAAGGCTGGGAGCCTAAATTAAATTTAAAATCTAGAATTAAGTCACCTTTTTTTCAACACCCGAGGAGTTTCCTATGAGTGATACCCAAAATCAAAACTACTCATTTGTCTTAATGGGGGTATCGGGTAGCGGCAAATCAGCAGTAGCGAGTGGCGTTGCTCAGCAGTTAAACGCGGCTTTTTTAGACGGGGACTTTTTGCACCCGAAATCCAATATCATGAAAATGGCATCAGGACAGGCTTTGAATGATGATGACCGTCGTCCTTGGTTAGAAGCTCTTAACAGTGCTATTTTTGCAATGCAAAGAACGAATCAAGTCTCGTTAGTTGTTTGCTCAGCATTGAAAAAAAGTTATCGCGATATTCTGCGCCAAGATAATAAAAATCTATATTTTATTTATCTAAAAGGAGATGCAGTCGTTATTGAAGAACGTTTAAAAGCACGTCGTGGTCATTTCTTTAAACCTGAAATGTTGAAATCACAATTTGAAACGTTACAAGAACCTGACGCGCAAGAAACTGATGCTTATGCTGTCGATATTCGTCCTGCCCTCGATGTGGTTATCGATAATACCTGTGCCACTATTCGTCAAATTATGACGGGAGATAAAGCATGAACGCACCTGTAGAAACATTAAGTACCTTAACATTGGTACTGACTGCCGTTGGCTCGGTGGTGTTATTGCTATTTTTAGTCATGTACGCGCGTTTACATGCATTTGTTGCTTTGATGATTGTCTCGATTGGCGCAGGGTTATTCTCTGGAATGCCAGTTCAAGATATTACCGCAACCATGCAAAAAGGAATGGCAGGAACGCTTGGATTTCTCGCAATAGTGGTTGCTCTGGGCGCTATGTTCGGAAAAATTCTGCATGAAACTGGGGCATTAGACCAAGTTGCTCATAAGCTGCTGGATTTATTCGGTGAAAAACGCGCGCACTATGCTGTTGGGATTGCCGGATTAATTTGTGCATTACCGCTATTTTTTGATGTTGCGATCGTTTTATTAATCGGTGTGGTATTTGCCGTCGCAAACCGCACAGGCCATAACGTTGTGCGCTTAGCCATTCCTCTGTTTGCAGGGGTTGCCGCTGCGGCCGCCTTCTTGTTACCGGGACCTACTCCTATGCTGGTGGCTTCGCAAATGGGGGCGGATTACGGTTGGATGATCTTAATCGGTTTATGTGCTGCTATCCCTAGCATGATTTTAGCCGGTCCACTGTTCGGAAGTTTTATTAGCAAGTTTGTTCACATTGATATTCCTGCTGATTACCAAGCGCCAAAAGCAGTTGACGGTAAAATGCCAAGCTTTGGATTCAGCTTAAGCCTCGTGTTGTTCCCACTGTTACTGGTTGGATTAAAAACGATTGGTACGCACTTTGTTGAAAAAGGATCTAACTTAGAAAACTGGTTAGAGTTTATTGGTCACCCATTTACTGCCTTATTACTGGCGTGCTTATTGGCAATCTATGGTCTGGGTTTCCGTTACGGTATGGACAAAGAGCGTGTGATGGCAGTGTGTTCTGCGGCAATTCAACCTGCAGGTATCATTCTGTTAGTCACAGGTGCTGGTGGCGTATTTAAACAAGTGCTGGTGGATTCTGGTGTGGGTCCAGCTCTCGGTGATTCACTGATTGGTGCAGGCTTACCTATTGCTGTTGCGTGTTTCGTGTTAGCGGGTGCCGTGCGTGTTATCCAAGGTTCTGCGACAGTCGCGTGTTTAACGACCGTAGGTTTGGTATTACCGGTTATCGGTGAGTTAGGTTATTCCGGTGCTCAACTTGCTGCACTAGCAATTTGTATCTCAGGTGGTTCATTAATCCTGAGCCATGTGAACGACTCTGGTTTCTGGTTATTCGGTAAATTTACGGGAGCGACTGAAGCACAAACCTTGAAAACGTGGACTCTGATGGAAACTATTCTGGGTACCACAGGGGCCGTTGTTGGAATGATTTTCTTCACGTTCTTGTAAGACTCTTTTGGGTAGACAAGATGGAAAGCCCACTTCAAATTCTGAAGTGGGCTTTTTTACGTTATAACACTGTTTTATTTAATGATATTTTAGGCAAAATGACGTCGTTAATTTTACTTGAGGGTACCGATGTTCTATGAGCCTGAGAGGCTTGAGTCGTTAAGGAAATATGCTGAGTAAACAGTGAAGAGAGACCTAAATCATGGGTTGCACAGAAAATAATTGAGTCTTCTAACTTAAGTTCTTTTCTAATGAGATGCATAAAGTTGAGTGCATCTTTTGATGCCATAAAAGCCGTAGCTTCATCTAAAAATATGATCTCTGGTTGCTTGAATAAGGAACTCACTAACATGAGTTTCTGTTTTTCCCCTGTAGAAATAGGAAGATCTGCGATAAGTATATCTTCTAGGGTTTCTTGGCTGATTTTTAATTGGGGGCAGCAAAGCATAATGAGGCGAGCCATAGTTGCATCATCGAAAATTCCATTAAGATTAAAATTATCTCTCAAGGAACCATTAAAATAGGCAGCAACACCCGAGTAGTATGCGATTTTTTGTTGAAAATAGGGTCCGGAAATTTCATTCAATTTAATATTGTTAATCGAGATATCGCCAGAGTAATTTTGAGAAATACCACAAAGCACGTTTATCAGAGATGTTTTCCCGGACCCCGATATACCAGTAATACCAATAAACTCCCCTGCTTTAACTGTCATGTTGAGATTATCAACTCGTTTTTTTTCATCAATATTGAGTGTTAAATTTGTTGTTTGAAAAATATGTGACTTACTGATTTTCAAACCATTTTCTTTAAACCTAGGTGTTAGGTTATTGATGAGTTGATTAATACTGGATCTGATGTGAAATAAATGTGTTTTAACAACAAAACTGCGGTTAATTGCGCCTGTGATGGCTGCTGAAAGTCGTCCATTGATAATTAAAACGGCGATAATGGACGCCAAGCTGAGCATTCCATTTCCTACGGCTAGGTAGCAAGTGATATACATGACCATCATAGACAGAAATGAATTGGTTCTGATGATCTCTGCCCAATGATGATTCGCATCATTTAATTTTAATTTAACGTTCTCATCTTCATGGTTCTTGGTATCGACATATTGATGAAAATTATTTTCATCAAGGAAGCGAAGCTCCTGCTTTTTTTGCTCTAATGAGTAGTACAGAGCTGATTTTTCATAGTTAATGCTATTGGTTCGCAACATGTTTTGATAAGAGCGGAAGCGAACCTGCACACAGATAAACGCAAGGGCAGCATAATATAAAAATAACAAAATAGAATAAAAACCCAGCATACTGATAATGCATAATGAAAATAAAATCGTTAATCCAATATCATAGATAATTTGTGGCTTAAGCTCCCAGACTTGTAGAATAGAAGATTCCGCTGTTCTGACTTTAATTGAAGCACTTTTGCAATTAGAACGCTGCAGCAAATCCAGAAAATAGCGGTTGAAAATACCAATATTAATTTTTATTTCTTGGAGATTTTGTTCATGAATGAAATGTTTAATGAAAAACTCAATTCCAATAATAAAAACAAAAATAAAGCTAATATATAATAATGAGCTAATGGATTCGCTATAAACTAATCGAGAATTAAATAAGTTTGAATATAAAGGGAGTAGTAAAGCGAATAAAATTAAAGGCAAAGAAAATAGGGCAGATTTTGGTGTGAGCTTAACTAATGAGTTAAACATTGAATCTTCAGCTAAATCTTTTGGTATACTGCGAAAGAAAAATAAGTTTTTACTTTCAAGTAATTCTTTCGTGACAATGACATTGTTGGTTAGGTTAGAGAGTATTCCAACCTGATTCTTAATGAGAATGTACTCGCTATCTTTTAGCTCCATGATGAAAAGCTGAGGTAAATTTTCATTTTTTGAGTAAATAATGGATGAATACTGATAAGTAAAAAAATCATTATCAATAAAGTTGTTAATATTCTTTAGAATATTGGATTGCTCATAAGGTTTATTTTTTAAATTTATTTTTTCTCCAAGTTCATTGAAGTATATAAAAATGATATTGTTTAGATTATTTTTTTTCACTTTCTTTCTCTTTTCCCTTGAGGAAACAACTGTTTAATCCATTCTTATCTTCAGCGGGCTTGAGTGCCTTTATGCTTACTTGAGGAATGTTCTTTTTTAGATAAACAGTATTGTAAACCGTATAAGTTAGTGCAGTATCAAGTGTTAGGTTATTCCCATAGCTACAATAAATTTCAATGCTTTTAATTTTATTATAATCAATCGTATTGAGTATTTCGTAATTGAAAGTTAATGATTTCATTGTGTTGTGAATGTTTTTATTTTTATTTTTATCTTTTATTTCACCACCATTATCTTCAATGCCCAATATTTTTGCTTTATGTTTATTTTCTTCCATATCCATAGCACTAGACATGACATTCGCTAAAAGAACAGCCATTAATAAAATCATGACGGAAACTGACGCGGAAAGCGCGGAGACAAAACCTAACATATCGTTACCAAACGTTAAATGAAATATTATCGCCAATGAGTGCCGTTAGATAATTTAATACTGAAATTTTCTTACTAGAAATATATATCATTACGGGTAACCCATCATGTTCCGGTTCAATGACCGAATCTTGATTTGGCGTGATTTGTACAGAATAAAAGCGCTCTTGAGTCATTCTATCTTTATCAGAAAATGAGTCGGCACTAATTTTTGACACTTTCCCATGAATTATTTTTTTAAATCCAGGAGAGTTAACGACAATTTTTACCGGTAATTCAACCGCAATAAAAGGGCGATATTTTGCATATACTTTAGCGTCGATAACCCGCGTATCTTGTTGTTTTTTTATGACCATAACTAGGTTAGAAGCTTCAACGTATGAACCTTGTTCTAACTCTTTTTCTATACTCAGAATAATGCCATCAGTGGGTGAAACAACACTGTTTGCCCTGATTTTATTTCTTAGTAATTCAATTTGACCACTATTTTCTAATTTTTCTTTTTTCAAGCGATTGAGTTGCTCTTCATTTTCTTGTATTTCACTAATTAATCGTGTTTTGTGCTTTTTTTCCAATAAAGAAATTTCACGTATTAATTTTTGAGCGGTTAATTCACCTGAATTGATCAGTGCTAATGTCCGGCTAACTTCCGTATTGTTATTCAATTTTTCAAGCTCGGGTGCTCTCGCATTATTTAAAAGCACCTCCTTTCTTTTTAGAATTTTTATTTGATTTTGAAGCTCAGTAAGCTCTTTGTTCTGCGCTAAATATTGTGCTTGTAAGTTATTGGTTTCCATGATTAAAAGCATATGCTCAGATAACTCTTTATACGCGCTGAGGGTCTTGCTTCTGTCATTTTTTGCCGTAGACTGAAATTCATCTTCATTATTGATTAGACCATTAATAAGCCCATTTAATAACTTTTTGTTCTCCTCTAAATCATCAATGCGTTCATTAGCAAAATTGACTAAGTTAGACAGCGTTTTTTCTTGATGAAAAACATCTAAGTTTGTATAAGAAAATAGAATTTGATTTTTTTCTATATGGTCACCGGTTTTAATCTTAAATTGGTTGATAAATCCTGATGCTGGACTGATTATCTCTAGCTTGTTAGATAAGCCTGAAATGACGCCATCACCTGGGGATGAAACATCAATTTCAGCAAGAAAAATATATCCCCAAAAAATGATGGTAAGGGCAAAGACAATTTTTATCTTTTTAGGAATTTTTTTCAGATAGTTAAGATGGATTTTCAATTTCAGCGAGCTTCCCTGTTAATTGGATGTATTCCATTTTATTTTTCATATCAGCGATCATTGATTCAGTGATTCTTCTTTCAATGGTCAACATGTCAAATAAAGTGTTAACCATTTCATAGAATGAAGATTGAGAGATATCATACTCACGTTCTTGACTTTTTATCATAGAAGATAATGTATCTCTCTGATTTTTTAAGTTATTTATCTCAATTTCATTCGACGTCGCAATGATGTTTAAATTTTTGACTTTGGCTGTCATTTCACTGTGTTTATAATCGACTTTCCCCTTTGCGGCCTCATAGAGTTTCAATTGGGATAACTCATTCAATTTTTTATCAATATCAAAAATATTTAACTTTAGCTCGACGCCGACATATGATTCGCTATGGTTTCTACTTTGATTTAAATATCGTTCTTCAGCTATTAAATTCACATTAAAAAAAGGATCTTGCTGTTGAGCGTTTTCCTTGATTATATTTGCTTGTATTTTCAATATATTATATTCAATGTTATTTTGAATACTTTGGTCATTTTGAATTTTAATGTTATGTATATTTTTAATAAAATTTTTGGGTAAGCTAACGCCATTGACTGGATAATCTAATCCGGAAATGAGTTCAATATTGGATTTATATTGCATTATCTCTTTTTCAATATTTTTTTGCTCAATATCTATGCGTTGCATTAGTAGCATTGCTTGCTCTAAGTCACTGGATTTAGCAACACCATTTTTGTAACGACGATCAATTAAATCAAAAATTTCTTTTGAGTTTTTGTTTAAATTAGCCGTTTTTTTAGTTAATTCGTTAAGAAAATGAATGCTAAGAAGATTATTTGTAATCGATGCATATAAATCGTCTTTCTCTTTATTTAAATTCAATTGTGAAACTTTTAGTTTCAGCTCTTTTTCATTAAATCGATGATTTAACGCACTATCATAAATAAGAGATGTTGCCGTCAAGCTACTGTTTACATTAGCATCGCCATGTTTCAACTTGCTTGTCGCACTCACTTTAGGTAAATAAAAGTAATCGGTCTGCTTTGCTTTATACCCTTCAGATTCTAGTTCTAACATTTTTATTTTAATAGGATTAGAATTATCTAGTACTCGATTCATAAATGATTCGAAACCATCTTCTTTTTTATTCGCTAAACAGGTGTTGATTAAAATCAATCCAAGTGATAAGCCTAAGACAATATAAGATATACGCATGTAACTATTCCACTGATAATAATGATATTAATTTTTTCTTGCTTTCTAAGGCTTTGGATTTTATCCATTGAATAGAATTTTTTACTTCTAAAATTTCTTTCTCTATTTTTTCATTATTCAACAGTCTGCTTTTTTTCTCTTCTAATAAATGCATGTCATATTTTATATACCAATCATTTTGTGCATCTTTCATCGTAACCAATGTTTGTAAGTTCGCTGTTGTTATTTTTGTTAGTTCTTTGAGTGTATTAGAAATTTCTGTCGCTAATTGGTTATCTTCTGAGACTGATACGAACTTTTGGGCAATGCCTACATTTACGGCTTGCAGAGCAAACAGGGTTTTATGAATATCATTGAGTTCTTCAAAATTAGGCTGTGAATTTTTGCTTTGATCTTTAATGTAAAAGAATTGGAAGAAATTTAAGCTAACTAACAGTAAAACAGAAATTGAGACACCTAAAATAGAGGTCAAAAAGGCAAATGACATAGAGTCTAAAGCCATGGAAATTGATGAAATCATCGCATTCATTTTTTCTGCTACATCACCTTCTCCAGCAAGAGATGCCGATATTGCCGTTATCATTCCAGTTAAACCAATAAATGTTCCGACTAAACCTAAGGATACGGTTACCGAGGCTGATAATTTTGTTTGATTAGTGAGAAAAATATAATTTTTTTGTGATTTCTTTTTAAGGATCTTGTGGCATAAGAAAATAGCCAATGGATAAATATAAATACCAATCATGGTATAGCTTATTTCAGGAGCAAGTAGGATACATTGCTGTATCATGTCTTTTATTCCAGTGATTAGCCAGCATGCAAGAAAGGTAATAAGGTAAAGAAATAGTCCGATATAGTACATTTATTTGTATTCCCAATAGATACATGAATTCCATCCTGGGCAAATTTCATTCGTTCCTTTTTTTAGAATGACTTTTTTATTGCGACCAAGATTTTTAATGATTGATGCTACATAAAGTAAGTTATAGGTGTTTTTTTCTTGACGGTTCTTGATGTTTTTATCTATATAACCATGTAAAATGATGCTGTTTTTATCATTCTCATTGAATTCTTTTGCTAATAAATCGATCTTTTCATCAGAAAGGTTTATTCCGCCTTTGAAATAAAGAACTCGGTTTGATATATCGATCTCTACATGTTCAAACTTCAACTCCCCATAATTAATATACGTGCTTGCAGTTTTTAAACCACTGAAAATAAATACCATTGATACTAAGATAATAATACAAAGTGTTCCGCTTAATCCATCCACCATAGGTGCTAGCTCTTCATCTGAGCCATCATAGTCTTCTTCCATTTTTTGTTTTCTTTAAAATAAATTCATGTCAGGTATTATAATTATAATTAATTTTGACACATCTGGTTTTAAGTTCATAAATATAGGTTCTGAGTTCACGATATGCTTTGCATGATTTAATTAGGTTTAAAATAGATATAATGCGATTTATGAAAATTGCTAATTGGCATCTAATTAATAACATTAATATCTTTTAAATGGCTAGCTCAATGAATTCAAATAACATAAATACGATTCAAGTAAAAAACTTTAAGGTTCAAGGATTAGACCTTATTATTACAACCCCCGATGGAAAAACAGAAATATTAAAAAATGGTTTATCAGATGTCATTTTAGGTGATGTCGTTTTATCCACAGAGCAGGGGGTTGTGCTTACCCAAGATGAGATTTTGTCATCAATATCGATGAATGTGGGAGCCGATGCTGTTTATATTAAGGAACAATTTGTCAGCGACACGGTGGAGGTCGACGCGGTAGAACAAAAAAAACAGAACAATGAAGAAGGCGATGCCGAGCTGCGATTCGAAGAGACACTTGCCGAATTACAACAAAAAAATAAGGCTCTCTCTGAAACTGTTCGCACGTTAGAATCGTCAAATGAAGAAAAAAAAGAGCAATTAAGTTCATCGTTAACAAAGTTAAATCAAGCAAAAAATGAATTAAATCAAAAAACTAAAGCTGAAGATACTAAAATAGATATCACAAAAAATGATTTGTCCTCTCCAGCCTCTTCAACCATTCCCTCACCGTCAACACCATCATCAACACCATCATTCGTCAATAAGGCTAAGGATGTGGTTACGCCTTTAAAAACCAATATCTTTATTCAAGGTCGGCTCGATGACACAACGAATTCTGATATTTCGAGCGTTCAGATAACCAAAGTAAATACCCCGACGTTTATTGGGAAAGTGTCACTTGATGCAACGGCATATCTAGAAATTGCAGGCAAAAAATATCCGATTAACGCAGATCAAGAAGGGAATTGGTCGTTATCAATCAATACGGCATTACCCGATGATGCTTATGAGTATCAGTTAGTGGCATCTCGTGCTGACGATAAGCCTGTGATTGTGGAAGGAAATATAATCATTGATACCACGCTACCTGAGGTGACTGTTCATTTAGCAAGCTATTCAGATAGTGGGGTGGATAATGATGCTATCACTCATCAAACACTGCCCACATTCATGGGGAAAACTGAGCCCAAGAGTGTGATTACATTAGTGATCGCCGGACAACATTTATCTACAGCCGCGAACGAGCAGGGGGAATGGCGGATTACGGTAGCGCAAGCATTGCCTGAAGGCGAGTTAACCTATCAAGTGACAGCGGTAGATAAAGCCGATAACAGCCAAACAATCCATGGCGTGGTTACGATCAAAACGACGTTACCAGATGCCACAACATATTTAGAAAATACGGATAATTTTATCACTAATAAGGCTATGCCTGTGCTGTTAGGGCAAACAGACGCACAAGCCGTTGTCACCATTAATCTTGCTGGGCAAATTTATACGACAAAAGCGGATGATCAAGGTCATTGGTCATTTGCGGTGCCTGAAGCATTACATGATGGGCATCATTTATTCTTGGTTACGGTAACGGATATTGCCGGCAATCAAGCTTCATTCACTGAAAACATGCATATTGATACTGCGCACCCTTCTAGCCATGCAACGCTCAGTACTGCTACAGATAGTGGGCTAATAGGCGATCAGCTAACGAATCATACGAAACCGACTCTAATAGGAAAAACCAAGCCTCATGCAACGGTAACAATTCACTTTGAAAATCAAGATTATCCAGTAACCGCAGATACCGCAGGTGAGTGGACATGGTCGATACCACAGGTATTAGCCAATGGTATTTATGATTATCAGATTACAGTTAACGATCTGGCGGGAAATACATCGACAGATAAAGGATCATTGACCGTTGATACCCAAGTTGAGTTAACGGCGAAGCTAGATACGACGAGCCAAAGTGAACATGCGGTTGATGGCATAACAACAAATTTAATCCGCCCCCAAATCAGCGGCACCTCTGAACCAAAAAGTAAAATAACGGCTGAATTCAAAGGAACCACAAAAACAGCCTATACCGATGAAAATGGACATTGGTCCTTGACCTTTGACACCAACGCTGCTGTCGGGAAAGAGAATAATTATCGGATTATTGCTGAGGATCTTGCCGGAAATAAAACGACAATCGAACAACAGTTTACCTTCGTTCCACTAGGAAACGGTGCATCAGAAGCGCCACTTCCAACATTATCAGTGATGTTAGATGAACGTAGTGATAGTGGCGTAAAAGAAGATTACATTACGAACATTAACACCTTGAGTTTTAAAGGGCTGGCGACTAAAGGGGCGAAAGTCAGTTTTGATATTGGAGGGAAAAGGTATGAAACCACCGCCGACCACACTACTGGAAAGTGGGAAATCAAGACCGAAACACTACAGGATGGAAATAATCGCTATATCGTGACCGCAACCCATCCTATCAATGGGAGAAGCTTGGATGTACAAGGCAGTGTTTTCATTGACTCGATGCTACCAATATCAACGATTGAGCTCACTTCAGAAACTGACACTGGCACGAAAGGTAATTTTATTACGAGCCACCATAAACCCGTCTTTACTGGACAAGGTGAAGTGGGCTGCCAAGTCACACTGACATTGAATAATGAAACCATAAAAACCACAACGGATAAGCATGGTCAATGGTCACTACAGCTATCCAAAGAATTGCCAAAGGATTTTATTGGAAATTATCAAATCATTATCACGGATGCCGCAGGGAATGTTTATGAAAAAACATCACAATTAGTGATTGAAAGCCACGCGCCTTATTTATCAGAGATTAGCTTAGACGTATCTTGGAAAGCGGGTAAGTTTGATGGTGCGAAATCAACCAATGACTTAACCCCCGATTTCTCAGGTGAAGCCTCTCCAAACTCAATGCTTAAATTTGAATTCGAACGGGTACATGGAGGAAAGAGCCATAAGTTTTCCTTTCCAATCACTAACATTGATGAGAAAGGTCATTGGACTTTTAGTATTCCAGAAGGAACGCTCCTGAAGGACTCAGGCTACCTTCTCAACAATATTACCGTCATTGCAACATCGCCAGCAGGTCACGTTTCACAAAAAGTATTTGATAAGGTGGGTATGCAGGTTAAAGACAGCGTATTGCATGTTACTAGCCAAGTTGCTGCCATATCGAGTTCCACAGGCATGGATGATAACTATCTCAGTGTCTCTCGCTCCCCTAAATTAAAAGGAACAATTTCGGGAAGTGCTGACCGCGATGAACTAAGAGGCGTGATTAAAATAGCGGGTAAAAGTTATGGATTAACACTGTCAAATGGGCGTAAAAATTGGGAGGTGCAGCTACCTGATACACTTCAATTACCAAAAGGGGATACTCCATTTACCCTTGAATTTACTGATGTTTACGGTTCCACTCGAACGTATTCTTCTTATGTTACGGTATCAGACTTTAAAATTTGGTTAGACCCGGATACTGATACTGGTACTACCGGTAATCATTACACGAGCCATCAAAAACCCGCTTATAAAGGTAAAGTTGAGCCAGGGGCAATGCTGTACGCAAAAATAGATGGGAAATCTTATCCTGTTGATATGAATGCTAATGGAGAATGGCGCTTTGAAGTCCCGATTCATGGTGAAGGTGCTTATCCTGTGGCATTTATGGAAGAGAACAGTGGGTTAACCATTGGGCAGGTCACGCTAAATATCTTAACAACAGCACCGCAATTCTATGATTTTTATATAAAATCCAGTGAATTACATAGTGGTACGAAGGTTGCCAATAACAGTAATGCCGGATTACGTATTACGTACACGGGTAATATTGATTATTACATGATCGAAGTGAATGGAAAAATTTATAAACATACGACAAAGCTAAAAGAATTTAATGGTAAAGAGACCATGATTGGGGAAAGTATCCGTTTACCGAATGGTATCTATCCTGCGAAAATTACGGCTTTTGATATGGCAGGAAATAAGACGGAACATGAATTAGAACTGAAAGTGCTCAGTGGTGCAGAGCGAGATATTCCGCCTAAGGTTGAATTTGAACTCAATGGAAAACAGTTCACCTCCGCAGAAAACAGTAAGCTAATGTTTAATAGCGATGCTCTCAGCTTGACGGGGAAAACGACATCTGCCAGTCACATTGAAGTCAAAGACGCCAATGGAAAAGTGATTGGTTCAACTCAAGCAGATAATGGCGGTAACTGGCGTATTTCACTGCCTAAAACAAGTATTCCGTTTAATCTTAAACAAGATGAAGAAATTAAATTCACGGTGACCGCACAAGACCTCATCGGTCGAGAAACTCACCTGAACTTCAATTTGGTTTACGATATCCAACCCCCAGAGATAACGGCTGAATTAGAAGACGTTTTATCTTTAGGTCATCAAACGAATGATAATACACCGACCTTGAGTGGACAAACGAAAGCGAATGCCACTGTGACGATCATCATCGATGGGAAAACATACCAAGTGACCGCTGATACAGCCGGTCATTGGTTATTTACATTGCCGGATAAGAATGCGTTGACAGATGGTCATTACGATTACCAGATAACAGCGACTGATGTTTTAGGACAGGTGAGTACACAAAGTCTCAGCGGCAGTGTTCAGATCAAAACAGCACCTTTAGTTGAAGTTGGGTTGGATAGTGACTCGGACTCCGGAGTGCAAAATGACAATATTACCAATACTCAGAAACCTAAATTAAGAGGGATGACTGAGCCAAATGCGGATGTGCGGGTAATTTTTGATAACCAATTGGCTCAACCCTACCAAACAAAATCAGACCAAAATGGTCATTGGTTTATCGAGGTTACTTCCGAACTGGCAGAGGGGCATCATGACTATATTGTTACAGTGAATGACGTTAAGCAAGGTATCCGTGGTGAGATGGCTGGTGAGTTCACTATTGATTTAACGGCACCAACTGAGCTGACTGCAGGAGTTTGGCATGAATCAGAACAAGTCATTAAAAATACGGTATTAACAAACTCTGCGATACCCACTTTTAAAGGTCAAAGCGAACCTTTTGCATTGGTAATATTAAGTATTAGCAAGGTAGGATCTCACACGATAGATATAAGCCAAACCGTAAGAACGGATGAGAATGGTAGCTGGGTTTTGACACTACCTATTTCTAGCGCATTAGGGGATGGACAATATGTTTATCGTGTAGCGGTGGAGGATAGCGCGGGTAATTTAGGGGAAGCGAATACCGAACAAACTGGTGTTATCACCGTTGATACCCAAGCACCGACTTTAGCGGAAGACATGCCACTGACACTCACTAATCAGGATCAGCCAAGGTTCAGCGGGGAGACCGAAGCAGGGTTGAAGGTGACGCTGGAGATTGAG
>NZ_JAMPNR010000025.1:0-69239 GCF_028479485.1 Providencia sp. PROV209 | reverse complement strand
TGTTTTTTTTCGTTCGCTCAGCTTTTCAACGAATTTGGCTTAAATAGCCAGTTTTTTCAGCGATTTGAAGCCTTCAGTCTCTAAAACAGGGCGTAATTCTTGTAAACTCTCATTCATTAATAAGCAATAAGCAAAGTCTTCTTCATTTGAATCTGTTACTTCAGCCTGATTATTGATGAGCCAAACGGTTCTTCTGGCAATTGCGGCGCCAGAATCAATAAATCGAGTACCGTTAGGAAGCACTTTTTCGAGTTCTTCTACTATAAGAGGAAAATGGGTGCAACCTAGGATCACGGTATCAGGTGCTTCTTTCATTTTTAGCCATGGCTTGACTGCTTGAGCGATCTCATCGAGCGGGAGCATTTCGCCATGTAATTTTCTTTCTGCTAACTGTACTAGTTCCGCTGAACCTAAAGAAATCACTTTGCAGTCTGTCGCAAAACGCTCAATAAGCTCTTTAGTGTATTCTCGATTCACCGTGCCTTTCGTAGCAAGTAAGCCCACTACCCCATTACGCGTCAGCTTCGTCGCCGGCTTAATAGCAGGAACGACACCCACAATAGGAAAAGTAAAATGAGCTCGTAAGTTGGGTAAGCTCACCGTACTTGCTGTATTGCAGGCAATAACGGCAATGGTGAGTGGGTGTTTTTTTGCGATGGCATTAACGATTTGGTACACCCTATCAATAATAAACTCTTCACTTTTTTCACCATAAGGGAAGGCTTCATTATCAAATGCATATATATAGTGTGCATTAGGGATCAATTTTTTGACTTCACGATAGACAGATAACCCGCCCACTCCAGAGTCAAACACCAGAATGGTCGGGCGAACAGATAGGTTGTTATCAGAAGTTGTAGCTTCCTGTGAGGAAATATTCTCTTCCAGCGGTGCGATAACCATACGCGGTCTCATAGTCTTTATCGAACATATTAGCTATTTTACCACGAATTGTGAGATGTGAAGTGATTGGATATGCAGCAGTGATATCCCAAAGGCTAACGCCCCCGAGTTTTAATCTTTTATAGTCACCAGTACTAGTATCATATTGACTGAAGTCTTTATCATATCTAGAGCCAATATATTGATAAGTTAGCCCCCAATCTACATTGGCAACATTCCAATCTAGTTGATATTTGATTTGTTGCTTAGCTCGACGAATTAAGACTTTATTCGTTTTATCGTCCCTAGGATCGGTATATTGATATGTAAGCTGATGGTGGAATATTCCGGTATCCATATCTCCGTTCCACTCGATACCTTTTATTGTCGCCTCACCAACATTTTGCCATCCCCAATTAGTTTCGGCTTTCGCATCAATAAGATTGGTAATTTCATTCTTATATGCAACTAATTGCCAATTTAAAGGACCTGTGAGCCCTTTCACCCCACCTTCCCATTGCTTGCTTTCTTCTGGCTTTAGGTCTGGATTGCCATATGGCGCTGAAGCATATAGTTGGCTAATGTTTGGTGCTTTATAAGCCGTAGCATAAGAGCCTATTAGCTGATACCCATCAATGAATTCCCATCCAGCGCCTGCTTGCCATGTTGTATGCCAGCCAAACTCTGAGTGTTTTTCAGACCTTACAGCTCCTTCAATAGTAAAAGCAGAGATTGCTTGCTGAGACGTTAAATAGATTCCGGTATTATTGATTGATTCATTGTTTGGTAATGAAGATGTTCCCGCTTCAATGGTTTGCTTTTGATAATCAACGCCAGCCGAAACTGTGCCATTTTCAAATTGGTAATTATTTCCCCATTGAACGTTATACTGTTTCGAATCATCAGCACGAGAACCTTTACCGTATTTTCCATATCTTGGGTCATAGTTATAATCTTTAACGTGACTATAGCTGCCCATTAATGAAGTAGAGTATTTCTCCTGATGATATTTAACTCCAGTTTCATAGGTGCGGCTATATAGCTTACGGGTATCAGCCAAAATACCAGCAAATTCAGAGGCATCATAATTTGTTCGATTATCGTACCCATAAGCTCTAGCATAAGCTAAAACATCTGGGGTAAATTGATGTTCCACACCTAGCCATAATGTTTTATTAAGAAAACCATCTTTGTCTGGCTGGGGATGTCCTCCTGTATTTCCTCTTGCCTCCACATCAAACCCTTTTGTATAGGTATAAGCCGCCGCGCCCGTAACGGTTGTATTTTCACCAATTTTTTGCTGCGTTGAACCGTTATAGTTTTGATAGCCATAAGAACCAATGCCCGCATTTAATGTGGTTCCATCATTATCGCGACGCGTAATGATATTGATAACACCACCTACCGCATCAGAGCCATAAACTGCTGAACGGGCGCCACGAATATATTCAATACGCTGAACTAATGAGATTGGAATTTGGCTCATATCCGAAGAACCAGAAATTCCCGCTTGATTAAGACGAACACCATCAAT
This sequence comes from Providencia sp. PROV209, assembly GCF_028479485.1. Lineage (NCBI taxonomy): Bacteria > Pseudomonadati > Pseudomonadota > Gammaproteobacteria > Enterobacterales > Morganellaceae > Providencia > Providencia sp. PROV209. Next base: position 66,823 of record NZ_JAMPNR010000025.1, on the reverse strand, counting down.
TAAAACCAAAACATGGCGTGATTCTGTTCCTCTAATAAAGAGGGAACTTTGTTGCCCCATTCCCCCATTCTGAGCAACATCCACACCCGGCAAACGCCTTAATACATCAATCACGGTATTTGACTGCCAATGATCAATATCTTCACGGGTCACAACAGTGACTGGCGCTAATATAGAAGAGATGGGTTGTTCGAAACGGTTAGCCGACACCACCATTGCATCAGCCGAGCTTGGATTCGCACTTGCCAACGAGGAAATGCCACACAACACTGCCAGAGCTGCCACCGATAGTGGTAGCGACTTGTTATTATTCATTATATTTACACTCGGAAAATCAATAGAATTAACATTCCGCGACGCCGAAAATCAGATCCGCGCTGAAATTCAACAAAGCGATAAGAAGTGTGGTAGGTATCGGACTTATAAAGTGACAAGTTGGGTTTCTATATATGAAATATGAAGCGATATATAAAATGAAAATTCGACCTGTTATATCCCCTAAATAATTCAAGCTGCATGTAGGCGGCAAGCGAAGATATTCCTAGGAGCATACTGAAGTATGTGACTAGGATAGCCGAGCGATGCCAACACCCATGTAGCTTGAAGAATGACGGGGATACCTTAATTACCGTTGCGCGTCAGTTCTGGACTCTCACCAAATTCCCTCAACCACAGCACATAATCCTAAATTGAATAGTTATCAGTGTCCATGAATCGATAATGAAAACTGGACATCTTCGCAGCTTGCCCTACAATTTCGCCCCTGACGTGAATTTTGACTGTTTTATGGGGCCATATGATGCAAAACACCTTGCACACCGAAGATTACGAACTGCAACTTGCAGAGAAAGTTGACCGCCTGAAGAGCTTAATGGCCCCTTATGCTGCGCCTGAACCTGAAATTTTTTCATCACCAACATCCCATTATCGGATGCGTGCAGAATTTAGAATTTGGCACGAAGGCGATGACCTATTTCATATTATGTTTGATAAAGAGACTAAAGAACGTATCCGAATGACGTCATTTCCAGTCGCTAGCCAGCTAATCAATGACATGATGGCTGAACTGCTTCCTTTATTAAAACGTACTGAACTACTACGCCATAAATTATTTCAGATAGATTACTTATCTACGCTGAGCAATAAGCTAATCGTTTCTCTGCTCTACCATAAAAAACTCGGGGATGAGTGGACTGAACAAGCGAAACAATTAAAAGAAGATCTCGTTGCGAAAGGTTTCGACGTTCAAATTATTGGTCGTGCCTCCAAAACAAAAATTATGCTCGACCACGATTATGTTGATGAAATCTTACCTGTAAAAGGTAAAGACATGGTTTATCGTCAAGTTGAAAATAGTTTCACTCAGCCTAACGCGCAGGTAAATATTAAAATGTTAGAGTGGGCAATTGATGCAACTCAACATTCAACAGGCGATTTATTAGAGCTTTACTGTGGGAATGGTAATTTTTCATTAGCGCTAGCTCAAAATTTTAATAAGGTTTTAGCCACTGAAATTGCCAAGCCTTCCGTGCATGCGGCTCAATACAATATTGAAGCTAACAAAATAGATAATGTGCAGATTATCCGAATGTCGGCGGAAGATTTTACCCAAGCCATGAATGGTGTACGTGAATTTAACCGTTTAGAAGGCATTAATTTAGCGGATTATCAGTGCAATACTATCTTTGTTGACCCTCCGCGTAGTGGCTTAGATGACAAAACGGTTCAGTTAGTACAAGAATATGATCATATTCTGTATATTTCCTGTAATCCTGAAACACTGTGCGATAATTTAGCTGAACTCACCAAAACCCATAGAATAGAAAAGCTCGCGTTGTTTGATCAATTCCCATACACCCATCATATGGAAAGTGGTGTACTACTAACTCGACGCTAATTCTTCACTATAAACATCCCATAAAAAACGCCGCACTATAATGTCGCGGCGTTTCTTTTATAGCTTATTAATATTCGGGAAAATATTAATGCTCAGTTTCGCTTTCTAGTGCTTGTTCTTGCAGATCTTTTTTACGCGCTTTCCAGCTGGTATACATCCACAATGCAATAATGACAATGACGGTTGCAGGGATAAAATTAGAACCAACATCAGGATGTTGGACGCGTAAAATTGCAGCATAGCCGAACATACCTAAGAAAAAACTACCTGCGACAAATTTTGGTAATCCCATTGGCATGGCTTGGTGTAAATAACGCTGGTGTAAACAGTAAACAGCCAAAATTAACGTAACGATGGGGAAAATAGAAAATTCCACAAGGGAATTAAACAGGGTAGAGAACGTTCCATGAGTCGATAAGCCAATTACTAAAGACAGCAGTAATGTGCTTCTCTCATAATTTTTGTGTTCCGTCATTGTCTCTCCTTTAACTATTCGGTTAAGTCAGGGTCTGTATCATTTTGTTTTTCTTGCTCGCGGCGGTACCAGTAATAAGCACCTTTAGCTATCATACGTAGCTGTAATACTAGCCGCTCTTCGAGGCGACGACGTTTTTCTTCATCAATATCAAGCGCTTCGGCACCCGCACTAAACACTATAGTGACCATCGCTTCAGCTTGCATTTCAGTGAAATAACGAGGCATACGGTTTTCTAATTCAAGATAATCCGCTAATTCCGCAATAAAATGTTGGATTTCTCGTGCGACTGCGGCACGAAATTCAGCAGAAGTTCCTGAACGCTCACGCAATAATAACCTAAACGCATTCGGGTTATTACCTATAAACTCCATAAAAGTGGAGACTGATGTACGGATCACACTCCCGCCTTTTGCGATACGTTGACGTGCTTGTCTCATCAGCTGACGTAACATCAATCCGCTTTCATCAACCATGGTGAGTCCAAGTTCATCAACATCTTTGAAGTGACGGTAAAACGAAGTTGGTGCAATGCCCGCTTCACGGGCGACTTCCCGTAAGCTGAGGCTAGTAAAACTGCGTTCTGCACTTAATTGGCTAAATGCCGCTTCCACAAGCGAACGACGAGTTTTTTCTTTTTGTTTTGCTCTAACGCCAATAGTGTTGCTCACGATTTTCCTAGTTTTCTACAATTAAAACGTCGCGAATAGATCAAAATATCACTTTTGAATGCGCCCATTCCCTAAGCATACCTGAAAATCATTAATCTAGTTTAGTGAAAAGATGACTCTCCCATCAATTTTCCCATTTTCAGAATTTCACCCAACTTCGTTTTTTCTACGCTGTGTCTTTTATCGACTTTTTTTCATAAATTTTTTATATACTTTGCGCTTCTTTATTTTTATCTACTTTCTATACTTATTTGTCTTTAGGATTTCGAATTGAGACAAGATGGCAAACGAATGTTACTATCACAACGTCCCTAGAATTAAAACAGGCTTACCTCATGCAACAACATACCCATTTTGATGCAATTGTCATTGGTTCAGGTCCTGGTGGTGAAGGTGCCGCTATGGGGCTGGTCAAACAAGGAAAAAACGTTGCTGTTATAGAACGTTATAACAGTGTCGGCGGCGGCTGTACCCACTGGGGTACTATCCCTTCTAAAGCGCTCCGTCATGCTGTCAGTAGAATTATCGAATTTAATCAAAACCCGCTATACAGTGATAATTCCCGCAATTTACGCTCCTCTTTTTCTGAAATTCTTACCCATGCCGAAACGGTGATTAGTCAGCAAACTCGCATGCGTGAAGGGTTTTATGAACGCAATGGTTGCCAAATGTTCTCTGGTGAAGCAACTTTTGTTGATGATCAGCATGTTAGTGTGCGCTATGCAGATGGTAGTTGCGATGTCCTTAGCGCGGATAAAATTATCATTGCGACTGGTTCACGCCCTTATTGTCCTCCTGATGTCGATTTTACTCATTCCCGAATTTACAACAGCGATACTATCCTCAACCTCTCTCATGAACCTCGCCATGTCATTATTTATGGTGCGGGTGTGATTGGTTGTGAGTACGCATCAATATTTCGTGGATTAGGGGTCAAAGTCGATTTGATCAATACCCGTGATCACTTACTCGCATTCCTTGATCAAGAAATGTCTGACGCACTGTCTTATCACTTTTGGAATAGTGGCGTTGTTATCCGTCACAACGAAGAATATGAAAAGATTGAAGGTTTAGATGACGGCGTTATCGTTCACCTAAAATCGGGCAAGAAAGTGAAAGCTGACTGTTTACTTTTCGCGAATGGACGTACGGGTAATACCGATAATATCGGCCTAGCGAATGTTGGTATTGAAGCCGATGGACGTGGATTAGTCAAAGTTGATCATGCTTATCGTACCAGCAACGAGCATATCTATGCTGTTGGTGATGTCATTGGCTATCCAAGTTTAGCATCCGCCGCGTATGATCAAGGTCGGATTGCAGCTCGTGCAATCACATCAGGCTTAGGCAATGCTCATTTAGTTGAAAATATTCCAACGGGAATTTATACCATTCCAGAAATCAGTTCTGTGGGTAAAACAGAACAAGAATTGACGGCAATGAAAGTTCCTTATGAGGTGGGTCGTGCTCAATTTAAACATTTAGCGCGAGCTCAAATTGCAGGAATGAATGTAGGTAGTTTGAAAATTCTCTTCCACAGAGAAACGCTTCAAATTTTAGGTATTCACTGTTTCGGTGAGCGGGCGGCAGAGATTATTCATATCGGTCAAGCCATTATGGAACAAAAAGGTGAAGGAAATACCATCGAATACTTTATTAATACTACGTTTAACTACCCTACCATGGCAGAAGCGTTCCGTGTTGCGGCGCTGAATGGTCTAAATCGACTATTTTAACCGATAATAACGCTTTCCATGTAAGTGATTGCAGGGTTGACTCCCGCAATCACTTTTTTTGTTTCAACGCTTTTTGCTGCATTTAATCTGAGTTCTTACTTTTTATTTCTATAATACTTATCCATTGAGCTATAGATGGTCTCAGCTAGCTGCTCATAACGACCACGTAATGGAGAACCCGGACGGTAGACCAGAACAATTCGGCGTTTAGGTTCAGGCTCAATACAATTCAAATAACAAACCCCATCACGGCAAGCTTCATGTGGTACCGCCAAATCAGGTAGTAATGTAATACCACTACCCGCCGCTACCATGTTGCGCAGTGTTTCTAAGCTGGTTGCACGAAAATGTGTATCTTCTTTTGCGCCTGCTTGGAAGCAGAATCCCATCGCTTGATCACGCAAACAGTGACCATCTTCTAGCATTAATAATTCCTCGCCCGCTAATTCACCCATTTCAACCGTGTCGCGGTCATGCCATGGGTGGCTTTCATAAATGGCGAGTTTCATCGGCTCTTCAAATAATGGAACCACGATAAATGGTTCTGTTTCTTTGACTTCTGCCAGAATAGCGCAATCCAATTTACCACTGTCTAACTGTGCCAATAATTGCTGGGTTTGTGCTTCGTGTAAGTAAATTTCCAGCTTCGGGTGCACTCGATGTAATTCGGGGATAATGTGTGGGAGCAGATAGGGAGCGACTGTTGGGATCAGTCCTATATGTAACGGTCCCGACATGCTTTCGCCTTGTAACGCTGCCATTTCTTGTAAAACTTTAATTTCTCTTAAAATCGTTCTTGCTTGCTCAACGAGCAGTAAACCTTGTTGAGTAAAAAGTACTTTTCGGCTGGTTCTTTCTAATAACATCACGCCAAGCTCTTCTTCAAGCTTACGGATTTGACCGCTCAGTGTAGGCTGACTTACATGGCAAGAATCCGCAGCACGTCTAAAATGTTTGTGCTCAGCAAGTGCAACTAGGTACTCCAGATCACGAATATTCATCCGCCTTTTTCCTCTCGTTATGCCTATCTATATAGATAATACCAATCATTATAGAGAATATATAATGTTTCATCTATCAATAAAATTAAAAAATGCTAGATAAGCTTTTAGGGTTTCTCTCATTTGAGATTAAAACAAAATGCTCCTCTAAGAAAGTAAATGTATTTTCGCTATTTTCTTGGAAAAACAATACCAAACAAAATCACAAACCCAAATTACCTTTATTTCAGGTAACCAAATTTATATCAAATTAACATATCCAATATATTTAGAATTAATATTTACCAAACTCAAGTTGAACAAAAATTTAGATATTTTAATTAAGAGGCAAAAAAATGTGAGAGACACTGTCAACCTTAAATGACGCAGCAAAAAACAGTCAGCTACGTTAAAACTAAGACCTGTTCAATACCGATAATATCAAATGTAAACCATACCTTGCTTGTCATATCAGTACAGAGTATTGGCTCTAAGCCATCTAGATAATGATGCTTATATTTTTATACCATATGATTATTAAAAGCTTTTCAAAACTGATAATGAAAAACAAATCAGAGGCACATTAATAAGATTTAATACCTGAAAATTAGGTAATAACAAGAATAAGAGTGAAATTGTGTAAGTACTATTCCATAGCAATGAAACATTTTGTTATATTCTCTTTCATATTTAATTAAAGTTTGTAAATACATATAAAAGAATATATTAAATTAATCGACATTAAATCAAACACACATTTACACTCACCTAATGAGGCGGATGGCACCAAAACGAATAAACTGGAGTTATTGTCTAAAAATAAATGATAAATTGAATTTTTGCACCGAAAATATCTCAAAATCAGTTTGAATATGGTTTTTTATTGGTAAGTGTTTACGCTTATACTATATTTTAATTATCCCATATTGTTTAATTTAATTTTAAAATTCCCATACATTTCACTTTCAATATTTACACCTTAATCGAGTTTTTTGTTTTATTATATCCTCCGTCGAATAAAACGAGGTAATTGAAAAAAGAAAAGTAGCCAATATATATATTACGTCACAATAAAATTACTAATTAATCCAATTAAATAAATTGATTAAACACAAATCAGTTAGGGGATACTATTATGAAAAATTTAACTTCTATTACTAAAAAAATCTTCTCTCGCGCTGTCATGGCGTTATTATTAGTCCCAACGTTAAGTGCTATCAATGCCTATGCAGACAACAATGGGCACAGTGGCACAATCCAATTTACTGGCGCGATTGTCTATGGAGCATGCTTAAATGAAGTCGGTAATAATAACGTCACTTTAAATTGCCTAGATGACAATGACGATATGGTTGCTAATAATATTGACCTCAAAAAATTAGTAAAAACTCAAGGTTGGACAGTCCTGAATGGTGGTCGAAGTTCCTATTCTTATAATTGGGTGAATAAAGATAAAAAGATCGGAATGTTAACAATTAAATATAGCTAAGCGTCAATGTTATGGAAATTGGGGTAGTCATGCTACCCCCCATTTTTTATTGCATCTTCAAACGAGCTTTCGCATCCCCAATGGCTTTCGCCACCTGCATTTGAGATACCCCACCTTTTGCTAACCGCTTATCTAGGCAAGATTGTAGAGACAGAATCTCATACACATCTAATTGAATTGCAGCACTAAATTTTTGTAAATCACTTAACGCCATCTCTTCTAATGCCTTACCTTGGGCGATTGCAGCCACTACCGCTTCACCGACAATATGGTGCGCTTCACGGAATGGAACGCCTTTTGCGACTAAGTAGTCCGCCAGCTCAGTCGCATTCGCATAGCCTTGCTTGGCGGCATCTTCACAACGAGCACGGCGAATTTGAATACCATCTAATACTAATACCGCCATATGCATGCAGTCTAACCAAGTATCCAATGCATCAAATAGCCCTTCTTTGTCTTCTTGCATATCCTTATTGTAAGCAAGAGGTAGCCCTTTTAAGGTCATCATCATCCCAGTTAATGCCCCTTGAACACGACCACATTTACCACGAATAAGCTCCAGTGCATCCGGATTTTTCTTTTGTGGCATGAGGGATGAACCCGATGTGACTTTATCTGAAAGCTCAACAAATCCAGCTTCGCCACTATTAAAGAAAATTAAATCTTCAGCGAAACGTGATAAGTGAACCATACCGATACTCGCATCCGATAATAGTTCTAATACATGGTCTCTATCAGAAACAGTATCTAAGCTGTTACGTGTCGCAGAGGAAAACCCTAGCCATGATGCTAATTGCTCACGGTCAATATCATACGCAGTTCCCGCCAACGCCCCACAACCTAATGGGCTGACATCTAAACGCTTTAAAGTATCTTGCAAACGGCTTTCATCACGAGACAACATTTCGCTATACGCTAAACACCAATGGGCGAATGTCACTGGCTGAGCACGTTGTAAGTGGGTATAGCCTGGCATCACTGCATCTTGGTTATTTTCAGCGGTGATGACCAACGCTTTTTGTAACTCAGTCACAGCTTCTAATAACAGCGCCACTTGGTCTTTACACCACAGTTTTAAATCTGTCGCGACTTGGTCATTACGGCTACGACCTGTGTGCAATTTTTTTCCTAAATCACCGACTTTATCAATCAGTTTACCTTCAACCCAGCTATGAATATCTTCGGCGTCGCTTTGCAGGATAATTTCAGGATCGGCTTGCACTTCCGCCAATAGCACATTGAGTGCTTGCTCGAGAGATTTTTGCTCGCTATCAGATAACACACCAACCGTCACCAATGCTTTTGACCATGCGACTGAGCCAATAATATCTTGCTCCGCTAAGCGATAGTCAAAACGCAGTGAGTCATTAAACTGTTTAAACCGTTGATCTGCCTGCTGACTAAAACGTCCACCCCAAAGTGCCATAACGAGTCCCTACCTGATTGATAAAATAAGTGTCTGCCCGACAGCCTTATTTGGCTATCGGGGTCATACTAATAAAACTATTTTGCTTTGTTCTGCTCTTTCAGCGCACGAATACGTGAAGAGAGTGAGTAGAGGCGGATAAATCCACCAGCATGGCTGTGATCGTAAACTTCATCTTCACCAAATGTTGCAAACTCTTCAGAGTACAGGCTCTTATCTGCTTTCTTCTGGATAGCCGTCACTTGCCCTTTATACAGTTTTAGCACCACTTCACCCGTCACATCCTGAGCTAATGACTCTGCGGCGGCTTGTAAAGAATGGCGTAATGGCGCAAACCAACGACCGTCATACACGACATAAGACATTTCCAGACCTAACTGCTCACGCCATTTGTAACTATCGCGGTCCAATACCAGCTGCTCAACACCACGTAGTGCAGCCATCATGATGGTGCCCCCTGGGGTTTCATAGCAACCACGGGATTTCATACCCACTAAACGGTTTTCCACAATATCGATACGACCCACACCGTGTTTTGCGCCCAGCGTATTGAGTGTTTCTAAACAACCCAATGGAGACAATGTATTGCCATTCACCGAAACCACTTCGCCGTGTTTCACGCCAACAGTCACCAGCTCAGCTTCATCTGGTGCGTCTTTCGGATCAACGGTCCATACCCAGCAATCTTGGTTAGCCGCATTCCATGTGCTTTCCAATACGCCACCTTCAGTAGAGATATGCCATGCGTTTTCATCACGGCTGTAGATTTTTTCTAAGCTTGCAGTCGTTGGAATATTACGTTCTTTCAGGTAATCCAATAACGCTTCACGAGAACGCAGATCCCATTCACGCCAAGGTGCAATAACTTTCAGTTGTGGTGCTAATGCTGTATAGGTACTTTCGAAACGAACTTGGTCGTTACCTTTACCTGTTGCGCCATGGGCAACTGCATCCGCCCCCACTTTTAGCGCAATTTCAACTTGAGCTTTGGCGATAATCGGACGTGCCATTGATGTCCCCAGCAAATAGCTACCTTCATACAGTGCACCGGTTTTCAATACTGGGTAGATATACTCTTTGATGAATTCTTCACGCAGGTCAACCACGTAGCATTCAGAAGCGCCGGATTGCAGTGCTTTTTTCTCAACGCCCACTAAATCTTCTCTGTCTTGACCCACATCGGCGACGAATGCCACGACTTCACAGTCATCGTAATTCTCTTTTAACCACGGAATGATCGCCGATGTATCTAGTCCACCAGAGTACGCTAATACAATTTTCTTAATGCCCTTTTTCATAACTTACCTATCCCATTAAATGCGTTATTTGTCTGTTTGCTTATTCAGTCCATGACTCAAGAAGCGAGAATTCGTGTACCGATTGCGGTGCCATTAAATAACGATGGCAATTGTTCTGCATGGCGCCAGCTAGCAATATCGACAGGGCGCTGTAAGGTAGAAGCCGCTTCCAGTGCCGCATTCACTTTGACAATCATGCCATCTGTAATAATGCCTTGTTCAATCAGCTTCTGTGCTTTGGTGGTGGTCATTTCATCAATTTTTTGACCTTTACCATCCAAAATGCCGCTGACATCAGAAAGCAGTACTAGATCCGCATTCAATGCCTGAGCAATCGCTGTTGCAGCTTGGTCAGCGTTAACATTCATTAATTGCCCATCATTCGTGATCCCAATAGAGCTAATAATTGGCAAGTAACCCGAAGACAGTAAAAGCTTGAGTAATTTCGCATCACCCGCTTTTGCACTACCAACATGACCCAGTTCATCATTAATTTGCGTTACCACTGCGCTGTGACCATCCCCAAGAGACAATCCTACTGCTTGTAGTTGATGTTTAATCGCCCACGCTAATAATGTTTTATTCGCCGTACCGGCTAAAGCACCTACAATAATGTCGATTTGATCAGCTGGAGTCACACGCAGCCCTTGTTTCTTCACGACAGGTAATTGCAGCTTTTGCATCAATTCATCCACTAAACAACCACCACCGTGCACAATGACCAACTCACGTTGATGAGCCTGACGATAGGTTTGGATTGCCGTAAATAATCTTTCTAGCGCTTCTTCGCTATCGAGTAACACACCGCCCAGTTTAATGACTAAAGGTTGCATGGAGATTTATCCTTAATAAATTGCCATAAGAGCATTAAAGTAATGATTGCGTTTCGTTGAAACCAAACCGAATATTCATGCATTGAACCGCTTGTGCGGCGGCACCTTTTAATAGGTTATCTTCTGTCCCGACTAAAATCAGGTGTTCACCTTTCAATACAAATCCGATATCACAAAATGGCGTGCCAACGACCGATTTCAGTGCAGGTACACCTTTGTCATATAAACGAACTAACGGTTTATCGTGATACGCGCCTTTAAATGTTTGGCTAATTTGCTCCGTTGTTACGCCGGCTTTCACTTTACAAGTGATGGTCGCCAGTATACCCCGTGCAAAGTTGCCTAAATGTGGCGTGAAGATGACCTCTCTACCTAGATGTGTGGCTATTTCAGGTTGATGACGGTGGGTAAAAATACCGTATGGCTGCAAGCTCACTTCGCAGAAGCTATTGGTCATTGATGCTTTACGCCCTGCCCCTGAAACACCGCTCGTCGCATTGATCACTGGCCACATGTTTTCATCGAGTAAATCCGCTTCAATCAACGGCTTTAATGAAAGCTGAGAAACAGTTGGGTAACACCCCGGTACAGCAATCAGCTGAGCTTGGCGGATTTTATCTGCCTGCCATTCCGCTAAACCGTAAACTGCTTGCATTAACCACTCGGTGTTTGTATGTTCGAAACCGTAGTATTGCGGATAAAACGCCGCATCTTGAACACGATAAGCACCAGAAAGGTCAAAGACCACACAACCCGCTTCAAGAAACTGAGGCGCGATGTCATGACTCACTTCATGGGCGGTTGCGAGGAAAACAACATCGATACCTTTTGCCGCCTCAGCCACATCTGTGAGGGGTTGGACCGGAAGATCAATGATGCCTTTATACTGGGGATGTAAATCAGAAAAGCATTTACCCGCATCTGCACTTTGTGCAGAAACCATCAATCCAGAAAGATGAATTTCAGGATGACGTTGTAAGTAAGCGGCTAATTCTGCTCCAGTATAACCACTGGCCCCGACAATGAGTGTGTTCAACATGTGTTTTCTACCTTGTACTCGTGACCCAAACAGTTTAATGTGTATTTTTATTCAAATAAAGTGCATGAATATTGATACTATTATGGATAAAGGCTGTCAACAGTGAATATTAAATTACCTGCATTTATTGAGATTTATCGTCAATTAATCGCCACTCCGTCGATCAGTGCGACCGATTCGCAACTCGATCAGAGTAACCGAGCACTCGTGGAGCTATTAGGTGGATGGTTAGAAACCTTAGGCTTTACGGTGAATATTCAACCGGTCCCTGATACACGAGATAAATATAACCTGTTAGCATCGATTGGTGAGGGCAATGGCGGATTGATGCTCTGCGGTCATACGGATACTGTTCCATTTGATGACGGACGCTGGAGTAAAGATCCTTTCAAGCTCACCGAGCATGACGGCAAGCTATACGGGCTTGGTACCGCCGATATGAAAGGTTTTTTTGCTTTCATTATTGATGCGCTGCGCGATGTTGACCTCAGCACCTTAAAACGCCCATTACATATTCTCGCGACCGCCGATGAAGAAACCTCCATGGCAGGAGCGCGCTTTTTTGCTGCTAGCACGGAATTACGCCCTGATTTCGCCATTATCGGCGAGCCAACATCCTTGCAGCCTATCCGCGCGCATAAAGGTCATCTTTCTAATGCTATCCGCATTACGGGCCAATCAGGGCACTCCAGTGATCCAGATAGAGGCGTGAATGCGATTGAATTAATGCATGAATCCATCTCTCACCTGATGACCCTAAGAAATACATTGAAAGAACGCTATAACAACCCCGCGTTTGTTATTCCTTATCCAACAATGAACTTTGGTTATATCCATGGTGGTGATGCGGCAAACCGAATTTGTGGATGCTGTGAATTGCATATGGATATTCGCCCACTGCCGGGTTTAACCTTGCAAGATCTCGACGAACTTCTCAATGAAACCCTTGAGCCAGTTCGTGCAAAATGGCCGGGTCGTTTAGCGATTGAAGAGATGCATCCCCCAATCCCTGGCTATGAGTGCCCAACGGACCATAAAATGGTCGCTGTGATTGAGCAGCTATTAAATAAAAAAGCAGAGACCGTTAACTACTGTACAGAAGCACCGTTTATCCAAGAACTTTGCCCAACGCTGGTACTCGGTCCTGGCTCTATTGAACAAGCCCACCAGCCTGATGAGTTCATCGATATGAGCTTTATTGAACCAACCCGCCAACTCATCAGCCAAATGGTCGAGCACTTCTGTTTTACTGAATAGTGTTTTACTGAATAATTTTGCACTTCATGCGGAGCCGACCAAGCTCCGCATTTTCTTCATCATGAATTTTTCTCTTGTTGTGCCTGAAAAAACATCAATTCAAGATTTGATTTAAGGGTTGACTCTCGCTCAATATCAAGTAATCTCTATTTAGACGTCTAAACGTATAGAAGTTTACATGGATGTATATAATCGGATAGTGAAACTAATAATTAAATAATAAGTCTGTTAAGGCGAGGTCACGGGTATGAGTTTCTTTCACGCAAATCAGCGCGAAGCGTTGAACCAAAATTTAGCTGAATTAGATGGGCAGATTAATGTCTCATTTGAATTTTTCCCACCTCGCTCAACAGAAATGGAACAAACTCTGTGGAAATCCATCGATAGGCTCAAAGTCTTAAAGCCGAATTTTGTCTCTGTCACCTACGGAGCCAATTCCGGTGAGCGAGACAGAACCCATAGCATCATTAAAGACATTAAAGATAAAACTGGGCTGGTGGCAGCACCTCACTTAACCTGCATTGATGCCAGTCGTGATGAGTTAAGAGCTATCGCACGGGATTATTGGGATAACGGTATTCGCCATATTGTTGCGTTACGCGGCGATCTCCCCGATAACAGCCAAAAGCCTGAGCTGTATGCTGAGCATCTAGTCGAGTTACTGAAAACAGAAGCTGACTTTGATATTTCAGTGGCAGCTTACCCAGAGGTACACCCAGAAGCTAAAAGCGCCCAAGCAGATTTAATTAATTTAAAGAAAAAAATTGAGGCTGGTGCCAACCGCGCAATTACTCAGTTTTTCTTCGATGTGGAAAGCTATCTACGCTTTCGTGATCGCTGCGTTGCAACCGGCATTGATGTGGAAATTGTTCCAGGAATTTTGCCTGTCTCTAACTTCCGCCAGCTCGAACGTTTTGCCAAGCTCACCAACGTGCGTATTCCAAGTTGGATGAACAGAATGTATGAAGGGTTAGATGATGACCCTGAAAGCCGTAATCTTGTTGGTGCATCGATTGCGATGGATATGGTGAAAATTTTAAGTCGTGAAGGGGTAAAGGATTTCCATTTTTATACCTTAAACCGCTCTGAGTTAACGTATGCTATTTGCCATACCTTAGGTGTCAGACCGCAATAACGCTTCTATTCCATATAACTTATCGGGCTATTTCATCAGAAATGAATTAGCTCGATAATATTTCCTATTTATCACGTCACTTGTAAATTACACTCAAAATTAGAGTAAATATAACACATCATTATTAGACTGGTTTAGGAAGAATATTACAGAAATAATTTCAAAAACACACCTAAATAGAATTAAATTCTTTAAGCTTTTAATTTAAAATATGAAGATAGATCAATCCAAAACAAATAGTCTTTTAATGATGAATTATACAATGTCATTAAAACCCTAGAAAAACGCTACGTTATCTTTAATAATGACAATACCTCACATCATAGAAATATTAATTTTCAATAACTTACCCCTCTCACCAAAAATCACATCCTATTGATACAGCTCACTTTTTCACATTAAATGACTTAGTGAAATTTCAAATTAACAGCGTTGTAAAATTGTTACTTTGGATTAACTTCAAATTTAAATTATATTTACTATGAAAACAAACCATCAAAATAACCACGATTAAAATAAGACTTTTCCTTAAATGACTTTATTCTAATTTATTTTTATGCTTATATGAAAATATAAGTTCACTGATCCTTCCTAGTAATACTGTCTCAATTATTGAGGAGATTCGTTGTATGAATAATAAATCAGTATCTTCAAAATATAGTGAATTAGATGATATCTATGCATCACTTGATTTATCCCAATCATTACCAAAATCGAAATTCCCAACCAAAGAAAGCGACCCACGAAATGTCTTTAGTGCGGTGCGTGATGAGTTAATGCTAGATGGTAATTCCCGACAAAACTTAGCGACATTTTGCCAAACATGGGTTGATGATGAAATCCGCAGTTTGATGGATCTCTCTATCGACAAAAACATGATTGATAAAGATGAGTATCCACAAACTGCCGAAATTGAAAATCGTTGTGTGCATATGCTAGCCGATTTATGGCACTCCCCTGATGCACTCAATACATTAGGTTGTTCAACCATTGGCTCTTCTGAAGCGGCAATGTTGGGCGGTTTAGCGTTAAAATGGCAATGGCGTAAAAAACAAGCCGCCAAAGGAAAACCGACCGATAAACCCAATTTAATTTGTGGTCCAGTACAAATCTGCTGGCATAAATTTGCGCGTTATTTTGATGTCGAACTGCGTGAGATCCCACTGGAAGGCGACCGCCTGATTATGAGCCCTGAAGAGGTCATCAAACGTGTCGATGAAAACACTATCGGTGTTGTTCCAACATTAGGTGTGACCTTCACTTGCCAATATGAACCCGTAAAAGCCGTACATGATGCACTGGATAAACTGCAAAAAGAGACGGGCTTAGATATTCCTATTCACGTGGAT
This sequence comes from Providencia sp. PROV209, assembly GCF_028479485.1. Taxonomy (NCBI): domain Bacteria; kingdom Pseudomonadati; phylum Pseudomonadota; class Gammaproteobacteria; order Enterobacterales; family Morganellaceae; genus Providencia; species Providencia sp. PROV209. The sequence continues at coordinate 51,238 of NZ_JAMPNR010000025.1, read as the reverse complement.
GGTGCAAGTGGTGGTTTCCTCGCACCTTTCTGCGCGCCGACATTGGAATGGGATTTCCGTTTACCACGCGTCAAATCCATCAACGCTTCTGGGCACAAATTCGGTTTAGCGCCATTAGGTGCTGGATGGGTTGTTTGGCGTGAAGCGAAAGATCTCCCTGAAGAGCTCATTTTCAATGTGAACTACCTTGGCGGTAATATGCCAACTTTCGCCTTGAACTTCTCTCGTCCTGGTGGGCAAATTATTGCTCAATACTACAATTTCCTACGCCTTGGTCGCGAAGGCTACGCAAAAATTCATAATGCGTGTTATGCCACCGCTCAATATCTCGCCCGTGAAATTGAAAAACTGGGTCCATTTGAGATGATTTTTGATGGCGATAGTGCCAAAGGTATCCCTGCACTTGCATGGAAATTAAAAGATGGCGTAAAAAACAGTAACTACTCTTTATACGATATTGCTGACAAATTACGTAGTCGCGGTTGGCAAGTTCCTGCCTACTCAATGCCTGCAAACCGCGAAGATCTGGTTATCCAACGTATTCTCGTCCGTCATGGTGTTAGCCTAGACCTTGCCTCATTACTCATTGAAGACTTCAAGCGTACTCTCGAATATTTCGAGAAACACCCAGTCAGTACACCACTTTCTGAAGAAGAAAGCGGTGGATTCAATCACAGCTAATCCTTAGTCGTTTATCCAGTCGGCGTATCCATTCGTGCGCCGACTGATTTCAGAAACATATGACAGGAGAATGAGCATGGCGACGTCAACAGCAGCTCCGGCCGCAAAACAACTCACCTTGTTAGGTTTTTTTGCGATCACCGCTTCCATGGTGATGGCAGTCTATGAATATCCGACATTCGCCACATCGGGTTTCAGTTTAGTCTTCTTTTTACTCTTGGGGGGATTACTGTGGTTTATTCCTGTTGCCCTCTGCGCTGCCGAAATGGCAACTGTTGAAGGCTGGGAGGAAGGCGGTATTTTCGCGTGGGTATCCAACACATTGGGAGAACGTTGGGGATTTGCAGCTATTTCATTTGGCTATCTACAAATTGCGATAGGGTTCATTCCGATGCTGTACTTTGTGCTCGGGGCACTATCCTATATTTTAAATTGGCCTGAATTAAACACCGACCCCATCACCAAAACTATCGGCGCACTGGTGATTTTATGGGTACTCGCTTTTACCCAATTTGGTGGTACAAAATATACAGCCAGCATCGCAAAAGTCGGTTTCTTTGCTGGGATTTTATTACCCGCTCTAATTCTCGTTGGATTAGCAATCAGCTATCTCGCGAGCGGTGCACCTTTAGCTATCGAGATGAGCACAAAAACGTTTATTCCTGATTTCACACAAATCGGCACCTTAGTCGTCTTTGTGGCGTTTATCCTGAGTTACATGGGAGTCGAAGCTTCTGCAACTCACGTTAATGAGATGAAGAATCCTGGGCGAGATTACCCAGCAGCAATGTTTTTACTGATGATTGCAGCAATTTGCCTCAGTTCAATTGGTGGGTTATCTGTTGCTGCGGTAATCCCAAACAGTGAAATCAACCTGTCTGCTGGCGTGGTACAAACCTTTGAAGTGCTCGTTAGCCACTTTAATTCAACCCTAGATTGGGCAGTACGAATTATTGCCGCTTTACTATTACTGGGTGTATTAGCAGAAATTGCATCTTGGATTGTGGGACCTTCCCGTGGGATGTATGTGGCTGCCCAGAAAGGCATTCTGCCGAAAAGCTTTGCGAAAGTGAATAAAAATGGCGTGCCCGTCACATTAGTTATTTCACAATTGCTGATCACCACGGTTGCCATTATTGTGCTAACCAATACAGGTGGCGGTGGAAACATGTCCTTCCTTATTGCCTTAGCGTTAACTGTGGTTATTTATCTGTGTAGCTACTTTATGCTGTTCTTGGGTTATATGCATTTAGTCTGCAAACAATCTGATAAAAAACGGGCATTCAACATTCCGGGCGGTAATGGTCTTAAATTGTTAATCGCCGTTGTTGGATTGGTCATTTCAATTTTGGCTTTCGTTGTGTCGTTCTTCCCACCAAGCTCATTACCGGGTGGCGCAGATGACACTACTTACGTCACACTGCTAGCCGTGAGTTTTGTGATAATCTTCCTGCTACCTTTTGTGATTTATGCTTTCCATAATAAAGCCGGAAAATCCACTAACGTTTCCATGGTGCACATCAAAACCCACAATGCCCCCGCAAACCATTTCTTTATCCATCCACGGGCGCGTTCTCCTTATCATTTAATTCATAATGATAAGAACAAAAAATAACCCTCGACCATAAACTAAAAAGGCTGCCAATTGGCAGCCTTTTTACTGACAGTAATTAATTGCTAACCTGTATTACGCATACCCGCTGCGACACCAGCAATCGTCACCATCAACGCTTGTTCCACACGAGGGTCTGGATGCTCTTGCTGACGAGAACGCTGAAGTAATTCTGCTTGAAGTACGTTAAGTGGGTCGGTATAGACGTTACGCAGTGCGATGGATTCAGCGATCCACGGTAAATCTGCCATAAGGGCTTCGTCTTTAGACACCGCCAATACGCTCTTAATATCTTCCGATAACTGGTCACGTAGTTTTTGCCCTAACGGCCATAAGCGTTTTTCCACGAGGCAATGGTCATAGTATTCCGCCAGCCATAAATCCGCTTTCGCATACACCATTTCTAACATCGCAATACGCGTTTTGAAGAATGTCCACTCTTGCCACATTTCATCAAGAACGGCTTGCTTGCCTTCTTTTTCAATAACATGTTTCAGTGCTGCCCCAGCACCTAACCATGCAGGTAACATTAGACGGTTTTGCGTCCAAGCAAAAATCCAAGGGATCGCGCGCAGCGTTTCTACCCCACCTGTAGGACGGCGTTTTGCAGGTCGAGAACCTAATGGTAATTTACCTAATTCCAATTCAGGCGTTGCGGCTCGGAAATAAGGAACAAAGTCGGGTTGTTCGCGGACATAATCACGATACATCGCGCAGGAGACATCCGACAGGGAATTCATCACCGATTTCCACGCTTCTTTAGGTTCCGGTGGTGGCAGTAGGTTAGCTTCGAGGATTGCACTTGCATACATCGCCAAGCTGCTAATGGTTACTTGCGGTAAACCAAACTTAAAGCGAATCATCTCGCCCTGTTCCGTCACACGCAATCCACCTTTTAGGCTTCCCGGAGGTTGAGAAAGCAACGCAGAATGTGCAGGTGCACCGCCTCGACCAATGGTGCCGCCGCGACCGTGGAACAGTGTTAGTTTCACACCTTCTTTGTCACACAATTTAATCAACGCATCTTGCGCACGGTATTGCGCCCATGATGCCGCCATCACCCCGGCATCTTTCGCGGAGTCTGAATAACCAATCATCACCATTTGGCGATCGTCAATCAGCTCACGATACCACTCAATGCTGAGCAACTTAGTCATCACGCTTTCGGCATTATTTAAGTCTTCAAGGGTTTCGAACAGGGGAGCAACCGGCAATTTAATCGAAGCACCCGCCTCTTTTAGCAGAAGCTTAACTGCTAAAACGTCGGATGGTACTTTTGCCATTGAGATCACGTAAGCTGCAATGGAATCATTCTTCGCTTTGGCAATGACGCGACACGTTTCGAATACTTCTTGCGTTTCTGGCGTTGGTTGCCAGTTTTGTGGGATCAATGGACGACGCGATTGCAGCTCGGTCAGTAAGAAATCTTGTTTCTCTTGTTCAGACCAATCGCCATAATTACCCAGCCCTAAATATTCAGTCAGCTCAGACAACGCATCGGTATGACGAGTGCTCTCTTGGCGCACATCGATGCGCACTAATTGCAGGCCAAAACTGCGGATACGCCGTAAAGTATCTAACAATGAGCCATTAGCAATAATGCTCATGTTGCAGGCCACCAAAGATTGGTAGCAAGCGTATAGCGGATCCCATAATTGGGCATTATCCGTCAGTAAATCTGCGGGAGGCAGGACTTGCTCGCCCTTCACGCGACGTTCCAAATATTCCAATGTAGAGAATAACTGACTACGCAAATTTTTGGCTATTTGACGATAAGGTTCATCCACCTCATCACCGCCCGCCAGCGCACGCAATTCAGGCGTTGCTTCCGTCATAGAAAGTTCAGACACCAGCACTTGAATATCTTTTAAGAATAAATCTGCGGCTTTCCAACGACTTAATAATAAAACATGGCGGGTCACTTCAGCGGTGACGTTCGGGTTACCATCACGGTCACCGCCCATCCATGAGGTAAAGCGAATTGGGTTTGCTTCAACAGGTAATTGTGCGCCAATCGATTCTTCGAGCTGTTCGTTGAATTCCCGTAAAAATGCAGGAACACCTTCCCATAAGGAATTTTCAACCACGGCAAAACCCCATTTCGCTTCATCAATGGGTGTTGGACGAATTTTACGGATTTCATCAGTATGCCAAGATTGTGCCACCAGCTGACGTAAACGGCGCATGATATTGTTACGCTCGTAGTCGGCTAAATCATCATGATCGAGCTGAGATAAACAGGTGTTCACCTCAACCAATTTATGAATTAAAGTGCGGCGCGCAATTTCTGTTGGGTGAGCGGTGAGAACTAATTCGATAGAAAGCTCTTCAACCGCTTTTTGAATATCTTCGTGGCTAAAATCGTGCTCTTTCAAGCGCCCAAATAGCTTTTGCAGGGCAACAGGATTGCTGGCCGCTTCGCCATGAGGAGAAATACTGTGGTACTGCTCTGCCACGTTGGTTAAGTTTAAGAATTGGTTAAATGCCCTCGCAACGGGTAGTAGCTCATCGTTAGTGAGTGTTTGCAAGGTCATTAATAATTTTTGGCGCTGAACTTCATTACCCGCACGGGAGGATTTGGATAGCTTACGAATGGACTCAACCTTGTCGAGGATATCTTCACCAAGAGCGTCTTTGATGGTATCACCGAGTAGCTTACCCAACATACTGACATTACTGCGCATTGCGGAATATTGCTGATTCATGGGACTCCTGATCTTGTGCTGTTGGCAGGATGCCACCCCGCTTCTGGTGAACGGTTAACAAACTGCGCTGGATTTCCTGTAATAAAATTTCAGTCGGCTAGAATTATGTTTTGTGATGCAGACCGCGAATTTCACCCTGTACCCTATATTCATATCAGAAAAAAAGTGCTTTGGGTGATTTTTATGAAATTTAATTACAGCTCTATTTTTATTAATTTTTCTTATTTAAGTATTGTTTCAGCGCAATCTATCGTCGATTCAGCACTTTTAAGTCATGAATCTTACTTAAGAATAAAATAGGAATGAGAAAATTTGAGAAACAGCGTTAGCGCACGAGTCAATCTACCCCGTGCGCCTTGGATAATAACGGGTAATGCCGTTTATAAAAGCTGAGAAAGTCGATTCAGGTCTGACTGAATTGCACCGGCAGTCACATCTCGTCCAGCCCCCGGACCACGAATGACTAATGGGTTATCACGGTACCAACGGCTTTCTATCGCAAATACGTTGTCGCCCGGCAATAAAGACGCAAGAGGATGCTCAGGTTTAACCGCCTCAACCCCCACTTTCGCTTTGCCTTTTACCGCATCAAAACGCGCCACGTAACGCAGAACCAGTCCCAATTCACGTGCTGCTTCTAAGCGCTGCTGCATCTGCTCGTTAATCACCGCACTATTTTCGAAGAATTCATCCAGTGAACCCGTTTCGGCTTGCGCTGGCACTAAAGATTCCACACGAACCTCATCAGGCTCAATATCATAGCCCGCTTCTCGCGCTAGAATAATCAGCTTGCGCATAACATCTTGCCCAGACAAATCAATGCGAGGATCTGGCTCCGTTAATCCTTGTTGCCACGCTTGCTCCACTAATTCACTGAATGGCACCGAGCCATCAAATTGTAAGAATAACCATGATAATGTCCCAGAGAAGATCCCGCTGATCGCCAAAATGGCATCACCACTTTCTTTGAGATCACGCACGGCGTAGTTGATCGGTAAGCCAGCACCAACAGTTGCATTGTACAGCCAGTGACGCCCTGTTTTGGCGAATGCGTCACGAATGTCACGATACTGCTGAGTGGGTGCCGCACCCGCTATCTTATTTGCACTGATCACATGGAAACCGTAACTGGCAAAATCCACATAACTATTAGCCAATTCACCACTGGCCGTCACATCCAACACAATCAAGTCATCGTATGGGTGTGCTCGCATCCATAAAAACAGATTATCGTCCTGATGCTCCACCGCTTCATCATCAAAGAAGGCTAACGCACGACTTGGATCAATACCTTGGTAATTCAGTAAGCTACGACGGCTATCGACAACTCCCGCCAGCACAAAATCAAAATCACTGCGTGCTGAAATATTTTGCTGCTCGACTGAAAACAGCTCTAGCCAACGAGCTCCGATATTGCCTTTCCCAAACAACACTAAGCCAATACGCTTTTCGGCGCGGAATAAGCTTTGGTGCATTCCTTGAATAATATGTTCAGTTTGATTAGTACGCAGTACCGCAACTAAGCTAATGCCATCTTCTGAGTGCCAGATAAACTCAACCGGCTGTCCTTTGAGTTCTTCATAGAAACGGTGGCTGTGCAGTGGTTTTTTACACACGCCAGCACCGACCAGAGCGACCAGAGAAAAACCTTCACGTAATGAAAGCGACCCCGGTAGCGCAGCTTCTTCCAACACATTCAATGCGCTTTCCACCACTTCTGACGTGTAGCAAAGCTGCAAAATTGCACGATCGTGGTGGATGCCCCGCGCCAGTGGGCGAAGCTGTACGCGCTTTAATAATAAATCCACATCTTTGCAAATCTGATTAAAGTCGCGACCTGCTGCAATACGCAACTCAATTAAGCAAACATCATTGTGACTAGTGACAATTTTTGCGCCTGTACCTGATGCTAATACACGCTCAATTTTAGTCGAGCCTTGTTCTGGCTGGTAGCTACAGCGCAGCTGTAAATCAATATTACTGACCGAAACGGGCTGTAAAGTACGCGTGTGCAATACAGGTGCAGCAAGGCGAGCCAATTCACTCGCTTCATCTAAACGTAAAAGTGGGAGCAAACACGCATCCTTGACCTTACGAGGGTCGGCGCTGTATACCCCTGCGACATCACTCCAAATCGTCACTTTATCCACATCCGCTAATGCCCCAACTTGGGTTGCGGAATAGTCGCTACCATTACGACCTAAAAGGACAGTTTCACCTTTTTGGTTACGGGAAATAAAGCCTGTTACCACAAGACGGCGTTGCGGATATTGCACGAGTAGTTGCTGTAACAGCTGGCGAGACTGAATTTCATCCACTTGAGGCTGAGCCGCTCTTTCTGCACGTAGAAATGCGCGTGCATCCAACCAAGCGCTTGCCATATCAAACTGTTCTAGTACAGCGGACATGAGCCGTGCAGACCAAATTTCACCGTGTCCGACGACTTCAGCATAAGTGGCATCATTGATGGGTTTGTCCAATAAACTGCTGAGTCGCTCTAAATCTGCGATAAAAAGTGAATTTAATTCGTCTGCCTGCGCTTCCGGTAATAAACCGGTGATCAAATCTTGTTGATAACGGCGCAGTGTTTGCTGCACTTGATGAGCCGAAATGCGGTCACTCTGACTCAATTTTAGCCAACTAATCAGCTGGTTTGTGGTACTCCCTGCCGCAGAAACAACCATTAAATCGCCGGGTTGGCTATAGTTCGCCATAATGGTAGCAACACGCTGATAACATTTCACATCAGCTAAACTACTTCCCCCAAACTTATGTAACTGTCGGTGACAAGGGATCACCTCAAATGCTGTTATTGCACTCATCAAAAACTCCGCTAACGTTATGACGCAACCTTAAATGCGTGGCTCAAATCTGCGATAAGATCCTGACTATCTTCTAGACCAACCGAAATGCGCAGTAAACTATCCGTAATACCTGCTGCAGCTCGCGCTTCAGAAGACATGCCGGCATGGGTCATGGTCGCCGTATGGGAAATCAAGGTTTCTACACCACCGAGAGATTCCGCTAATGTAAATAGAGTCAGCGCATGTAAAAATTGACGAATTTGCGCTGCATCTCCTGCAAATTCAAAACTTAACATTGCCCCAAAACCTGCTTGTTGTGCGGCAGCAATGTGATGTCCCGGATGATCACTCAAAGCAGGATAATATATTTTCTTCACCAGTGGCTGAGTTTTAAGATATTTTACGATTTCACCCGCATTGGATTGCTGCTGTTTTATACGAGGTAGTAATGTTCTCATGCCTCGAAGTAATAAATAACTGTCGAATGCGCCCCCAGTGACACCAATATTATTCGCCCACCATGCTAATTCTAGAGCCCATTTCTCTTCCTTGGCAATCACAGCCCCCGCAATAATATCTGAATGACCATTAAGATATTTTGTACAAGAATGTACAACAAAATCAGCGCCTAACGCTAACGGTTGCTGTAATGCGGGACTTAAAAAGGTGTTGTCCACCACCACGAGTGCCCCGACTTGGTGCGCTAATGCTGCAATATGCTGGATATCGTAAATTCTCAGTAGGGGGTTACTGGGTGTTTCGATGAGGACAAGTTTCGGCTTTTTCGCCAGCGCAGCTTGCAATGCTGACTCATCGCTTTGATCTACAAATTCAACCTGATAAGCTCCCTTTTGGCTCAAGCTGTTGAACAATCGATAACTTCCGCCATAACAGTCATGAGGGGCAACGAGCAGATCGCCCGGCTGCAATAATACCGTGCATAATAGATGGAGAGCTGACATTCCACTGTTAGTCATTACGGCACCACTTCCCCCTTCCAGCTGCGCCAGTGTCCGCTGTACGATATCTCGCCCAGGATTACCACGACGAGAATAGTCATGCGCTCTCGGCTCATTAAAATCGGTAAAGTTATAGGTGCTGGATAAATAGATGGGAGGGACAACGCAACCAAATTGCGAGTCTTCATTCAGTCCATTATGTATCGCGATAGTGGATGGCTTGTATGTCATAAACGTCTCTCCAAGTGTGGGATAGCTCAAATCATACTCAAAGCAAATTTAGACGTCAACATGTCCGGACGTCTAAACCTCTTTACGTTTATAACAACTAATGGAATAATCAGCCATAATAATTATGTGCCAATGGATAGTTGAATCCCGTTTCTGGCGCAATAATGGCTTTAATTTGTTGATTATTAAATGTATTTAATAATGATTTATGCCATTTGCTCTTAACCTGTATGCCGAGAATGTCTTGAAAAAAATTCATCTTCAGAATTTTGAAATGGGCACTCGCATATGACTTTTATTATTAATGAACATATCCAAGGTATCTCATGGCTGAATGGAATGGTGAATATGTCAGTCCGTATGCTGAACATGGCAAAAAAAGCGAGCAAGTCAAAAAAATCACAGTATCTATTCCTTTAAAGGTACTAAAAATTTTGACGGATGAACGTACACGTCGTCAGGTCAATAACTTGCGCCACGCGACTAACAGTGAGTTACTGTGCGAAGCCTTTTTGCATGCGTTTACTGGTCAACCTCTGCCGGATGATGATGATCTGCGCAAAGAGCGTAGTGATGAGATTCCTGAAGCAGCAAAAGGAATCATGCGCGAGCTCGGTATTGACCCAGATACTTGGGAATATTAAATCCCTCGGCAATTTTTTAACACTCGACACGCAAATGCGAGTCGAGTGTGGTCCACCCTACGCTTTATCTAGTCATATCCCTCATTAATTCTCATTATCTTCATACTGTTAAGCAAACTCATTTACTGCCGATAACCAATGTGCACTTATCATCACGGGTTAATCTCTTAAACCTTTAATTCGTCAAATAAGGTGTGATTATTTTTTCCTATAAAGGTTATTTTTACAGCCAAGTGCTTAATGATATTAAAAATAATAAAGCATGCTGTGTATAACAATTTTATAGGAATACAGCATAGATAAAAAAATCGTTATCTATACTCATATTGCGCGATCCGATTACACAGCTAAATGGAATTTATAATGAAAAAAATTATTGCGGTATCTTTACTCAGTTTAGTGTCTAGCACAGCCATTGCGGGCGTAGAAAGCCTGTATGTTTCAGGTAAAATGGGCGCTTCCATTGTTCAAGTATCAAACCAAAAATGGTTAACCAGTGATAACGAATTTGAAAAAACCAATCTCGGAAATACTCATGATTCGGTTTTCGGTGGCAATATCGCCGTCGGTTATGACTTTGCTAAAACCACTAAGTTACCTATCCGTACTGAACTTGAATTTGGCATGAGAGAAAAAGCATCAACAAATCATAATCTTGAATCGTTCAATGACCCAGGAGTTCTCAGCAGTTCCGATGACGTCAAAACGGACATCACATTAAATACTGTGATGGTCAATACATACTATGATTTCAAGAATGCCACTAAATTTACCCCATATGTCAGCGTTGGGTTAGGCATGGCGAGTATCAATCATAAAATGCGCTATGACTATAATGAGCATATTGTGAGTTTGAATCAGTTTACTCATGAGCAATATACCCAATCCAAAACCACCAATAACTTTGCATGGAGCGTTGGGTTAGGTTCGCAATATCGAGTGAATAACCATTTTTCGTTAGATATGGGATATCGCTTCTTAGATGCAGGGAAATCTGAAGCGAATTACTACGCAGATGACCAAAAAAACACGTCAAAAGTAAAAGTGAGAAGCCACGATATTATGTTTGGTGTAACTTACCGTTTCTAAGTATTTTTCGTACGCACCTTAATATATATCATTGAGGTGCCCAACTCTATAATTGAACATTAAATTCAAATATTCATATTAAGACTTAAATTAATTCTTAATATTAGGTGATTATCAGAATTTACATCTAATAACTATTCATTTTATTCTCTCTTTTTAGTTCAATACCTCAAAGTTTCTTACGCTGACTATAACCTCTCCTACATCACTTATACTCCAGTTAAGTTTCTATCTGGAATAATTAACTGGTGCTTAATAATGAAAAATTTACTTTTAGCTTTGAGTTGCTTGTTGTTTGCTAATTTAGCAATAGCATCCAGTCATAACGGTGTTTATATATCAAGTAAAATTGGTGTATCGGTATTGAATATGTATGATTCTAAATTCGAATACAGTAATGAAAAAAAATCTGATTTCAGAGCCTTAAAATTTAATGATAAAAGTCACCCTGCTTTTGGTAATTTTATCGGTATTGGCTATGATTTTTATGACCAATTTTCAGTACCTATACGCACTGAGCTAGAAGTGGGTATGCGAGGGAAAGTTAGCGATACGCACAGCCTTAATGCACTTTCCACCGTTCCAAATAGTTCCGCGGATATGAAAAACGAAGCCACACTGACCACACTAATGCTAAATGGTTATTATGATATGAAAAACCAAACCGCATTTATGCCTTATATTTCCTTTGGACTTGGACTAGCCAGTACTCGCTATGAGAATACACAACACTCTGAGTTTGAAATTTTTGGCCTCAAACAAAATTCTAACCAATCAAGATCTGAGAGGATTAATAAATTAGCTTGGAGCTTAGGAATGGGCGGTCGATATGCTTTCAGTGACAACCTCTCATTTGACTTGGGCTATCGATTTACCGAAGCCGGTAAATATAAAATATCCATGCCAAATTCTTTCGACAAAGATGCCACGGACACTTCAACCATAAACCTAGCCAGCCACGATTTTATGTTTGGTGTTGTTTACCGATTCTAACATCAAGATATACGCTAGTTTTAAGCAATAAAAAAACCTGTTCAATGAACAGGTTTTTTTTACTGAATACGTTAAATCAACTTCAACGTGACAGGTTCGATTACTTTTTAGAACCTGGGATGCTGAAACGCTGGTTGAAGCGATCAACACGACCACCAGTAGCAACATCACGTTGTTTACCAGTATAGAACGGGTGGCAGTTACCACAAACGTCCAGGTTCAGAGAGTGACCAGCTGTTGAGTTAATTTTCATTACGTTGCCGCAAGAACAAGTTGCAGTAACTTCTTCGTATTTCGGGTGAATACCTTTTTTCATGGGAGAACCTCTAATAAGGCCGTGTCGCCATTCCAGCCCTAACGCCGGACACCACACGTCGTGTTGATTAAATTTAGTTTATTGGCAAAACAAAATTAATTGATACCAAAGGCGGCGGATCATACAGAAAATCTGTTTATCACGCAATGAAAATAGCGTGCTTTTTATGTTACTCTAACAGAATATCTTCATATTTTTGTACAAAAAACGGACGGAAATCCAGCTATGATCGTCGTTCAGGTGGCGTTACCTGTTCCTTTAAATCGCACATTTGATTATCTCTTGGGCTCAAATATGCCTATCCCCGTCATTGGTGGACGAGTCATGGTCCCTTTTGGTAAGCGCCAAGCCCTTGGTGTGGTGGTCAATCTGAGCGATAAAAGCGAGTTTCCCGAAGACCAATTAAAAACCGTGGAACTGGTTTTGGATTCACAAACTCTGTTTCCGGATGATCTCTGGCAGCTTCTATTGTGGTCGTCTCAATACTACCATTATCCTATTGGCGAAGTGCTATTCCATGCGATGCCAACCTTACTACGCCAAGGGAAACCAGCCGAATTTACGCCAATTTGGCAATGGCAAGTCACTGAAGAAGGCAACGCTGCGGATCTTAATGAACTTAAGCGCTCCCCAAAACAGCAACAAGCTTTAGCATTATTACGTCGCCGCCCTATTTATCGTCATCAAGTTGGGGAATTAGAGATCAGTGAAAGTGCCTTACAGGCACTAAAGAAAAAACAGTACGCTGAATTACATCCCGTTCAACCTGTTGCTGAAAAGTGGCTGTCTCAATTTGCAGTGAGTGGCGAACGTTTACGACTCAATAGCGAACAAGCCACCGCCGTAGGTGCTATCCGTGCAGAAGATAATCATTTTTCACCTTGGCTATTAGCAGGGATCACGGGTTCAGGAAAAACCGAGGTGTACCTGAGCGTCTTGGAAAATATTCTAGCTCAAGGTAAGCAAGCACTGGTTCTAGTACCCGAAATTGGGCTAACGCCACAAACCATTAATCGATTTCGAGAACGTTTTAATGTACCTGTTGATGTGCTGCACTCCGCACTGAATGATAGTGAGCGCCTAGCTGTTTGGTTACGAGCTAAACAAGGGTCTAATGGCATTATTATTGGAACGCGCTCCGCACTGTTCACACCCTTTGCCCATCTGGGCATCATTATTATCGATGAAGAGCATGACAGTTCTTATAAGCAACAAGATGGCTGGCGTTATCATGCCCGTGATTTAGCCGTATTTCGCGCCAAAAAAGAAAATATTCCCATCATCATGGGAACTGCAACGCCGTCGTTAGAAACCTTGAGTAACGTCCAGCAAAATAAGTATCGGCAATTAAATTTGACGATTCGAGCCGGTAACGCGCGTCCGGCAGAGCAGCATTTAATTGACTTAAAAGGTCAACCCCTCAAGTTTGGGTTATCCCATTTACTGATTCAACACATTAAAAATCATCTCTCACAAAATAATCAGGTCATTTTATTTCTAAATCGACGAGGTTATTCGCCCGCCCTTATCTGTCATGAGTGTGGCTGGATAGCAGAATGCCAGCGTTGCGATCACTACTACACCCTTCACCAAAATTTTCATCAGTTACGCTGCCATCACTGCGATAGCCAGCGACCTGTTCCACGTCAATGTCCGCAATGTGGTTCAACCCACTTAGTCCCTGTTGGTATGGGAACGGAACAGTTGGAAGAAGGTATTTCGGAATTATTCCCAGATGTACCCGTGACTCGTATCGACCGTGATACCACAAGCCGTAAAGGGGAATTAGAGCAACATTTAAACGCGGTGCATGAAGGCGGTGCACGCATTCTGATCGGCACACAAATGTTAGCAAAGGGACACCATTTTCCGGATGTCACCCTCGTGGCGCTGCTGGATGTTGACGGTGCACTATTTTCAAGTGATTTCAGAGCCGCAGAACGCTTCGCACAATTGTACGTGCAGGTGTCAGGGCGAGCAGGGCGAGCAGGCAAACAAGGGGAAGTCTTCTTACAGACCCATCATCCCGAACACCCTCTTCTACTGACTTTGCTAGAAAGTGGTTATGACGCCTTCTCCGCAGAAGCGCTCGAAGAGCGTCGAGTCGCCATGTTGCCCCCATTCACCAGCCATATTTTGATCCGTTCTGAAGATCATAATAATCAGGATGCGAGACAGTTTTTACAAAATGTCCGCCACTATATTAGTCAGCACCCGCAAAGCGACTCCCGATTATGGATTTTAGGTCCAGCGCCCTCCATTCAGGCAAAACGCGGCGGACGTTTTCGTTGGCAGCTGCTACTACAGCATCCATCACGCGCTTACCTTCAACAATTTATGGCGCAACTATTGCCTGAGTTACTAAAACAGCCGGAAAGTCGCAAAGTGAAATGGAATATTGATGTGGACCCTACTGACGGTTAATCATGCTATTTACCTGAGTTTTGAGTAATGTAACTCGCTGACAATCATCACTAAACATTCTTTTTCGCTATAATCTCATGCATTCAGAATTTGGATTAAGTGATTATCACTATAACTATTTTTTAAATTTGCGAGGCAGCTCTAAAAAATGATGCAAGTCACACTTTTTATGTAAACTAGGTAACAGATATTATTGTGAAACTCATTAGAATGTCTTTTAATTAGCTAAATGACGTGTTTGCGCCATTCAAAAAAAGCAATCGATTAACTAGACAAAGGAAGGCGTTGTGGAAAGTAAAAAGCACAATAATACGGCGACCATGAAAGATGTCGCTAGCGCAGCAGGAGTATCAACCGCGACAGTTTCTCGGACGTTGATGAATCCTGAAAAAGTCTCCCTACAAACACGTCAAAAAGTTGAGCAAGCTGTCTTAGACGTGGGTTATTATCCCCATAACCTCGCCCGCAGCTATAAACGCAATGAATCCAAAACCATTCTAGCGATCGTCCCAGACATTAGCGATCCTTTCTTCAGTGATGTGATCTGTGGTATTGAAGAAATCGCCGCCCACGAAGGTTACTTCGTGCTCATTGGTGATTGTAAACATCAACAAAAACAAGAAAATGCCTTTATCAACCTTATCATCACTAAGCAAATTGATGGCATGGTATTGCTTGGCTCTAACTTACCGTTTGATGTATCAACAGAAGAGCAAAAAAACCTACCACCAATTGTTATGGCGAACGAATTTGCCCCAGAGTTAAAACTTCCCACCGTGCATATTGATAACCTCACGGCGTCTTTCAATGCTACCCACTACCTATTAAAGCAAGGGCATAAACGCATTGCGTGCATTGCGGGTCCTGAAGAGATGCCCCATAGCCAATATCGGTTAGAAGGGTACAAAAAAGCGATGCTACGTACTGGTGAAGGGCTTAGAGAAAACTATATTGTGCGCGGCGATTTTTCCCATGAAAGCGGCGCCGAAGCATTAAAAACATTGCTTTCACTGCCCGAACCACCAACCGCTGTTTTTTGCCATACTGATATCATGGCATTCGGAGCCATGTGGCAAGCGAAAAAAATGGGTCTAAAAATTCCAGAGGATATCTCGTTTATCGGTTTTGATAACCTTGAGCAAGCAAAATATACGTTACCCGCACTGACGACAATCAATCACCCTCGTAGGGAAATTGGTCGCCATGCGATGCTATTGCTGCTAGAACAGCTACAAGGAAATAGTGTCACCCCAGGTTCTCGTCTCCTAGATTCTGATTTAATCGTTAGAGAGAGTACAAAAGCGCCTAAATGCTAGGCAAAATCGTTAAGGTTAAGTAACATATGCCTAAAATAACGATTTACAACTGACAACTAGTGAATTAATAGCGTGGCACAAAAAGATTATGTAGCTCGAGGACGGTCGTCCGCTCGCAAAAAAAGCAAAGGCAAATCGAAGAAAGCCCAAGGGCTACCATTAACCACGTTACTTGTGGCGGTTGCTATTGTCGTCTTATTCGTAGGAGGGCTATTCTTTATTACTCACAATAAAAAAGACGCTCCTCAAGCGAATCTCCCAACTCAAGCTGCAAAACCGGGTAGCACGCTGCCACCTAAACCTGAAGAACCTTGGCGCTATAAAAGAGAGCTCGAGGAGCCTTGGCAAGATTATACTTCGCCGGCACAACCAAACACGAATAGTGGTAATATTCGTCAGTCTGATCTCACCACCGAACAGCGCCAATTATTAGAGCAAATGGACTCCGATCGTCGCCAGCCAGTGACGAATCTGCAAGAGGTTCCATTTAATGGTAAACCTGTTCCGCGCTCACAAGTGGTCATCAACGAACCGGTAAAATCAATTGAAACACCGACGCAGCGTAAACCTTCTGTGGTTGAACCAAAACCGGAGACACGCCCAGCCGCACCAGTTCAGCAGGCTCAAGCGGCAATAAAACCCGAACCTAAATCCGAGCCTAAGCCCGAAACGACCCCTGTGAATAAAATGCAGAATATGATCGTGCAATGTGGTTCATTCAAAACGGCTGAGCAAGCAGAATCTGTACGTGCAACCCTTGCCTTTGCTGGAATTGAAAGCCGCGTCACCACTGGTGGTGGCTGGCATCGCATCATGTTAGGACCTTATTCTAAGTCCACCGCCGAAAGCATGCGCGACCGCGCGGCAGGTGTTGGCGTGAGTGGTTGCATTCTTCGCGCTTCTGGGGGTTGAAAAATCCCCTCACCTCCCCCATCTACTGTTTTAACGTACTCGTAAGCAGTTATTTTTGAGCTAAATCTCTTTCAAGTGATAGTGAATAACTCACTATCACTTGAAATTTATCTATCAAAAAACGAAATCAACTGCATTCTTTTTGTAACAAAAACCAGGGGCTAACTCATGACAACAATCGTAAGTGTTCGCCGTAATGGCCAAGTTGTAATCGGTGGTGATGGACAGGCGACGATGGGTAACACCGTCATGAAAGGCAATGTCCGCAAAGTGCGCCGTTTATATAACGACAAAGTCATTGCAGGATTTGCCGGTGGCACCGCAGATGCATTCACTCTCTTTGAACTATTCGAACGTAAGCTTGAACTCCATCAAGGACATCTCACTAAAGCGGCGGTGGAATTAGCCAAAGATTGGCGTACCGACCGTATGCTTCGCAAACTTGAAGCGCTGCTTGCCGTCGCAGATGAACACACTTCATTAATTATTACGGGTAATGGTGACGTCGTTCAGCCTGAAAATGACCTAATTGCCATTGGATCCGGTGGTCCATACGCACAATCAGCTGCACGCGCCTTACTCGAAAATACAGATTTAAGCGCCCGCGAAATCGCAGAAAAAGCCCTCGCGATTGCGGGAGATATCTGTATTTACACCAACCATAATGTCAACTTTGAAGAAATTTCTTCAAAATCATAAGGATTGCTAGCATGTCCGAAATGACTCCACGCGAAATTGTCAGCGAACTCGACAACCATATTATTGGTCAACATAAAGCTAAACGCTCTGTTGCTATCGCCCTGCGTAACCGCTGGCGCCGTATGCAATTAAATGAGCATCTACGCCATGAAGTGACCCCAAAAAATATTCTGATGATTGGTCCTACTGGGGTAGGTAAAACCGAAATCGCGCGCCGCTTAGCGAAACTAGCCAATGCGCCATTCATCAAAGTTGAAGCAACTAAATTCACCGAAGTGGGTTATGTTGGTAAAGAAGTTGACTCCATCATCCGCGATCTTACTGATTCCGCAGTAAAAATGGTGCGCTTACAATCTATCGAGAAAAACCGTTACCGCGCAGAAGAAATGGCGGAAGAACGTATTCTTGATGTCTTAATCCCACCAGCAAAAAATAACTGGGGGCAAGCAGAGCCGGTTGATGAACAATCACCAGCACGCCAAGCATTCCGTAAGAAATTACGTGAAGGTCAGCTAGACGATAAAGAAATTGAAATTGAAGTCTCTGCGGCACCTATGGGCGTTGAAATCATGGCTCCTCCGGGCATGGAAGAGATGACCAACCAACTGCAATCTATGTTCCAGAACCTAGCAGGTCAAAAACAGAAGCCTCGTAAGATGAAAATCAAAGAAGCTTTCAAACTGCTGGTGGAAGAAGAAGCTGCAAAACTGGTTAACCCTGAAGAGCTAAAAGAACAAGCGATTGAAGCCGTTGAACAAAATGGTATCGTGTTTATTGATGAATTCGACAAAATCTGTAAACGCGGCGGTCAAAGTTCTGGTCCAGATGTTTCCCGCGAAGGGGTTCAGCGTGACCTGCTACCATTAATCGAAGGCTGCACCATCTCAACCAAACACGGTATGGTTAAAACTGACCACATCCTATTTATCGCGTCTGGTGCATTCCAAGTCTCTAGCCCATCAGACTTGATCCCTGAACTGCAAGGTCGTCTGCCGATTCGCGTTGAACTAGAAGCACTAACGACGGAAGATTTCGAGCGCATCCTAACTGAACCGAATGCATCATTGACTGAACAGTACAAAGCGCTGATGGCAACCGAAGGTGTTAGTATTGAATTTACCGCTGATGGGATTCGCAAAATTGCAGAATCTGCATGGCAAGTGAATGAATCAACTGAAAATATCGGTGCTCGTCGCTTACATACCGTACTAGAACGTCTGATGGAAGATATCTCTTTCGATGCAAGTGAGCGTGATGGACAAAGCATTACAATTGATGCTGAGTATGTCCGTCAACACTTAGACGAACTCGTTGCGGATGAAGATCTGAGTAGATTTATTTTATAATCTTATTAATTATCAGGTTTTCATGTATCCTTACAAAGTGCAGCTAAAATGCTGCACTTTTGACATATTGAATCCAACTTAATAAAAACATTTACTCTCAATAATTCAAATGGTCACTCAGCAACAAGCCACGTTACCCATTGAAATATCCGAGTACGGTGAATAAATTACATGAACTCATCTTCAATCAGCCGCAAACAAGCTTGGCTAGAAAGTTTACGACCAAAAACCCTGCCATTAGGGGTGATTGCCATCGTGACAGGCTCTGCATTGACCTATTTTACTGGCAACTTTAAGTGGCCAGTGGCTCTGCTTTCAATCATTACAGCAGGCTTATTGCAAATTTTATCTAACCTCGCAAATGATTATGGTGACGCCGTCAAAGGCTCAGATACCGCTGAACGTATTGGTCCCTTGCGAGGTATGCAAAAAGGGATTATCACCAAAGAAGATATGAAAAAAGCCCTGAAGCTCAATATCTTCGCGGCTTGCCTTTCTGGCCTATTACTGATTATTGTCGCGTGCGAAAAGCCTGAAGATGCTATCGGATTTCTTGGCTTAGGGTTAGTCGCAATTGTCGCTGCAATTACCTATACCGTCGGTAAAAAACCCTACGGCTATCTTGGTCTGGGTGATATTTCCGTTCTGATTTTCTTTGGTTGGTTAAGTGTGATTGGCACATTTTACCTGCAAGCCAACAGCTTTAATGTCATCACTATTCTGCCAGCCACTGCCTGTGGATTACTGTCGGTTGCAGTATTAAATATCAATAATATGCGTGATATCGAGAACGATGTTAAAGCGGGTAAAAACACGTTAGCCGTGCGTTTAGGTCCACAAGGTGCCCGCATATACCACGCGATTCTTATCATCGTCTCAATCTTATGTTTGGTCTTTTTTAATTTAATCTACTTAACGGGTTGGGCTGGTTGGCTATTTTTACTGGCAGTACCGATGCTAATGAACCATGTTCGTAAAGTCCTTGCTGATCCTACCCCTGAAGGAATGCGCCCAATGTTAGAAAACATGGTAAAAACCGCGTTAGTAACCAACGTTTTATTCTCCCTTGGCGTTATTCTGAGCAAATAGTCTTAATTATTTGCTGTTTTTTTGACTTTTCCCGCCTATTTTTTGGCGGGAATTTTGCCAATCAGTAACGAAAAGGGATATACTGACCATCCTCTTGCAGCAAAAAAGACCTAAATCCTATGAAATATGATACTTCCGAACTCTGCGACATCTACCAAGAAAGCGTTAATGTAGTAGAACCTTTATTCTCCAACTTTGGTGGACGTACTTCATTTGGCGGTCAAATCATTACAGTAAAATGCTTTGAAGATAATGGCATTCTGTATGATTTGCTGGAAGAAGACGGCCATGGTCGCATCTTGCTTGTTGATGGCGGAGGCTCAGTGCGTAAAGCGCTGATTGATGCTGAACTCGCTCGACTCGCGGTAGACAATGGCTGGGAAGGTATTGTTGTTTACGGTGCCGTCCGTCAAGTCGATGCATTAATGGAGTTAGACCTCGGCATTCAAGCCGTTGCAGCAATTCCTGCGGGCTGCCCTGATGAAGGGGTTGGCGAAAGCGATATCCGTGTCAATTTTGGCGGTGTAACGTTCTTCTCTGGCGATTATCTGTATGCCGATAACACGGGCATGATCTTATCCGAAGAACCACTGACCCAAGCAGCCAACGACGATTTCGACGAAGCCATCGACGAATAATCCCCACCAAATTCCAAAAAAAGGCAGATATCACTATCTGCCTTTTTCTTTTCTGTTTTCCGCTTTCTGTTTTTCTACTACTTTTTACATCTTTCAGAAAACACTCCTCTGCATTCCCAAAATAATTCGAGTCACAGGTAGGCGGCGAGTGGAGGATATCCCGATGAGCATACACAAGTATGTGATTCGGGTATCCAAACGAAGCCAACACCCCTGTGGCTTGAAGTATGAAGGGAATTAGACTTCTTCCATCTTGCCAAGAAGAGTACGTAAACGCTCCTGCCAAGTTGCCTGCTCTTGCTTCAGTTGTTCATTCTCACGAACCAAAGACTCAGTACCTGACTTAGTCGCTTGCAACTCTTGGTTTAATGCACCGTTTTGTTCTTTTAGTTCATCAATTTCCATTTGTAATAATGCGATGGTATCAATGGCTTGTTGAACTTTAGATTCTAGTTTCTCAAATACTTCAAATGACATGTTCTGATCTCCCTTATGAGCGCTTTCCCCCGATTGTAAGTAGCATGATCCTCTCTGTCCAGTGACTTACACTTGATTACAAACATTATTCTTTTAATTGTTGAGAGAGTGACCATTCAAATGTTTGAATTCGACCTTAAAAATGATTGTTTGTTTTCGTTTTTTGGTGATTTGACACACAGTTTTTACAAACAGCAATATTCGATTATCTTTTTTCCCGCTAAATTAACAGAATAAATTTTTGTAACGAAAATTATACTCGTGCAAAACACCTATCTTAACAACTATTGCAGGATGAACATTTATGAGCAAAATGACGCCTTCAACACTGACGGGTCAGTGTATATCGGAATTTTTGGGTACTGCTCTGTTGGTTTTTTTTGGTCTAGGATGTGTCGCAGCAGTACGTATTGCAGGTGCTCAATTAGGTCTTTGGGAAATTAGTGTGATTTGGGGCTTCGGTGTTGCACTTGCCGTTTACCTGACTGCGGGAATTTCTGGTGCCCACTTAAACCCAGCCGTCACATTGGCATTATGGCTATTTGCTTGTTTTGATAAGCGAAAAGTTGTTCCTTACATTATCGCTCAAATGCTAGGGGGTTTCTGTGCCGCCGCCTTAGTGTATTCGATGTACTCCCCTGTTTTTTTCGATTACGAGCAAGTTCACCATATTGTCCGTGGTACACAAGAAAGTTTATTTACCGCAGGTGTCTTCTCCACATACCCTGCCCCACAAATCAGCGTGCTCCATGCTTTCTTTATTGAAGTCGTGATTGCAGCCATTTTAGTCTGCTTAATTTTAGGTTTAACCGATGATGGTAACGGTGTACCTAAAGGTCCACTCGCACCATTACTCATTGGTATCTTAATTGCTGTTATCGGTGGCTCTTTTGGTCCACTGACTGGATTCGCCTTAAACCCAGCCCGTGACTTTGGTCCAAAAGTCGTGGCTTATTTAGCGGGATGGGGTGATATTGCACTAACAGGCGGACGTGATATTCCTTATTTCCTTGTCCCATTGACTGCACCGATTGTTGGTGGTCTGCTAGGGGCATTCGGTTACCGTAAATTAATTGGTCGCCATCTACCTTGCATGACATGCGAGTCTGATGAAGAAGAGAAAAAAACCTCTTAATACCGCTTCTTATTCCCAAACAATGTTTAACCATTGCTGAACAGGTTTAAATTATGACAACAGAAACCAATATCGTTAAAAAATATATTGTCGCCCTTGATCAAGGCACAACCAGTTCGCGAGCTGTCGTTCTCGACCATGATGCAAACATCGTTAGCATTTCTCAGCGCGAATTCACGCAAATTTACCCAAAACCAGGCTGGGTAGAACATGACCCAATGGAAATTTGGGCAACACAAAGTTCGACGTTGATTGAAGTCCTTGCCAAAGCAGATATTCGCACGGATGAAGTCGCCAGTATCGGGATTACTAACCAGCGTGAAACGACTATCGTTTGGGAGAAAGCAACTGGTAAGCCAGTCTATAATGCGATTGTTTGGCAGTGTCGCCGTACTGCGGATTTCTGTACCCACTTAAAAACCAACGATAAAGAACTCGAAGAGTATATTCGTCAAAACACAGGCTTAGTCGTTGACCCTTATTTCTCCGGTACAAAAGTGAAGTGGATCCTCGATAATGTCGAAGGTGCTCGTGAACGCGCAGAAAAAGGTGAATTATTGTTCGGTACTGTTGATACTTGGTTAGTATGGAAAATGACCCAAGGTCGAGTACATGTGACTGACTACACCAACGCTTCCCGTACTATGTTATTCAACATTCGTAATTTAGAGTGGGATGATAAAATCCTTAAAGCACTGAATATTCCTCGTAGTATGTTGCCAGAAGTTCGCCCATCTTCCGAAGTGTACGGTCAAACCAACATCGGCGGTAAAGGCGGGACTCGTATTCCAATTTCAGGCATTGCAGGTGACCAGCAAGCCGCGCTGTACGGTCAATTATGTGTGAAATCAGGGATGGCGAAAAATACCTACGGAACGGGCTGTTTCTTATTAATGAACACTGGCAATACGGCGGTTCGCTCCAATCATGGTCTATTAACGACTATTGCTTGCGGTCCTAAAGGAGAAGTTAACTATGCCCTTGAAGGCGCGGTGTTTGTTGGCGGGGCATCCATTCAATGGCTACGTGATGAGCTGAAACTCATTGATGAAGCAACAGATTCAGAGTATTTCTCAACCAAAGTCAAAGACAGTAATGGTGTCTATGTTGTCCCTGCATTTACTGGATTAGGCGCCCCTTACTGGGATCCTTATGCTCGTGGTGCTATCTTTGGCTTAACACGTGGTGCAAATCGCAACCATATTATCCGTGCCACACTGGAGTCTATCGCATACCAAACTCGCGATGTCCTTGATGCAATGCAAGCCGACTCGGGTGAACGCCTAAAAGCGCTGCGTGTAGATGGTGGCGCGGTTGCCAATAACTTCCTGATGCAATTCCAATCTGACATTCTCGGTACATCCGTCGAGCGTCCCGCTGTACGTGAAAGTACTGCGTTGGGTGCAGCTTATTTAGCCGGTATTGCTGTTGGATTCTGGGAAAGTCTGGATGAGCTGCAAAGTAAAGCCACGATTGAGAAAGTCTTTAAACCTGGCATCGAAACCACAGAACGTAATTATAAATACGAAGGCTGGAAAAAAGCCGTTGCTCGCGCCCAAGAGTGGGAAGACCGCGCGTAGTATTATTTTTCTTTATCTATCAAAGCAGTGCTTCAGCACTGCTTTTTTATTTCCCACTACAGAAATAAATTACTAATTTATAATTAGCAAACAAATAGTTAACTAGTAAATACAATCATGGTTACCTAGACTAATAATAAATTAGAAAGAACCGACTCGCTTATTTAAAATCGTTTCCTGCAATAATAGTTTTCATTTTTTATTTCAGGAGATCAGGTTATGGATAACCAAAAAAAAGGCATTTTTAGTCGCTCAAACCAACATGCTGTACAACTCATATATCAAGATATACTGCAAGGTGAGATACAATTAGGCCTCTACAAAAACCGAGGTCGGGTCGCGAAAATTCATGCAGACAGTTTTTATCTTGACGGCTTAAAAAACTCACCACAACAAGATCTCGCCGGACAGAACGCATTTGCACTCACAAATTGGCTACTCGATAAACCCCGTTTACCGGGAGAACAACGCACAAGTTACGTATTAAGTACGGTAGATTCTAGTGAATTCTCAGGCTTTGAATTTCACCCCCAACATAGTTTATGGATTGACAGCTTTAATTCCCCTCACCAATGGCGTGATGGTGAACCTCGCTCCCAAGCTCAATTGGTCGATTTACTCTTACCTAGCGGGCAATGGCATCGTAATTACAATACTGTCATACTCGCCACTGATGCAAACGACTTACAAGTTGAATTAATCAAACATTGGCTGGAGCTGACGGGAGGAAGTGTCATTCTCATTGAAAATGATGAAAACGAAATATCCTTACCCATTCAGCAATTACTTAATGAATTAACCCCCATTAATGTCCATGAAGAAGCACAGGCTATTCAGCCAACACAAAAATCTGCGGGTCTTCTCGTGACCTCTTACCAACCAGAAAAACGAGTCGAAAGCAGCAACTGCACAATTACAAATTTGAGTTTCTATGATAGCGAATTAGCCGATAACACAGACACTACGGTATGGATTTATGAAGGTGTCATAACACCGACGCAATTTGACGATGTTCGTATTTATGTTGATACCCAGTACCATTCAGAAGAACTCATTCTCGAAGTTGGATCAAATACTCAGATAATTGCCGAGCATAATGAATTCGGTGAAGTTTACCTAAGTAGAGTGAATAAAAACCAACATATCCCCATTAAAATCACAACAAAAACGCAGGGGACAGCCCCCAAAATCCGTTTAGGATGGGGATTTTCTGACAGTGAATCCATCCATGCAATCCCAGATACGGCATTTCATTATGTACCCGCTAACCATATTCCGAATAACCAACCTGAATCGCCGCCAATAACCCAAAAAACTCCCCAGCAAACCACTTTCAACCCGTATGGTTTTCAACAAACGTTGGTTTTACCTGCTACATCGATAAATTCGCTAGCATTAACA
Source organism: Providencia sp. PROV209 (assembly GCF_028479485.1). Taxonomy (NCBI): domain Bacteria; kingdom Pseudomonadati; phylum Pseudomonadota; class Gammaproteobacteria; order Enterobacterales; family Morganellaceae; genus Providencia; species Providencia sp. PROV209. The sequence continues at coordinate 26,187 of NZ_JAMPNR010000025.1, read as the reverse complement.
GATGACATTCTAAAAAATAGCCACTATTTCACTTTGGTTATCAATAGTTCACGCCAAAATATAGCCCTTAGGCTCGATGATATTACGCTATCCGAATCTGACTCTTGGCATGAGCTAGCCATCAAAATAGAAACTGAAGTTAACCAGCAACTGGTTGCCAATGAATTACCGCCTATCACCCTCCAGTATTCTCAAGGGCGATTATTGCTAGAATGTGAAGGAATGATAGTTTCTCAGTTTCAGCTCAAAGACAGCCAAAGGCGCCCAATTCTCATCGTTGAAAATCCAAATGGAAACGCTAATCAACTCATCATTGGCGCTATTTCAGGTAGGCTTCCAACACACAAAGATATTGCCTACTTTCAACTCATTGAATCTCCGCTGTTTGGCAAAGTAGAACTCAATAGCCAAACAGGCGAGTGGGTATATCGTCCTGATGAACAGCGCCACTTCCAAGGACATGACCAATTTGATGTTTCTGCGGTTATGGAGGACGGTTCGGTATCAGCCCCAATGTCGATTCAATTACAGTCTGAAAGCGCGCCAGATGTCTCCATCCCCGGTCAAAGAACTTTTACCCTTCCTGACCCAATCTATCATCAACCTGAATTACGGGACGACAAAACTCCAGCCGACATGCAAGTATTAAATGTTCAAATGGCACAAACACACTTACTTGCACCTAATTCTCCCCATTTCACATTGACAGCCAACCGCTGGGCATTATTAAAAGTTGACCTCATTAGCCCATCTGCCGCAAATGCACCTGATATTGTCGCTATTATTCGTAATAAATCAGGAATAGAACTCGAACGAGTTATTTTGACTGGTCCCCAAAAACTGCCGACAAACATTGATGAAAGACCCAAAAGTCCCAGCATAGAAGCTCAAGATCTACATCGTAATAGCTACACTGCACCGATTAGAGGGAAATGGATACAACCAGAGATCCAAATACAAATCATGGCGGGTGATACACCAATAATTCAACCTTATACTGATGCTGAAGGTTGGTTTTCTCCCCCCGTTAAACATGTCACACCCATCATTGCTCATGTAACTAATAAAAGCTTATATCAACCAGGTCATGGCAGTTATGCCTATTCACCTTTAAGCTGGGGGCTAGAAGCTGCGGCAAAGCTTCCTACTCATCAATTTTCACTGTTTAGTTACCCATCACTGGCGAAACAACCGAGCTTATTCCCTTACCTTATTAAAGAGGGAAACGCTTATACTGATGATAACAACTTGATTCATCTGCTATACGATGCCCCAAAAACCATTGAAGAACCCTCTAGATCTCAAATTGGGTGGGCCTATCAAGATAGCCAAAAAGCAGCTCGTCGAACCAAGCTATATTCAGAATTTTTTTATTCCTCTATCAATCGGTTACCAATGAGTGGAGGGTCCTCGGGGGTGATTGGACTAGCAACTCATCATTTTGGTGGCGGGATCACTAAATCCAGTATTCTCTGGCATGAAACATTCGGGCATGGACTAAGTTTGGGTCACACCACAGGCTCACGTTATCCTTATGCAGCCGAAAGTCATGGAGAAACTATCGCCTTCGACCAATATCGCCAACAATACACGACCTATTTCGATAAAGATCAAAATAGTGAAATCATGCCTGCTATGTACCCTCGAGACTATGCACATTTCACTGAACAATATGATGCCTTCTTATCTCATGCCGACTATTTAGCATATCGAGCTCAACAGTTTTTAGCTCGAATAGATGAGCAAGAAATACCCCGTGAATATCTGCCCGTTTATCAACTGAATGGTTCTTTTTTATCTCTCGCTGATGGCTCACTCCATCCTTATAGCCAGCTCACCGTCACACAAACACTAGGGCATTTAATATCCAAAGAATATCTTGATGCCAATCATCATTTAAAAATCACCTATGCAACTCAAAATGGATTACTCACGGAAACAATGCCTATTTCCCTAGGTGGAAATGAACTCAATGTGAATATTGCAAATAAAGGCGAGTTAGTCAGTTTAGAAATTATAAAAGATCAAGATGATACAACGCTCTATCACTACAAAAATCCGGAATCATTAGCGAATCGCCTATTTATTCACGGTAATGGTAAAGCAGTACCAAATGAATTGCAGATGGATAATTACTGGCGAGGCAGTAAATTATTTTGGGCATACGATGGAGATAACCAAGCTTTGTGCGCGACGTGGGTTGAAAATGGGCGGCTTAATCAGCAATATTTTTCATTAAAAATGCCCTGCAATCAGCATCAAGTAAATACTGAGGCAAAGTTTACACCCCTCAACCATCTGAATTTATATTCCGATAGACAATCTGCATCAGAAACCCATGTTGTATCCGACGTTCGACTGCTTTCTGATGTTCAACTCAATCAGCGGATCGATATGAAACAATTAGGTATACAGACTAACAGCGACACCAACTATTGGGTCACACTACTGGTTTATGATGAGCGAGATGAGCTTCAAGAATATGCACCTCTGGAAACGTGGTACCTTTCAGTGCAAGACGATACGTTGATCGTCAAAGGCACCATAGATAGTACCCCTAACTTAAATATTGCGGGTATCAAAGTCCATATTGACTCACATTTACAAGATGACGCCACCGCCAGCACTATACTTATCCAACAAAATGAATATGCGCTTGCTGAAAATCGCGAATGGTTACACTATGACCGCCCTGTGGAATTTAACTCGCTCATTTCACACATGGCGGGAATGAAAGAGGACGCAATCAGTGCACAACAACAAGCTTCTCAATGGGTTGAAGCCATGCATTTCGTACCATTAGCCGCATAAAGATAAAAATAAGGGGGCTTAATTGCCCCCTTATTTTAGATTCTTAAACGAAAGTCTTAGGTTAAACCATTCGCTCAGTGTGGTTCATACGGCGAGCTAACGGCAGCCAGCACAATACCACCAGCATTGACATCAAAAACATCAGTAGACCAAGACTGAATTGTCCATTTTGTGGCATCAACGCTGACACCCATGTCGCCACACCAGAGCCCACATTTTGTAGTCCGCCCACCAATGCCCCTGCCGCACCAGCTAAATAGGGGAATGGCTCCATTGCGCCCGTTGTCGCCAATGGGAATAACATGCCTGCACCGAAAAAGAAAATAGAAGCGGGAACAAGTAGTGTCCATGTATTCATGATCCCGAACCAACCAGGAACCCACATCATGACCCCTGCAACTAAGCAAATCAGCACAGACTGCCACATAAGTGCCGAGAAACTCTTACCTTCACGCCCTGCATACCAAGCGCCAAAGAATGCCGCGGGAATAGGCAGAATAAACAGAATACTGACCGTGATACTGCTCAGCCCTAACACTCCGCCCATCAATACACCGCTACATGCTTCAAAAACGGCGATCCCAGCTAATGCACCAATCAACATCGTTAAGTAAGAAAGGAACGAACCGTTAGACAATAATTCACGGTATGATGCCACTAAATTATGCTTTTCTGGCGAGATTGGACGGGTTTCTGGCATCCAGCGATACATGCTTAGCAATACCCCACCGCCCAGTAAGAATAAGAAAATATAGCAGGCATGCCAGCCAAAGAAATAGGCCAATACCCCACCAAACATCGGCGCTAACAGCGGGCTAACTAATACCCCCATATTTAGCAAACTGTTGGCATAACGTAACGCTGTGCCTTTATACAAGTCACGAGGCATGGTTCTTACCATCACACCAGCAACACCGGTTCCTAATCCCTGCAAACCGCTCGCGACCGTTAATACGGTTAACGTTGGCGCGAAAATGGCGACAACCGTTGACACTAAGAAGATGGATAAACCCGCTAAAATCACAGGACGGCGACCAATTTGGTCAGACAAAGGACCGTATAATAATTGCGAAAAACCGTAAGAAAACAGATACGCCGCCATAACGCGTTGCACAGAACCGGAAGGCTCACCGAAATAAACAGCAATTTCAGCAATAACCGGAACATAGACTGTTTGAGTCATTTGCCCAACCGCAGCGAGGGCAATCAACATCAATAATAAATTAAAATTTTCAAGCTTTCTCATTTTGCTCTCAGACACTCACAATTCCCGAGCACAATATAGCGCCACATTATTAAGGTTTAATAACGCAAACACCTGCATTCAGGATTAAATAATAGATTTTTGTTTGTTGTTTTGCCCATTACATTGGAATTATATAACTAGCAAACAATTGAAATTGTTCTTATGTGATTAAGATAACAAAATTTATGAATTTTTCGAGCTAGAACACCATTTTAATTTTCAATGCATTGGCAGTAATATTCGCCACCCCTGTCAACTTAACTGTACATTAAAATTACCAAACCCTCCATTTTCAGAATAATCCACTAAAACACTTTATCGATAAGCATAAACAATGAACTGATCTAGTATGAAATCCTATTAAGTTCAGCAATGTATATCTTAAATAATTCACTGTGCTGAACACTTTCTCTGTGTTTTTTCGATAACAGGATACAGTTATGGCAAATTGGGTAACAGGTCGGGTAGTAGAAACCAAATATTGGACGGACACTTTATTTAGTTTAGTGGTTGATGCCCCAATTCAGCCGTTTATTGCAGGACAATTTGCCAAGCTTGCCCTTGAAGTTAATGGAGAACGCGTTGCTCGCGCCTACTCCTATGTTAATGCCCCTAGTGATAACCGACTCGAATTCTATTTTGTTATCGTCCCGAATGGTAAATTGAGTCCAAAACTTGCTGAGCTACAGGTTGGCGATACACTGCAAATCACCGATGAAGCGTCGGGTTTCTTTGTGTTAGATGAAATTCCTGAATGTCGGCATCTTTGGATGCTTTCTACAGGAACAGCAATTGGTCCATTTCTCTCCATTTTACAAGAGAACAAAGGGTTAGAACGCTTCGATAAAATCGTCCTGTTACATGCCGTCCGCTACCAAAAAGACCTCAGTTACCTGCCACTAATGCAGAAATTAGAGCAACAATTCGCAGGAAAATTACGCATTGTAACCGTAGTCAGTCGTGAACAAGTCGCCGGCTCACTGTATGGACGCGTTCCCGCATTAATTGAAGATCATCAGTTAGAGACGTTTGTGGGACTACCAATTGACGCAGAAAATTGCCACATTATGCTGTGTGGCAACCCTGAAATGGTGAGAGATACCCGCGATAAACTCAAAGACACTCATGGGCTAATAAAACATTTACGCCGTAAACCGGGGCATATTACCAGCGAGCAATATTGGTAATCGTTTTACTGCTAAGACAGGTAATCCACATTATCTGTCTTTTCTCCATAGGGATTTTCAGTTTCCATTCCCACAAAAACGCCGCAATCAATCAACATAATCATCGTAATCAACAGTGGAAGGAAGCGCCCAATTCCCCATTGCCAAATATCGGCTAATTGGCTCACATCGATGGAATAAAGTGCAAAAGCCAATACGATCAAAGCAAACCAACCTCCCGGTTTGCCTCTATCATGTAAGCGTTTGGTAAAAATCGCCGCAAGGGGATACAGTAGTAAAATAAAGAACACCACAATGACAGCATCAGGGATGGAAAACGCATTTTGCAGCAACGAAATTAGAGTTACGAGAATAAAGCAGCTGGCTATGCCTGCCCAAAAAGGTCGACGCCCAATTCTGCCTTTAAAGGAAAAAGCCCATTGTAGTAATGTCATTGTGTGTAATCCTGATACAATATTAATCTCTGAAGAATAAGTGGCAGAAAAAATGGCTCAACCAATATTCCGTTCCATGTCCATCATCATAACCGCTTTTGTATGCTATTTTCCACAAATGGCGCTGTCTCAAAAGGTACCCACTTTACCCGATACTGACTTAAGCGTGGCTTATTTGGCGCCCGATGCGCCAACCTTTAATCTCACTATTCCAGAGCTACGCAATCAGTTCAATCAAACGTATAAAGACTTGTATCTTCATGAATACAAAGTTATTGCTAGCCAAGATATCTCCGCACCCTATATCCGTGCCGCATCACGCATTAATCAGCAAATATACTCTTCCGCTGTTCTTGAGCGAGGCAGCGAGAAAATTAAAAGCTTGCAGATCACTTTGCTCCCTACTGACAATGAAGCGGATGCACAAGAGAATCGACAATTAATTGAACGTTATATTATCGCCATCATCCACCAATTTGATCCTAACGTTTCAATGGATAAAGCCCCTGAGCTAACAGCCGCACTCAACAAATTTATGGCAAATAAAAATCCAACGCGTGCTGAAGAGGCAAGATTGGGTGCGTTACGGTATATTTTGGTAAAAAGTGATAATAATATGCTTACTTTTGCTGTTGAACCGATTAAGCTAGAGCAATAAGCACTCGAAGACGATAAGTTTTCAAAGTCAATAAATAGACTAAATGGATGATGATCACGCTCTGACAATAAGCATGATGAAAAGCAAAGCTATTATTATCCATTGTTCCTATAATGCAGGAACAGTGACAGAAACGTCTCGTTGCGCGTAATTCGTTGATCGCGTGATGAAAAACTAATTGATTAATCATTCAAACTTCTTGGTTGGAGGAAATAACATGCGACATCCATTGGTAATGGGTAACTGGAAACTGAACGGCAGCACCCAGATGGTCAATGAGCTGATTGCTGGTCTGCGTAATGAACTGAGCAGCGTTGATGGCTGTGACGTGGCGATTGCACCACCCGCTATCTACTTAACTCAAGCTAAACACGCTATTGCAGGCAGCCGCATCGCATTAGGCGCACAAAACGTTGACGTCAACCTGTCTGGCGCATTCACTGGTGAAACTTCAGCTGAAATGCTGAAAGACATCGGTGCAAAATACATCATCATCGGTCACTCAGAGCGTCGTACTTATCACAAAGAAAGCGATGAGTTCGTTGCGAAAAAATTTGCAGTGCTGAAAGAGCAAGGATTAATCCCAGTTCTGTGTATCGGTGAAAGCGAAGCTGAAAATGAAGCTGGCAAAACTGAAGAAGTGTGTGCTCGCCAAATCGATGCTGTTCTGAACACATTAGGTGCCGAAGCATTCCAAGGTGCGGTTATTGCTTATGAACCAATTTGGGCTATCGGAACAGGCAAATCAGCAACGCCAGCACAAGCACAAGCTATCCATAAATTCATTCGTAGCCACATTGCGAAGAAAGATGCTGCTATCGCTGAACAAGTTATTATTCAATACGGCGGTTCAGTTAACGCAAGCAACGCTGCTGAGTTATTCACTCAACCGGATATTGATGGTGCTTTAGTGGGTGGAGCGTCCTTAAAAGCAGATGCTTTCGCCGTCATTGTTAAAGCTGCAGCAGAAGCTAAAAAATCAAAATAATTACGTTTTATTTTTAATTAAACGCCTATTTTATTTAAATAGGCGTTTTTATTTTTAATACCCTAAGATTAAATAATAAAAACCAATATTTATAAATAATTTTAAAATTATGACATGAAAATCAAATCACAATGTTTAACTCCACATTAAAATAGTGACAATATAAATATCAGACTATCTTCACTCTCATTGGAAATAACGATAAAAAACCGAATAAACACAGACTGATAGATGCGACCATATTAGCTAACCCACTAATTTAAATAGCTATCACATCAAAAAATAACAATAGACAATATCACGGAAGTTCATTTAGATTGCTTGCATCGGCTTGCCGATTATTTAAGAAAATAATATTTTAGTCATCACACTAATAATATATCAAAGATATCAATGAACCTTATTAATTGTAATTAAACCCTTGGACTTTCAATACAAAAGCCCATATTCAATCTTTTATAATTAATTTGTGCGCCCATTGAAAATAAAATCATTAGATAATTAAAGCATTCTATAAAGGATGAATATGAAGTCTATAACAGGTTTAATTCTTAGCACAGCAATCATTTTTCCAACCATCAGTTATTCTCAATCCACTGAAGACCATTGGCGAGTCAAAACCAATGTGTATCTTGAGCTTGAAGAGTATCAAGGTCAACGAGACTCACAGAATAACAAAGTGTATGACAAAGCCAGCATGATTGGTAAGTTATCACTAACTAATCCAACATCAACGTGGTCTTTTGATCTAGAACACCGAGAATCATTAAGAAATCACGGAAAGAACTTTTCCAACTCTCGCGATTCCTACATTCGTAACCGAACCCAAATCGGAGCAACCAAACAATTTATCAAGGATAAAATCTCTAATCTCGATATCAATTTTACCTATCGCAAAGAATCAAATGATGGAACTCCAGGTACACAATCCCGTTCATCTAATAGTTTGTATTGGCTAATGCCTTCAGGTTCAATCTACCTTGATAGCAGATGGACATTTGATTTTTGGGGGGCTTTTTACTATTACAGCAATTTCTATGAAGCCAACAGCTACGAATTTGAATCTGAAGTGGGCGTGAGCTACAAACTCACCGATGATATTAAGGCCAGACTCAGTTATTACAGCGATAAAGCGTGGGATAATGAATTCACTACGCAATCTTTACAACGTCAGATTCGCCTTGGCTTACCAGTCACCATTAACCAAAACTGGAGTATTTCCCCTTATTTCCGTTATCTCATTGCTGACATTGAATACAACAATAAAGGATATACAACCCAGCAATTACGCAGCGGCTACCGCATCGGAACTCAAGTGGAATACAAAGTGACGCCTAAGTTAGCCTTATGGGCGGGCGCGGCTTACGAACCGACTAACTGGAAATACCCGAAAGGCAATGAAAAAACATCAGGGAATAGCAATAAGCAGACGATGTATCTTGGTCAATTGGGTGTGAAATATAGCTGGTAAGCTATATACCTAGCCGCCCTCCAGCTATCAAGGGCGGCTAGATACTGAATTTTTTCTCTCTCTAATGGCTAACGGCGAATGATTTCATCGAAAACTCCGCCGTTAGCAAAATGTGTTTTCTGTGCTTTTTGCCAGCCACCAAAATTGTCATCAACGGTGAGTAATTTCAATTGAGGAAATTGCCCTTGATACGCTTTCGCGACTTGAGCATCACGAGGACGATAATAATTTTTCGCGGCAATTTCTTGTCCCTTTGGCGAGTACAAGAATTCTAAATAGGCTTGTGCCACTTCACGGTGATCTCGCTTGTCCACGGTCTTATCAACAACCGCAACTGTTGGCTCCGCCAAAATAGAAATACTTGGCGTGACGATTTCAAAATCCCCTTTAGCCCCTAATTCATTAATCGCTAATAGTGCTTCATTCTCCCACGCGATCAAGACATCACCAATACCGCGCTCGACAAAACTGTTCGTTGCCCCTCTCGCTCCGGAATCCAGCACTTCCACATTTTGATATAGCTGTTTTACAAACTGTTTGGCTTTTTCAGGATCATGATGATTTTTTTCTAATCCATATCCCCATGCCGCCAAATAATTCCATCGTGCTCCCCCTGATGTTTTAGGGTTTGGCGTCACGACTGAAACGTCTTTACGGATCAAATCATCCCAATCACGAATATTTTTTGGGTTATCTTTACGCACTAAAAAGACAATAGTCGATGTGTAAGGAGCTGAATTATCTGGTAGTTTTTTCAACCAACCTGAATTAATTTTGCCACTCTGGGCAATCGCATCGACATCATATGCTAATGCAAGCGTGACAACATCCGCCTCTAAGCCGTTAATAACGGAGGTTGCTTGTTTACCAGAGCCACCATGTGATTGTCGTACTGTGACGGTATCCCCTGTTTTCGCTTTCCAATAATCACCAAATTCCTGATTATATTGGCGATAAAACTCACGAGTTGGGTCATAAGAGACATTTAATATTTGAATGTCTTTCGCCCATGCCCCCGCAGTTAATAACAATAAAGAGAATGCCGCTATGGGATAGCGAGAACTTTGCCAGAAACGTACCATCATCCTTTTCTCCATTAATTGAAAACAGAATCAGGCTGACAGATACCCGCAACAACGGGAAATACCGAAAAGGTAAATCTTATACATAAGAGGAATATCGGAGGGAATATGCGTAATCTTCGCCGATATGATCAGCCTATCGCCAACCATACCGGTGAGATTTGCAATGACAGAGGAGAAAAATTAGTACAGTTTTTTCGCTGTTTCCAGCCAATCTTTCTTAAAGACGCGTTTCATGTTCATTACCGCATCAATAATATCATGGTGAACTAATTTTTCATTTTGGATCCCAACACAGCGCCCGCCATAGCCTTCAAGCAATAGCTGAATAGAATATGCGCCCATACGAGAAGCCAGAATACGGTCATAAGCCACTGGCGAGCCACCACGCTGAATATGCCCTAATACCGTCGCACGGGTTTCATGGTGAGTTTCTGCTTCAATATATTTCGCTAACTCGTCAACATCACAAACGTGCTCAGTGATCGCCACAATCGCATGACGCTTACCTTTTTCAATGCCACGCTTAATTTCAGCTAATAATTCTTCACGGTTAAATGGCATTTCTTGTTCTGGCAGCACTAAGAATTCACAGCCGCCCGCAATCGCCGCAGATAGCGTTAAATCACCACAATAGCGCCCCATCACTTCCACGATAGAGATGCGTTTATGGGAAGTGGATGTATCGCGTAAGCGGTCAATCGCTTCAACAACGGTTTCTAGCGCAGTGAAATAACCTATTGTGTAGTCTGTTCCAGCAACGTCATTATCAATCGTGCCAGGTAAACCAATACATGGGAAACCTAATTCAGTTAAGCATTTTGCACCTAAGTAAGAACCATCACCACCAATGACAACAAGTGCATCGATATGATTTTTCTTCAGGTTTTCAACTGCTATCGCACGGACTTTTTCATCACGGAATTGAGGGAAACGCGCAGAACCTAAGAATGTGCCGCCACGGTTGATCATATCTGAAACGCTATAACGGTCTAATTGCTTCATACGGTTTTCATAAAGACCGAGGTATCCATCAAAAATACCCATAACTTCCAAGCCTTCCGCTAACGCCGCACGAACCACGCCGCGAATTGCTGCGTTCATACCCGGTGCGTCTCCACCGCTTGTTAAAACCCCAATTCTTTTAATCTGCTTGACCATGATGACCTCTGATTAATGAACATAAATTGCAAATCTATGAAAAAACTACCGCACTATTTCCGCTTCCGCCTGGCAAACTGTTCCGCCTAACAGGCAGTTAATACTCACCACGCCATAGTGCTGAATTGATTCACCTAGCGAAATAATACGACAGCGCAGGGATTATGCATGCGTTTTACCGCCAATTTTTATGTTTTCTTGTGATCTCGATTACATAATTTTAGCTCAAATGACGAAAATCAACCTATCGCGCACAATCATCTTACTTCGAAGTACAAATTAAGTCTCGATGATAGCATGTTAATCTATATGCGACGCCATCATTACAAGCTGAACGCGACTTTCCTATAAAAAAAGCACCCGACGGTGCTTTTTGCTATTTAGCGATTTGCCCGTAATATAAAAATTAAGTATAAAAATAACGGGTTAAATGGAAGAAAATAGGTGCGGCAAAACATAAAGAGTCAATTCTATCTAGCATTCCGCCATGCCCTTCAATAATCGCGCCAAAATCCTTAATCCCGCTATCACGCTTAATTGCAGACATACACAAACCGCCCACAAAGCCCATTAACGTAATCGCCAATGACATTAACCCTGCCGCCCACCAACTAAATGGGGTGACCCAGTACAAGCAAATACCAATGAGCACAGAGCTTAATATGCCGCCGATAAACCCTTCCACCGTTTTATTTGGGCTCAACTTAGGCACGATAGGGTGTTTACCGAGTAGCTTACCGAAGACATATTGCAGCACATCAGAAATTTGCGTCACCACAATTAGGAACAGCAACAGCTTCACGTTTTCCCCTTGATACCCTTCAATATTCAGCATCAATAACGCGGGTACATGACTTAAACAAAAAACCGTGACCAACATGCCCCACTGAATTTTGGCGGTACGTTCTAGGAAATGATAGGTATCCCCAGCCAAAGCGATGCGTGTCGGTAAAAATAAGAACACAAATACAGGGACAAAAATCGAAAACATCCCGTACCATTCAATACCAACCAATACATATTGCAGCGGCAGGAAGACAAAGAAACACCAGAAAAGCGCCTCGTGATCACTACGACGCGTTGGCGCTAACGTCACAAACTCCCTTAATGCAAAGAAAGAGATCAGCGCAAATAAAATCACCACGCCAATATGACCAATCACTACCGCCAAAACGCAGATAATACACATCACCCACCAAGCACGGATGCGCGCATTCAGGTTATCAATCGTCGGATTGCTTTTCTCGCCAGAATAACGGTACGCCAAGATGCCGCCAATGACGCTGGCGACCATCAAGACACCGAAAACACCGGATAATAATAGGGCTAATTCGCCATCCCAAAGACTCATGGCATCATCTCCTCAAGTGCAGCTTTTGCTCTTTGCAAAAAATCTGCTTTATTTTCGTTTTCCGTTAACGGTGATAACGGCTTACCGACAGTTGCTGAGCAAATGATAGGAACCACGAGCTTTGTTCCTTTCGGTAGTACTCGATTTAAATTTTCCAAATACACTGGCACCACTTCAACATTGGGGTATTTTTTCGCTAAATGATAAATCCCGCTTTTGAAGCTACCGAGCTCTTCGCCATCTCCACGGGTTCCTTCAGGAAATAAAATCAGCGAATGGTTAGCGGTGAGTACCGCTTCTAGCGGTTCAAGGACAGACTCTTTAGCGGGCTTGTCCCCTTTTCTATCCACCAGCACAGCTCGAAATACGTTATTAACGAGATAACGACGAAATGACGAACCGTCCCAATAATCTTTGGCAGCAACAGGGTGAACAAAATGGCGCATTAATGGCGGTAATCCCGACCAAATCACTAAACCGTCGAGGTGACTTGAATGATTGGCATAGTAAATACGGGGAGTAATTGCAGGCTGACATCCTACCCAACGTGTACGGACTCCTGTTAATAAACGACAAGTACCGGACAACAGCATTCCCATTCCTTTCGCCAATAGAGAAACTCGCTGTGTTTTTTCCATCTTTTTTCCTTGCTCTTTCATCGAGCACAAATAAGGCAATGATAAAAAAAATTCTTAATCGTATTTTCTTAATAAGATAGGCAGCGCCGAGCAAGAGTACAACAGGATAAGTTCTGATTTGTGACTTTCTTTTTACCACCAGAATTGAGATAAAATGCAAAATATCTATAAAACCGAAACGCCAGATAAAAAATGGGGAAGCCTTAGCTTCCCCATTAATACCATTAGAGATAAAAATTATTTTTTATCTGCCTCAATGCGGTCACGAATATGTTGTGCTCGCGCATCTGATGGTGGGTGAGAATCAAACATGCTGGTTTCTTTGCTGCCCAATTTTGCTAATTTGTCAAAACCAGTCACTAAACCTTTGGTATCTACACCACGTTTTTTCAGCAGATCATAAGAGAAATCATCCGCTTGGCTTTCTTGGTGTTGAGAAAACTGAGAGTTAACCAGTTTTTGACCCAGCTCACCTAATTGTGAAGAACTTAATTGAGTCGCTACATCGTTACCTGATGCCGCTACCGCGGTACGAGCGGCTACCGCTGCATAAGCAACTTGCATCGCTTTACGGGTATGACCTAAAGCAACGTGACCCATTTCATGCCCCAGAACGCCTTCAACTTCGTTGTCGTTCATGATATCCATCAGACCGCTGTATACACGTACACAACCATTTGCCATCGCCCATGCATTGACATCTTTAGTCATGTAAACTTTATAGTTAACTGGCGTTCCTTCAACTTCACTACCCAACGCTTTAGCAATTTTGTTTAAGCGTTGTGTGTATTTGCTTGAAGCTGGTGCAATTTTGTTTTCTGCATCCATTTCTTTACAAGCATCATCGCTGAATTTTTTAACATCTGCATCAGATAATGTTGCAGCTTGGAATAATTGCATTCCAGAGTTGGTCATCAGCCCAGTGTCCATACTCTTACAACCCGTCATAATGACTGCAGAAACTGCGACTGCAACAAGCGCCTTCATTTTCATCTTATTTTTTTCCTTGCTAGAAAACTCTATTACTATTTTTAATAAACCATTCGAGGCTACAGCCTAAAGATTCTTTTTAAAATCACAATAAGAATAAAGCCATTAAATAAGTAATCTATGAATTCGATAACAATTTTATTCGAAGAGTGAAATTATCAGAATTATCCGCTAACTAAATAGTCGTGAATTGACGGAGTTGCATCACTCTAAAATAACTTGAATGGCTTTGTAGTGTTATCTTTCAAATAGTTCGATAACACAAAAATCGCCAAATAGTTCAGCCGAGGCAATGTATTGTGCAGGTACACTCTCTTTTTGCACCAATAAGGTTTCAAAATCATTTAGCACCCAGTGTTTCCCATCAACTTGCACATCTAACTTACCCTGTAAATTAAAAATCAGTACACAGTGACCATGGCTAATCCAGGATGTTACCGACTCGCTGGATACCCACTGTAGGCGCGCTAGATACTTTTCAGGGTTATAAATCACATTAAAATCGCGGATGGCTTCATTGATTAATTCGGCATACACATCACTTTCACCATGAAAGGCATGAAACTGTTTTTGTAATAAAGAAACGGGCGGGTTGTTATCTATCTGCAATACCATCCCAGAGCCTTCAAGCACCCCAATTATCCGTTGCTTGTTCGGAAAATACGAGAATGGACCTGCTGATTTCACATCCGCAATCGATACCCGCCAATCAAAGTTTTCTAACCCTTCACCGTGGCTTCGCGCCAGCTCTAAAGTGAATCCCTGACCATTTTTCCATGGCATTTTTTTATAATCTTGAGATGTTAGTATTTGGATCATGGCGCAGTATGACCTCTGTTGATGAACGAAAATGTAATTTGCAAGTGCACAGATAGTACGCGGAAAGTGAATGTATAGACAACCTAAAATGAGGCTGATAAAAAAAAAGCCCCTAAAAGGGGCTATAAAGACAGGGATGGTGTCTATGGCAAGGAAAAACTTCAGTTATTGCTACTTCACTACTTACTTCAAAAATCAACGATCAACTCAAAACTCAACTACAGGCTTTAAAAACTCAACTACAATCACTACTAGGATCTCTACTGCTTCACTTGATACTCAACGAACTTATGCTGATTAATCTGCTCAAGTTGCGCCTTCTGTTCTGGCGTCAGTAACTGGTAAAGTTCATGATGGATGCGAGCCATCTCAACGCGTTCATCCAGTTCTTTTTGCAATTGTTTCTCAAGTTGCGCTCGGACAGCTTTATCGTCAAAGCGATCCGCTATAATAAGTTTGTGTAATGACTCACGTTCTTGTATTGAGTCAACATTTTCAACATGGCGATGGCGTTGTGTTGCCATTAAGTCGCGAAGCTGTTGACGCTGTTTTTCACTCAACGTGATACCATTAAACATAAATTCACTGGCACGTTCGTCGCTATTTAATGATTCAGGAAGCTGAAATTGAATAGCGATATGTGTTGTTTGTAGTGGCTGGTCAGGCTGCATTTGTAGCACTAATGAGGGTTCATCATTACTACTACTTTCTGATGCTTCACCAAACGCAGCGACTGGACCGAAAACAAATGCAGAAGCTAAAACGTATGCGGCTGTTTTATGTACTGAACTGTGTTTTGTTCTGTGTACTATTCTTTGCATTTAGATACCTTGTCTCCGAACGATGCTCGTGATTCAATGGAGATAAATATACGCGGTCGGCTGCAAACTAGCGTCAGAGCATGTAAAAGAACGTAAAGTCATGGAATCGTGAAGATTGTTATCGTATTTTGGCAGTTGGAGGACTTAATTAATGCATAAAATCCTATTAGTTGATGACGACCGTGAACTCACGTCGCTCTTAAAAGAACTGCTGGAAATGGAAGGTTTCAATGTTGTCATCGCCTATGATGGTGAACAGGCATTACAGCAAATCGACTCATCCATTGACCTATTATTACTCGATGTCATGATGCCGAAGAAAAACGGTATTGAGACCTTAAAAGAGTTACGCCAAATTCACCAAACGCCTGTCATTATGTTAACGGCGCGCGGTAGTGAATTAGATAAAGTATTGGGCTTGGAGCTCGGTGCGGATGACTATTTACCTAAACCATTTAACGATAGAGAGTTAGTGGCGCGTATTCGTGCGTTACTACGCCGCTCGAACTGGAGTGAGCAAACTCAAGGGGATAATAGCAACACCCCAACGTTACAAGTGGACAAATTGCAGCTGAATCCAGGTCGTCAAGAAGCTAGCTTCGATAACGAAATCCTTGATTTAACAGGCACTGAATTTACGTTGCTTTATCTATTAGCGCAGCATTTAGGACAAGTGGTTTCGAGAGAACATTTAAGCCAAGAAGTGTTGGGCAAACGCCTCACACCATTTGACCGTGCTATTGATATGCATATTTCCAATTTGCGCCGCAAACTCCCAGAACGCACCGACGGTCAACCTTGGTTTAAAACCTTGCGTGGTCGCGGCTACTTGATGGTTTCTGCCACATGATCAACAGCTTAACCGCTCGAATATTTGCGATTTTCTGGTTTACCCTCGCACTCGTCTTAATGCTCGTGCTGATGGTGCCCAAGCTCGACTCTCGGCAGCTCACCGTCCTGATGGAAAGTGAGCAACGCCAAGGGGATATGCTTGAACAGCATATCGAAGCTGAACTCGCCCAAGCGCCCATGAACGACCTACTTTGGTGGCGACGAATCTCTAACGCCATCAAAAAATGGGCGCCCCCAGGCCAACGCTTGATCATTGTGACTAGCGAAGGTCGGGTAATTGGCGCGATGCCGAGTGAAATGCAAGTGATCCGTAATTTTATTGGTCAATCCGATAATGCAGACCACCCGAAGAAGAAAAAGTACGGGCGCGCAGAAATTTTGGGCCCATTTTCGATTCGAGACGGTGAAGATCACTACCAACTGTATTTAGTTCGACCGGCAAGCAGCCCACAGTCAGACTTTATTAACTTATTGTTTGACCGACCATTTTTACTCTTAATTGCCACCATGTTAATCAGTGCACCACTATTATTATGGTTATCATGGAGCTTGGCTCGTCCTGCCCGTAAATTAAAAATGGCGGCAGATGATGTGGCAAAAGGTAATTTACGTCCGCATCCCGAGCTAGAATCTGGTCCGCAGGAGTTTTTATCTACGGGCAACAGTTTCAACCAAATGATCAGTGCGTTAGATGGCATGGTCACTGCCCAGCAGCGACTTATTTCTGATATTTCTCACGAGCTGCGTACTCCGCTCACTCGGCTACAGTTGGCGACTGCATTATTACGTCGCCGCCATGGTGAGAGTAAAGAGCTGGAGCGCATCGAAACGGAAACTCACCGTTTAGACAGTATGATCAACGACCTACTCGTTCTATCTCGCAGTCAGCACAAAAATGAAATTCTCCGCGAACACATCAAAGCTGATGAGTTATGGGGAGATATTCTGGATGATGCGAGTTTCGAAGCAGAGCAGATGAATAAGACACTGGATGTGACATCGCACCCAGGTCCATGGCCGTTATATTGCAATCCATCCGCCATTGGCAGTGCGTTTGAAAACATCGTGCGTAACGCACTTCGCTATTCAAACACTCATATTGCGGTTGATTTCAAAGAAGAAAATAACGGCATTCTGATTACTGTCGATGATGATGGACCTGGTGTCAGCCCAGCTGACCGTGAGCACATCTTCCGTCCGTTCTATCGTACAGATGAAGCGCGAGACAGAGAAACTGGTGGCACAGGGCTTGGCTTAGCGATTGTCGAAACCGCAATTTCCCAGCATAAAGGCTGGGTGAAAGCGGACGACAGCCCATTGGGCGGGCTACGCCTACAAATTTGGCTGCCAGAGCACGGTCGTTAATCGCCTCTCCTTATTGAGGTCTTTGGTGCTGATGTGCCAAAGACCTTTTTATATATCCGCCATATATTCCTATCATATTCCGACAAATATTCCTTTCATCGTACAAAGCTGTAGATAATTAATCTTCCAACATAAACCAAATGATTATATTAATTCCTCAATCGTTTGATGATATTTGCATATTCGGGTTTGCTGCATAAACTAATAAGTAACAAAAATGCTCAGACAATTCTTATAAATATTATATTTCAACAACTTCATCATTGTTCGAGTATTTATCTTTATCTACACCATACGAGCGTGTTCTTCTGAAATATTAATAACATACATCAAGTCACTCGTGTCATTATCATTATTTTTATACTATTCAACCGTGTACAGATTTTTCTTTGACTAATGCTTCAACCGCTATCCACCATTAAGGTTTTTATCGATATATCGACCAATCTCAAACTTTACACTTAAAATGGAATGATATGCTATAGAATGACGAGTTAACTCCAGATAATGACGCTGAAATTCTATGCACAGTAGTGATTTCTAGGCGCCTCACATCGATAGTCACCCCGAGACTTTAGTGCTATTATTAAGGGCTTTTGATTGATCGTGCTTACGGCACGAGCCAACTGATAAGAGAAGGCGGTCATAAGCAGTGTTTATTAATTGAGCGATTTTGTAAAAAATGCAGTATTTTCAATTAATAAGTACTAAAATTGAAAATCTAATGGCGCTCTGGGACCCGATAACCCAGTGCGGTAGCTATGGGTGTTTTGTTGATATATTCGCTCGTTATAATTCGTTTAAAATATACATCTCCATGAAGAATTTTTAATCAGATATTCATAGCTAAAGAGTGTTATTGATTCATATTAGTATTAATTGAATAGCCCTAATTATTTAATAATTGGAGCTCAATTATTAAAATATAAAAAAACAATTAGGAATTGAACAGTGAAGGGCATTATTTTAGCGGGTGGTTCAGGAACAAGATTATATCCAATCACCATGGGTGTATCGAAACAATTACTCCCTATTTATGATAAACCAATGATTTATTATCCACTTTCAGTTTTGATGTTAGCGGGTATTCGTGAAACACTCATTATTACAACTCCTGAAGATCTAGAAAGCTTTCAACGTTTATTAGGCGATGGCTCTCAATTCGGTATCTCTCTCCAATACGCTGTGCAACCTAAACCTGAAGGCTTAGCTCAAGCCTTCATTATTGGTGAAGAGTTTATTGGCAATGATAGTGTTTGCTTAGTACTTGGCGATAACATCTTCTGGGGTCAAGGTTTTTCTCCTAAATTACTCCATGCAGCAAATACTAAAGACGGTGCAACCGTATTTGGCTATGAAGTGCCTGATCCTGAACGTTTTGGTGTAGTTGAATTTGATGAACACTACAATGCGATTTCAATTGAAGAAAAACCATTAAAACCAAAATCTAAATATGCTGTCACTGGTTTATATTTTTATGATAATGATGTCATTGATATAGCTAAAAATATCCAACCATCAGACCGTGGTGAATTAGAAATTACAACCGTCAACCAAATTTATCTTAAAAATAAAAAACTTAAAGTTGAATTACTTGGTCGTGGATTCGCTTGGTTAGATACAGGTACCCACGATAGCCTTTTAGATGCATCTAGCTTTGTTGAGACGATTGAAAAACGCCAAGGCTTTAAAATTGCTTGCTTAGAAGAAATAGCCTTTAGACAAAAATGGTTAACTACAGAACAAGTATTAAAAACAGCAAATAAGTTCCGTAAAAATAATTATGGGCAATATTTAATTAACCTCATTGAGAAAAGAAATGAAATTAATTAATACTATTGAATTCAAGAAACTCGGGGATGACCGAGGTTCATTAATTTCGATGGAACAAAATAAAAACATTCCATTTGAAGTAAAACGTATTTATTACATTTTTGGCACTAAAGAAGGCGTTTCTCGCGGATTTCATGCACATAAGGAACTAAGGCAACTCGCCGTTTGTGTTAGAGGAAGCTGCCGCTTTATTATGGATGATGGTAAAAATAAGGAAGAATTAGTTCTTGATTGTCCTCATAAAGGCTTACTAATTGAACCAATGCAATGGCATGAAATGCATGATTTTTCAGAGGATTGTATCATAATAGTTCTCGCTAGCGATTACTACGATGAAACTGACTATATCCGTGATTACAACCTCTTTTTAGAAGGATATAAAAATGTATATTCATCCATTAAGTGATGTCCAAACTTGCCATATTGGTAAAAATACACGGATATGGCAATTCAGTGTTATTCTTGAGTATGCCCAAATAGGTACTGATTGTAATATTTGCGCTCATACTCTAATCGAAAATGATGTTATCATTGGTAATAATGTAACGATAAAATCAGGCGTCTATTTATGGGATGGTTTACGGATAGAAGATAATGTTTTTATTGGTCCCTGCGTAACATTTGCTAATGATAAATATCCTCGCTCAAAGCAGTACCCTGAACAATTTCCAAATACCATAATTCAAAAAGGTGCATCTATTGGTGCAAATGCAACCATCCTGCCCGGTATAGTCATTGGTGAAAACGCCATGATAGGAGCAGGAAGTGTGGTGACAAAAAATGTTCCTGCTAATGCCCTTGTAGTTGGAAACCCAGCTAAAATTACACGTTACATAGAATAATTGTAGGATTAAATATGATAAATTTTCTCGACCTTAAAAGCATTAATCAACAATATCAACAAGAATTACATGATGCTTGCAAGAGAGTAATTGATTCTGGTTGGTATATTATGGGTAACGAACTTGAAAGTTTTGAAAAAAACTTTTCTAGCTACTGTGGAACAAAATACACCTTAGGCGTTGCTAACGGGCTAGATGCTTTAACTCTCGTACTGAGAGCATGGAAAGAACTCGGCAAAATCAAAACAGGTGATGAAGTCATTGTCCAAGCAAATACCTATATTGCTTCTGTTTTAGCCATCACCGAAAATGATCTTATCCCTGTATTTGTTGAACCAGATGCGGATAGCTATAATCTTTCAATTAGCAACGTAGAGGCTGCAATCACAAATAAAACTAAAGTTATCCTACCAGTTCATTTATATGGGCAAATTTCACCAATGCCAGAAATTATGGCATTAGCGAAACAGCACAACCTGCTAGTTTTAGAAGATTGCGCTCAATCTCATGGCGCTATGATTGATGGAATCAAATGTGGTAATTGGGGTGATGCAGCGGGCTTTAGTTTTTACCCTGGAAAAAACCTCGGAGCTTTGGGGGATGCAGGGGCAATAACAACAAATAGTGAAGAATTAGCCAATACACTAAAAGCTTTGCGTAACTATGGGTCACATCAGAAATATTTAAACCTTTTTCAAGGTGTAAATAGCCGATTAGATGAGATTCAAGCTGCAATGCTAAATGTTAAATTAAAATATTTAGATCAAGAAACTGAAATTCGTCAAAACATAGCTCTTACCTACCTTGATAAAATCGATAATCCACTAATTAAATTACCTTTAGCTGTAGATGAATACAAGAAAAATATCCCTAGCCATGTTTGGCATTTATTTGTTATTACAACAAAATATAGAGATGCACTACAATCGCATTTAAATAATTTAGGTATACAGACTTTAATTCATTACCCTACTCCCCCCCATAAACAAAAAGCTTATAAAAACTTTAACTACCTATCATTACCAATTACTGAAGCAATCCATCGGGAGATTATAAGCATCCCCATTAGCACCACACTAAAAACTGATCAATTAGATTTAATAATTAACAACATTAATAATTTTTCATCTCTATAATATGAATTTATTAAAAACAAGCATTCTAAGCTTTATATCTGTACTTGTGAAAATGCTAGCATTATTAGGTATTAATAAAATAATTGCAATTTATGCAGGACCTACAGGATATGCTAGCTTTGGTCAATTTCAAAACTTAATGCAAATGTTCAATTTAATTGGTTCAGGAGGGATTAATAATGGTGTTATAAAACTTACAGCAGAGCACAATGGAAAAAGTGAAATACAATATCAAGTATGGAAAACTGCCTTCATTTTATCTTTAGTTTGTACATTATTTACCTCCATAGTAATAATCAGTCTTAGAGATTTTTTATCCCTATATTTTTTTTCCACTAATTCATTCGAAATAATATTTGTCATATTATCTTTTAGTTTATTTTTTTTAATTTTAAATAATTTTTTATTATCCATTTTAAATGGAAATGGAGAAATAAAAAAATATACTCTAGCCAATATTTTAGGTAGTATTTTATCAGTTTTATTTACGTTATTTCTCACTTTTCAATATAAACTGACTGGTGCATTAATTGCACTATGCACATATCAATCAGTATCATTTATTGTTACCTTCATTCTATTTATTAAAACAAAATATTTTTCAAGGAAGATATTTTCGGCTCAATTCAATCCTTCACATGCTAAAATTTTATTAAAATTCTCATTAATGACTTTAGTTTCTGCGATATGTACTCCACTGACATTAATATTAATAAGAAATATAATAAATCACGAGCTTAGCTGGGCTGACGCTGGCTATTGGGAGGCTGCATATAGACTAAGCTCAGTATATACAATGATATTTTCTAGTATTCTAGTAGTTTATTTTTTACCTAAGTTTTCATTTCTTCAGAGCAAGAAAGAAATCATTAAAGAGGTTAAATCAGGGTATATTTTATTAACCCCATTTTTAATTTTTTCTGCCGTGATTTTATATAGCACAAAAGAAATTATAATATCAATCCTCTTTTCCAATGAATTCTCAAGTGTGAGTGAAATACTGAAATATCAAATTATTGGTGATTTCATAAAAATATATGGTGTACTTCTATCATATTTATTAATTTCTAAATCTATGACTTTTGAGTACATTACATCAGAAATTTTATTTTCTTTTTCTTTTTTGATTTTTAGTTTTATTTTAATTAAATATATGCAACTGGAAGGCGTAACTCTTGCGTACTTAATATCATACTCCATATATTTAGCAATCAATTTATTTTTTATAAAAAAGAGAATTTCTTATAAATTATGAAAAAAGTCACTCTGATATTCCCTTTTATTGGAAATATAAGTAAAGCTCATATTTACGCACTTAACCAGCTAGGTCGATTAAAAAATGCAAATATTATTTTTATTACTGATGAAAGAACAAATTCTCTACTAAAGAAAAATAAATTAAATATAGAAATCAAACTGATTGACTCTATTTTCAATTACAACAATACCTTGAACATATCTATAAATGACATTATCGATTCACCATATAAACTATGTGATTATAAACCCTTCTATGATTTACTATTCAATATCCCACTAAATGATTATTGGGGATTTGGTGATTTAGACTGTATATATAACACTAAAGTTATTGATGATAAATTACAAAAAATAAATAATCCACATGCAATTTATGGTGATAGAGGGCATTTTACAGTACTTGGTTTCAAAGCCTCGATGATTATGCAAAAATTTTTAATTCAAAAAATAAACGAGTTTAAATCTAAGAAAATAGATTTATTGTCAAATAAAAAGAATTATGCATTGGATGAATTTCATTTTCTACATGTCGCATGTCACTATCTTGAGGCAAAAAAAGAAATAAAATGGGAGCGAGATTTTTTCAAACCATTACTTGATGTTGACTATAAAAATATAATACCTAAAAATATCCTCAAGGATCAGGAGTATAGTTTTAGCACTCAAAAAGTATATATAAATGAAAAGGAGTCTAACATATCCTATATTCACTTGCAGAAAAGAGAAGTAATCATTGATAATAAAATAACTTCTAGCATTAACTATTTATCATTCTCACCTGTAAATGGAAATGCCATTTATTCTTCAAGTAAGTTACTTTACCCAAAAGCAAAACATCTGCATAGATTGATTTACTTTTTACGCATTTTACTTAAAAGAATAAAATACAGAATTAAAAATCATTCCTTTAAAAAACGCCCATCCCTAAAAGGTTTGAAATATAAAAATGAAAGTTAAGATCATTAATCAAATCATTTTTTTATCGTCAATCATTTCATTTTCCATTTTAATATTTAATTTTTCATTTTTTTATGAATCAATAATATTGAGAGGATTAAATGAAACATTGATGTGGATAAATAACGTAAAACATGGTGACTATGCTAGACCATACTATTTCATTATAGAATACATATCAACTGAAACAAATCTAGATATTTTCCTCACCACCATTCTAACATCTTTAATTTGCTTTCTATATTGTTTATATAGATTCAAAGTTACTTCATCAATTGAAAATCTAGTCTTTTTTTTGATTGTTTTTAATATTCTCTCATTATTATTATTTTTTTCTCCCGGTAGAACATCTTTAACAATTGCAGGTTTAATATTTTGTTACTCATGCCTGTACCCTAAAATAAAATTTTTCCGACTAGCTATTGGTTTGCTTTTTCTATTTTATTTGCATTCCGCATCTTTGGTTACACTTGCTATATTTTTAGTATATGACATGGTCATTTTAACAATCAATAAACTATCCGTGAAAGTTATAGTAAAATACATCTTGAAATTATTATTCTACCTCTTAACTTTTGTTTTTTTCTATATTGTCCTCTATTTCGATAATGACTATATTCATGTAAATAATAATAGTGGAAATATAGCAGTCATATCCATGATGGTTATCATTTCCTTTTTGGTACTTCATTATACCAATTTTGATTATTTTATTCTTTTATTAATAATAATATCTCTATATTTACTTGCTTTTGAAATAAATGCTACATATACATATAGAGTTATATTCCTCCCTTTATCCCTTGCTATTTTCATAAAGAAAATATGCTATCGTAATTAGTGAGACTAACATTGAAACATATATTTTTATCTAACAGTGATCATGCCGGTGGGATAGCATATAATGTTAAGAAAATTTATTTGGAGTTGAATAAAAAGAATATTAAGTGCTCCACTTTATATCTTAACAATTATAAGAAAAGTGATATAAAAAAAATAGTCTTTGAAAAAGATGTATTAGTATTATATTGCACTAGTACAATGACTTTATTAATATCATGCATGATATTTTTAATTAGGGCTTCTTTATTAAAAAAAACCATTATTTCCCAAATAATTTATCATCCGCGATTTATAGACCCTCGAGTATCTCACTTTAGAAAAATATTGAATTTTTCAATTCGAAATATCCCTCAACGAAATATCTTTTATTACTCTGATGAATGTGTTTATTCTAGTAAAATTATAAGTTATGACTTAGTCGATAAAAATAATATTATTGGATTATGTTCTATTTACAATGATATAAAAGCAAAGGAGTTTTCTATCCATGGAGTTTTAAATAACTATAGAGAAAAAAATAAAAAAATTATTTCTACTATTGGTAGGCTAGTCGATTTCAAAATCGGATATATTATTGAACTAATAAGACTAGCAAAAATGAGAAATGATTTCATTCTCGTAATCATTGGTTTTGGTCCTGAAGAAAAAAAAATAATCGAGCTTATATCTAACAGTGAAAGTATATTTTTCATTGGTAAGAGAAGTATAGCTGAATCGAAATATCTCGTAGAAAACTCCGATTTATATGTAGGTATGGGTACAACTTTAGTTGATGCAAACTCATTATCCATCCCCGCGATTGTAGCTATAGAATCAAATAACCAAGGATTAACATCAGGTTTTTTTTCCAGTGGTTCTTCTATGTGTTTCGGCGAGTATAGTTGTACCTCACAGTACTATAAATTAGCAGATTTTCTTTCCAACATACTCGATGATAATGAGGACATTCCAAAGGCAACTAAAAACAAAAGTCACCCATGGAATAAAATAGAAAATAATATTCCTTATTTAGAGAATATATCATTTTTAAAAGTTTTAATAATCATTACATCCATATTTACCAGCTATATATTTAGGTTTTTTTCAAAGAATGATTATCATTAATAGGTGATTTATGAAATATTTGGTCACGGGAAGTGCTGGATTTATTGGTTTTAGATTGTGCCAAAGACTGTTAGAAAATGGGCATGAAGTTGTTGGTATCGACAATATGAACGCTTATTACGATAAAGGATTGAAACAGTCTCGCCTGCATATTCTTGAACAATATCCGCAGTTCCGCTTTATTCCTCTTGATATCACAGACCGTGAAAAAGTGTTGGTGCTGTGTACGCAAGAGAATTTTGACCGCGTTATCCATCTTGCAGCACAGGCAGGGGTACGTTACTCGTTACAAAACCCCTTTGCCTATGCAGACAGTAATCTGAATGGGCACTTGGCGA
>NZ_JAMPNR010000024.1:0-88034 GCF_028479485.1 Providencia sp. PROV209 | reverse complement strand
TCGCAGAAATCCCGCAAGTGTTTTTTTACATATTTATTTCGTTCGCGTTTTTTTTAGCCAAATATGACTTAATACCGTAAATTACTACTGTTTTTTGACTATTTCAGCAGCAATAATTGATTTACTCACGTAACATATCAGTGATTAGTATCTGCATGGGATAAATCATGGAATTGAGTAAACAACAAAATGCCTCACAAAAAAACCTCTCTTTTATTATTGCTCGGAGTCTTGGGCAGCTCATTTTAAAAGAATCCTATTTATCTGATACTATTCTTCCCAGCGAATTAGAGTTATCAAAACAGTTTAATGCCAGCCGAACAGCCATCAGAGAAGCCATTAAAATATTAGCCGCGAAAGGTATGGTTTTAGCACGCCCCCGAATTGGTACTCGAGTGATGCCCGCTTCTAATTGGAACTTCCTCGATCAAGACTTGCTAAATTGGTGGATTAACAGTGAAGAAAAATCCGTGGTGATTAAACACTTTCAAGTTGTTCGTCTCGCCATTGAACCCCAAGCTTGTTATCTCGCAGCACTAAACGCCACAGAAGAACAAAAACAGACCCTGCAATTACTGTCTAATGAGATGACTCTCCTCGATAAGGAGTTTGATAGGTCTCATTGGATAAAAGTCGATTTTCGTTTTCATCTAACTATCTATCGTGCGTGCTGTAATCCATTTTTAATTTCGTTCGCCAATCTCTTTAGATCGGTATATCAACTTTACTTTGATGCAATAACGGAAAATGATGCAATAGAAGTAGAACTTCACCAACAACTTGCCGATGCTATTATTAATGGTAAGAGTCGTGAAGCTTGCGATCTCTGCTATACCTTATTAACGACAATGCAAAAATAAGCTAATAGAACGAATTCGCTCACCAAATTATCAATAGGTAACGGATGTTTAAGACTGCTAAAAATATGTCGGGTTTGCCGTGGATTGCCGCGATGGCTTTCTTTATGCAAGCGTTGGATGCCACTATATTGAATACGGCACTACCTGATATTGCCAAAAGTTTGCATCATTCCCCATTAGCGATGCAATCTGCCGTTGTGAGCTATACCTTAACCGTGGCGTTACTAATCCCAGTGAGTGGTTGGTTCGCAGACAGATTTGGCACTCGACGTATCTTTATTATTGCCGTCTCTCTCTTTTCTCTAGGTTCACTACTCTGTGCGCTTTCTCCTTCACTCACAGTGTTAGTGGCTTCACGAGTGATTCAAGGAATTGGCGGTGCGATGATGATGCCTGTAGCAAGACTCGCATTGATCCGTGCTTACCCCCGTAGTGAACTCTTGCCAATTTTAAACTTTGTGACTATTCCTGGATTAGTCGGTCCTATATTAGGACCTTTGTTAGGCGGGATTCTTGTCACCTATGCCACATGGCATTGGATATTTATTATTAATATCCCTATTGGTGTACTCGGTATTATTTATGCATTAAAGCATATGCCTGATTTTAAAATGCCGAAACGTAAGTTTGATACCCTCGGGTTTATCCTATTCGGGTTTGGCTTGGTCATGCTCTCAGTCAGTCTGGATCTGTTTGGCGATAAATCATTATCTAGCTATATACCTTTAGCGATAGTTCTGGGCGGTTTTCTTTGCCTTCTTCTTTATATACTTCACGCAAGGCGCATTAAGCATGCGATTATTCCGCTCAACTTATTTAAGACGAGAACCTTTTCCATTGGTATTAGCGGTAACATCGCCACTCGATTAGGTACTGGAAGTATTCCATTCTTAATGCCATTGATGCTGCAAGTAGGATTTGGTTATGAAGCCGTTGTGGCAGGAATGATGATGGCTCCGCTGGCGATTGGGTCAATTACAGCTAAATCTGCAGTCACCAGAATCTTAACTCGATTTGGGTATCGAAATACGCTGTTTACTGTCACGGTAATTATCGGGTTGATGATTTCACAATTTTCACTGCAAAGCCCCGATATGTCGATTTACTTGCTCATTATCCCACTGTTTATTTTAGGAATGGTGATGTCCACACAGTTCACTGCCATGAATACCATTTGCTTAGCGGACTTAACAGATAATAACGCTAGCGCCGGCAACAGTATGTTAGCCGTGACTCAGCAACTGTCTATTAGTTTTGGGATCGCGGTGAGTGCTACCATTTTGAGCTTTTTTGATAATCAGCCAAATAGCAATGTTGTGGATAACTTCCATTACACATTTATTACGATCGGAGCTATCACGTTACTTTCTGCCTTTGTGTTTCTATTACTCAGTAAAACCGATGGTGATAATTTAATTAAAGACAAAAAATCCGAGAAAACGCAGAATTAGCGTTTCCTCACTGATTGACGTTCCACTAGTTTTGGCGTTAAGACTAAAACAGATGGTTCAGCATCTGGATTATCCATTCGATAAATAAGTTGGTTAACCGCTTGCTGACCAAGTTCATCTTTCGGCTGATGAACCGTGGTGAGTGGCGGGATCATATAAGAAGAGAGTGCAATATCGTCATAACCAATAATGGAAATGTCGTCAGGCACTTTCATGCCTTTTTGGTAAATCGCTTGGTAAGCACCGACCGCCATCGCATCATTCCCCGCAAAAATAGCATCTGGGGGATTCGGTAGTGCCAAGAGTTTATTCATCGAGTCAAATCCACCCGAAAACTCAAAATCACTGAAGATAATGTATTCATCGTAGATATTCAGCGATGCTGCTTTCATGGCATGAAGGAAGCCTTGATAACGCGCCTGCGCTGGGGATTTATCTTGAGGACCGGCAATACAAGCGATTCGCGTAAAACCAGCATCAATTAAATAACGTGTTGCAATTTCACCACCAAGGAACGAGTTATCTTGGATAATATCGCCAGCAGATTCAAATGGAGACCAGTCCATCATCACTGTTGGAACCGATGGATAACGGGAAAAAACAGTTTTGGATGGTCCCTGCACTTCAGTACACATAATAAGTAGCCCATCAACGCGCTTTTGCAGCAAAGTTTCTAAGCTATGATCCATGCGTTTCAGATCCCCTTCCGTGTTGCATAGGATCAAACTGTAACCCAGTTCGTAGCAACTACGCTCGACTCCACGCACCACCTCAGCATAAAAAGGGTTATTACTCGCAGTGAGTAACATACCGATTGTATTTGTGCGATTCATTTTCAAACTTCTCGCTAAGGCTGAAGGTGCATAATTGAGTTGTTCAATTGCACTTTTTACCCGTGAGGTCACACTTTCACTGACATAGCGATTTTGGTTGATAACATGGGAGACGGTGGATGTTGATACGCCCGCAAGGCGAGCAACATCTTTCATAGTTGCCACAAATTAATCCTATTGAAGAAGAAACTGGTCAATTTCATTACGCCATGGAACAGAAGGTTGTGCCCCCGGGCGCGTAACTGCAATAGCCGCAGCTGCGTGAGCAAAGATGATAGCATCTTCATCGGATTGGCCTTCAAGTAGCGCAGTTACATACGCCCCATTGAATGTATCACCTGCTGCAATGGTGTCTACTGCTTTCACTTTAAAGCCCGGTATTATTTTACCTTGCTTACCTGATTCGCTATACCAAACGCCTCTAGCACCCAATGTAATCATCACTTTATGAATACCTTTTTGATGAAGCGCTAGTGCTGCTTTTTGCGCACCATCGTCATCATTAACAGCAATCCCCGTTAAATGCTCAGCTTCAGTTTCATTTGGTGTAATAACATCCACCAGCGACAACAGCGAATCAGGCAACGCTTGTGCAGGCGCAGGGTTTAAGATCACTTTAGTTTGATGTTGGCGAGCAATTTCAGCTGCCATTTGTACCGTTTCAATCGGAGATTCTAGTTGCATTAATAAGGCATCTGCATCAATGATTTTTTGTTGATAAGCCGCTAATCGTTCAGTAGAAAGGTGTCCGTTTGCCCCCGCATTAATCCCAATGATGTTTTCACCTTGACCATTAACATAAATCAGAGCGACCCCTGTTGTTTCACCTGCAACAGAGTCAATGCAGTCAATCTTGATGGTATCTTTTTGTAACTGTTTTTTGATGCTAATGCCAACATCATCATCACCAACACAAGCAATAAATGTTATATCAGCACCACTACGTCCTGCCGCCACAGCTTGGTTAGCCCCTTTGCCGCCGAAGGCAACTTGGTAGCGATCGCCTCTTACAGTTTCACCTGGCTGGGGAAACTGTTGCACATTCAGAATGTGGTCAACGTTGATACTGCCTAAAACAACCAGTTTAGCTGCTGCCATAACATTTATTTCCTTTTGCTACGCAATTAAATAAACCGCCGCTATAGTTCACGGCGGTTCTTCAATCTTCTTGTTTTATCAAGGATTGTTACTTTATATGGAATTATTGTTTTACCACGAGTTCTAATTCAACGGGAACTGTTGCTTCTACTTTTTCGCCTTTTAATACTTTATCTGCGATCTGTACCCCAACAATACCAATTTGATCTGGGCGCTGAGCAATTGTCGCACCTAATTTTCCGCCTTGGACTGCCTTAATACCGTCATTTGTGCCATCAAATCCAACCACTAGCACATCATCACGACCCGCAGTTTGCAGCGCTCTTAATGCACCGAGTGCCATTTCATCATTTTGCGCAAAAACAGCCTGAACAGCAGGATGTGCTGTCAGTAAGTTTTGCATAACGTTCAAGCCTTTAGTTCTGTCGAAATCCGCAGGCTGGCTCGCTAATACGTTGAATTTATGCTCTTTCGCACCCGCATTGAAACCTTCACCACGCTCACGAGCCGCAGAAGTTCCAGAAATACCTTCTAATTGGATCACTTTAGCGTCATTACCCGTTTTCTTGGCGATAAAGTCTGCCGCCATTTTTCCGCCCATGCGGTTATCGGAAGCAACATGGCTCACCACTTCACCTTTATTAGCTGCACGGTCTAAGGTGATAACAGGAATTTTTGCTTTGTTTGCCATCAGAATTGAGTTGCCCACCGCATCAGAATCAGTTGGGTTGATCAGCATTAATTTGGTGCCGCGCACCGTTAAATCTTGTACGTTCGCTAACTCTTTCGCTGGGTTATCTTGAGAATCCAAAACAATCAGTTCATAACCCAGTTTGTCCGCTTCTTTTTGTGCTGCATCTTTCATGGTCACAAAGAATGGGTTGTTCAGGGTTGAAATAACCAGCGCGATGCTCTCTTTTGCCATCGCATTCACACTGACGGTTGCTGTTAGTGCAAATGCGGTAAATAAAGTCGCTAATTTATTCAGTTTCATAAGAAAATTCCTGTCGTTATCGGGTAGGGGTCATAATTACTATTTTTTGTTATCAACGAGCACTGCTAATAAAATCACAACGGCTTTAACAATCATTTGGTAATTTGAAGAAATACCTAATAAGTTCAATCCGTTATTTAGGAAACCGAGAATCAAGGCACCAATCAGCGTACCAACTATACGCCCCTTACCACCAGCAAGACTTGTACCACCGAGGACAACCGCGGCAATCGCATCTAATTCATAGCCATTACCTGCCATTGGCTGAGCTGATGATAAACGTGCAACTTCGATGACACTCGCCAGAGCAGCTAATAAGCCACATAAGGCGTAAACGATAATTTTAATTTTATCGACATTAATCCCCGACAAGCGGGTTGCTGATTCATTTCCACCTAACGCATAGATATAACGACCTAAGCGAGTGTGGTGCAGCATGTACCACGCTGCAGCAAAGACGATAACCATTAACCATACAGGGGTAGGAATACCTAATGGGCGACCAATACCAAACCAACCGAACAAGTCAGCGTTATCACTAAATCCAGTATTAATTGGGCTACCATCAGTATAAACACGGGTCACACCGCGCAGTAATAACATCATCACTAATGTTGCAATAAATGCCTGTACTTTACCTTTGGCAACAATCACACCTGTACATGCCCCAATTGCTGCTCCGAGCGCTAAAGCGCCTGCCACTGCAACAAATGCATTAACATCAGCACCGACCATAGATGCCGCAACAGCACCGGTTAGCGCCAGTAGTGAGCCGACTGATAAATCAATACCTGAAGTCAGAATAACCAATGTCATTCCCACAGCCATGATAGCGTTCACAGAAGTCTGTTGAAGGATGTTAAACAAGTTGTTTACTGTAAAAAAGTTGGGGCTTAAGGTTGAAACAATCGCAATTAAAACTAATAGGGCGATTAAGGATTTTTGCTCCATTAGCCATGCTTTGCTGAAGTAGCGTTTTGATGGTGCGGTTGTTGAACTCATGCTGTTAACTCCTGAACTGAGCCGTAATTTTTACCGACTGCGGCCGCCATTAAGGCTTCCTGCGTTGCTTCTTTGGCGGAGAATTCGCCGCTGATATGCCCTTCATGCATAACCAAAATGCGATCGCTCATCCCAATGACTTCAGGCATTTCTGAAGAAACGAGGATGATACTCAGCCCTTCTTTTTTGAATTGGTTAATTAATTGGTAGATCTCTTTTTTTGCCCCAACATCAACACCGCGGGTTGGTTCATCAAGAATCAGAACTTTTGGACGGGTCATTAATCCACGGGCAATTGCCACTTTTTGCTGGTTACCACCAGATAAATTGCCAATTATCTGATCCATGGATGGGGTTTTAATATTAAATAAGCGGATAAAATCCCCTACGGTCATTTGCTCTTCACCATGCTTTAATGTACCGCCAAAGTGGCTGAAGTAACCTAATGCAGTTAAGGACATATTTTCTTTTACTGACATCCCCAGTACTAAACCATCGCGCTTACGGTCTTCGGAAATATAAACGATGCCGTTATTCAAACCATCTTGCGGGGTTTTTAAGGTAACGTTTTTACCTTCTAGCTGGATATTGCCGGATTTTTTCGGTGCTGCGCCGTAGATGATTTTCATCAACTCTGTACGTCCTGCGCCCATCAAACCTGAAACACCTAAAATTTCACCGCTTCTTAGTGTGAAACTAGCATTGGTTACACCGGGACCAGAAATATTTTCAACTTGAAGACGAATATCACCAACAGGCACATCGACTCGCGGATATTGGTCTTCCAGCTTACGTCCGACCATCATCTCAATCAGTTTTTCTTCTTCTAATTCACTGACGGGCTTTTCACCAATAAACTGGCCGTCACGAAAAACGGTCACATCGTCGCAAATTTCGAAAATTTCTTTTAAACGGTGAGAGATATACACAATCCCGCAGCCTTGGGATTTTAAATCTTCAATCACGCGAAAGAGTGAGGCGGTTTCGGTATCAGTCAGTGCATCTGTCGGCTCATCCATAATGATGACTTGAGATTGGAAACTGAGAACTTTAGCAATTTCGACCATTTGCTGTTCACCAATGGATAATTCAGCAATGGTTTGGTGACTATCGTAATTAAGATTGAGTCGCTGGAGGAGTTTATCTGACTCACTAAACATTTTGTTCCAGTCAATTTTGCCAAACTTGTTTACAAACTCGCGACCTAAAAAGATATTTTCAGCAATGGTTAATTCTGGAATTAAGTTTAGCTCTTGGTGAATGATCCCGATCCCCGCTTCTTGGGAACTCTTTGGACCATTAAATGCCACGTCTTTACCAAGGTAACGGATCGCTCCCGCATCTTTATTGTAAATCCCCGTGAGCACTTTCATCATGGTGGATTTACCGGCACCATTTTCTCCCACTAGCG
The DNA here is from genome assembly GCF_028479485.1 of Providencia sp. PROV209. Taxonomy (NCBI): domain Bacteria; kingdom Pseudomonadati; phylum Pseudomonadota; class Gammaproteobacteria; order Enterobacterales; family Morganellaceae; genus Providencia; species Providencia sp. PROV209. The sequence goes on along the minus strand of NZ_JAMPNR010000024.1, from coordinate 80,385 downwards.
CCATCACTCTACCTGGGTAGACTTTTAGAGCGGCTCCAGAGAGTGCTTTTACTCCGGGGAAAGCTTTATCAATGCCGATTAGTTCTAATAAAGGTTGCATAGTCACCTCAGAAAGTCACACCGGAACAAAGAATGATATTTGCGTAGGGTGAACATTCCCCTGTTCTGATCACGGCTTTACTATCATGAGTTCGTTGTTTGAAATGCTCATGGCTGCAATAAATGACTTCAATGTGATTTCCCTGTGCTGCTTCTAATTCACGAAGATGGGCTAAAATAGCTTTTTCCATTTGTGGATTTATTTTGCTGATTTCTTGGGCAAGTATTGCTTTTTCTACTTGCATTTCTTGGGTAACGACCCGCAAAACAGACATGAAATCCGGTAGTCCTTGTGTCACTGCTAAATCAATACGTTCTGTGCCAGTAGGAATTGGCAAGCCAGCATCGCCAAGCGTGATATGGTCGGTATGACCCAATTTCGCAATCACGGCAGCAATATTAGCGTTAAGCAGCATACCTTTTTTCATTCTTTACCACCGTTTTTAGTCTGTTTTTTCTACTATGGGGTTTCGATACATCGCAAGCGAAACGTTTCGCTCATACAATAATAGTAAAGAACAGTCACAACTCAATATTCTTATCTTGGTTTTGTGATCACTATCGAAACGTTTCGTTTGCCTATTTTTACGCATAAAAAGCTAACTTATTGAATAAGTTATCGCTGAATCGTTCCTGCTCAGTAAATATTCAATTCGCCAACACACGGATATTAGGTGTGCTTTATGCCAAATAATATCAAAGAAAAATCACGAAACTGATTGCACAATGAATAAAAGGACGGATAACCTAGCAATAGCTTGGTCAATAACCATCTCCCTCTAACCCTTAGACGAGTTATTTAGAGAAAAGGAACCCCTTATGCAATTAGCTGAACGGATAGCCCAATTGAGCAACTACCTTGAAGGTGGCTTGTATGAACGTCAGCAAGCTATTCGTTTGTGTTTACTCGCGACTCTCAGCGGAGAAAGCGTATTTTTATTGGGACCACCGGGAATAGCGAAAAGCTTAATTGCCCGTCGTATGAAATATGCATTTCGCCAAGCTAATGCCTTCGAATATTTAATGACTCGCTTTTCTACTCCTGAAGAGATATTTGGACCACTATCCATTCAAGCCTTAAAAGATGAAGGTCGCTATGAACGGTTAACCAAAGGGTATCTACCGGATGCGGAAGTTGTCTTTCTGGATGAGATCTGGAAAGCGGGTCCAGCGATTTTAAATACCTTATTGACCGCCATTAATGAGCGTAAATTCCGTAATGGGGACGTAGAAAAAAATATCCCGATGCGCTTATTAGTGACGGCATCTAATGAACTGCCGGATGCTGATAATAGCCTTGAAGCACTTTTTGATAGGATGTTACTGCGAATTTGGCTGGATAAAGTTCAAGAAAAACAAAACTTCCGTGCTTTATTAACGGGCAAATATCCACAAGAAGAGAATTTGGTTCCTGATCACCTAAAAATCAGTGAAGAAGAGTACCGAGAATGGCAAAAAGAAATTCCCAAAATTTCGCTGCCCGATCATTGTTTTGAACTGATTTATCAGTTACGCCAACAGATTGATGCAACAGAAAAGAATTTATATGTCTCTGATAGACGCTGGAAGAAGGCCGTTTATTTATTACAGGCAAGTGCTTTCTTTAACGGTCGGGATTCAGTTTCACCTTTGGATATTGTGCTGCTCAAAGATTGTTTATGGCACGATATGCAGTCTATGAATTTACTGCCTCAGTTGATCAAATCTCTCGTTCAAGAAGATGGCTGGCAACAACGTAAATTTACGCGAGAAATTGAGCAAGTTTACCAACAATGGATGTCATCCACGCAAGATCAAAATAATCAAGATGCGTTTAAGGTTTTAAAAAATAATGCGATGTTTGCACGCAAAGCCTCTTATGTATTACCTGAAAATATCAGCGAAGGACGTATGACCCTCTTTTTACATCGCCCATTGCAGCTGCATAATATGAAAGTGACATTTATCACGACTGAGAAAAAGGCGTTGGTGAATTTCTTAAATAAAGGGACTACATTATCTGCCCATCTTAATGGTATTGGTTTCGCCCAAGAACTGGCAGCTGAAGTGAATAATTTAAACCAAATCCAGCTATTAGATGTCAGCCATCAAGCATCAACCTTATATTTGCAAAATAAAAACGTCGCTGCGACACCCGCCACAAATAATAAAGAGTGGTTAGATAAACTGGATACCATTCAAAATGAGATTCAAGGGGCAAAATATCAATTTGAAAAACAACAACCCAATCTATTTATCGAAGCACATTGGCTGGCAGGTGTCGAAGAGAGTTTCATGAAGCTTACCGATAAATTAACACAGCTCCGTCAGCAAATACTGGGCAAAGTGGCTAACTAATTATGATGAGCCTAGCGTCGTTAGAGTTACTGCTTTCCGTGAATGAAAGCCAGCTCATTGAGGAGATTATTATTTCTCTTCTTGCTACCCCACAGCTGGCCGTTTTTTTTGAAAAGCACCCGCGATTAAAAAAAGCGCTCTTAAAAGATCTCTCCAGTTGGAAAAAAGATCTTAAGCAAAAACTACAAGATGCTTTAGTTCCACAGCAATTATCTGAAGAATTTGGGCTATACCAAAAATCATTAGGGATACCCACGGATACTTTTTTCTCTCAATTACCCAGTGTCATCGCCAGATTAGAGCAGCTGGATTCACCGTTTTACCGTGAAGCATTACAACTGCAAAAAGGGAAAATAGAAAATCGGAGTGCACGGCAATCTTTGATTGTTCAACGCTGGCGCATCAGTTTAATTTTACAAGTAACAACTTTACATAAAGAGCTCCTAGAACAAGAAAAAGAGCAATTGTTGGCGGAACTACAACGACGCTTAGCTCTCAGTGGTAACCTTGAGGATATTTTAGGTGAAAATGAACGCTCTTCAGGACGTTTATGGGATCTTAGTAAAGGGTTTAGTAACCCTGCTTCTTATAATGACCAGTTGATTGCCCGCTACAGTGATTTTTTACGTCAGCAACCTGAACTGGAGAAAATAGCCCAGCTGTTAGGACGCAGCCAATCTGCAAAATCTCTTCTGGATGATAACGTCATCCTTGAACCGATGACGGTAATGGAAAAAGTCCCAGAAACAGTGCCTGAACAAGTGAATGGTTTAAACCAAAGTGATGATATTTTGCGGTTATTACCCGCTGAACTCGCAATGTTAGGGCTAGAAGATATCGAATTTGAATTTTACCGAAAGCTACTAGAGAAACAGCTCATTACCTATCGATTGCAAGGGGAAAGTTGGCAGGAACGCAAGGTTTTGCGCCCAGTAACCCATCATCAGCATGAAGAACAGCCTCGGGGACCGTTTGTTGTTTGTATCGATACTTCAGGCTCCATGGGAGGCATTAACGAGCGCTGTGCAAAAGCTTTTTGTCTGGCTTTAATGAAAATTGCGCTGGCGGATAATCGAGCCTGCCATGTCATGCTGTTTTCCACTGAAATAGTCCATTATGATCTTCTCTCGGCAGATGGTTTAGAACAGTGTATGCGCTTCTTACACCAAACATTTCGTGGAGGTACTGACTTAGCGGCATGTTTACGCGAAACAACCGTAAAATTAGAATCAAAACAGTGGAGTGATGCGGATGCGGTTGTGATTTCGGATTTTGTGGCTCAACGTTTACCTGATGAGCTGATCCAAAAAATAAAATCCCTTCAAAAAGTTGGTAAATACCGCTTCCATGCGGTATCTGTCTCAAATTATGGGAAGCCCGGTATCATGAAGATATTTGATCATATCTGGCGTTTTGATACAGGGCTAAAAAACCGATTACTGCGCCGTTTTAATCGATAATTACAGCATATCTTCAACGGTTTCAGTCATTTCAGGTGACCAAACACCACACTGAACTTGACCAATATGTTTGCGTTGTAGCAGCAACATCACTAAACGAGATTGACCAATACCACCCCCGATAGATTGTGGCATTTCACCTTTCACTAATGCTTGATGCCATTCCAGCTCCATACGTTTTTCATCACCAGTTAATGCCAGCTGGCGAGTTAAGCACTCTGGGCTTACGCGGATCCCCATTGAAGAGATTTCAAACGCATCTTGTAGTACAGGGTTCCAGACAATGATGTCACCGTTTAAGCCTTTAAAACCATCTTCGTTTTCTGTGGTCCAATCATCGTAGTCTGGAGCACGAACATCATGGGATTCGCCGCTAGACAGTTTTCCACCTATACCGATTAAAAATACTGCCCCAAATTCTTTAGCAATTGCACGCTCGCGACCTTTCGCGTCTAAGTCTGGGTAACGTTTTAGCAGCTCTTCACTGTGGATAAAGTGAATTTGGTCTGGCAGGAACGGTGCCAAACCAAATTCTTTACTTACGGCAGCTTCTGTTTCTTTTATTGCCTTATAGATTTTACCCACTGTCTGCTTCAGATAAGGAAGTGTACGCTCCTCATCTGCCATCACTTTTTCCCAATCCCACTGGTCAACATAGACGGAGTGGATTGGGGTTAAGCGATCCTCGTCCGGACGTAACGCTTTCATATGTGTATACAGACCTTGACCTTCGCTGAAACCAAAACGACCTAAGGTTTTGCGTTTCCATTTAGCCAAAGAGTGCACCACTTCAAACGTTGCACCAGGAATGGATTTCACTTTTACCTGAACGGCTTTTTCACAGCCTGATAAGTTATCTTGAGTACCATCGCCTAAGCGGCTCAGGATAGGACCTTGAACTTCAATGAGACCAAGCTCTTTTTCAAGTAAACGTGAGAAATAAGATTTAACAAAACTGATTTGTTGCTGATGTTCGATGAATGACTTGTCCATAATATTACCCATAATTTGTTTGCTGTAATTAGCCGATGTGTAGATTAAGCAACAAAATGAGGTATAAATTCAACATCCATCATTAAAAAAAGCCTTTACTGTTTATTTTGATTAAAAAAATGGGTATAAAAATGAATAATCATCAAAATGGAGACTAAATAATGCCTGAAAATTATCAAATCGATAATCTCGATCGTGACATACTTCACGAATTAATGGTCAATGCGCGTACACCTTATGCTGAATTAGCCAAAAAATTCTCAGTAAGCCCAGGGACCATTCATGTGCGAGTGGAAAAAATGAAGCAAGCGGGGATCATAAAAGGCACACGTATTGATATCAGTGCAAAACAACTCGGCTTTGATGTCTGCTGTTTTATCGGGATCATTTTAAAAAGTGCTAAAGACTACCATACAGCCCTTAAAAAATTGGATGCTTTAGAAGAAGTGGTTGAGGTTTACTACACAACAGGTCAATACAGTATCTTTATTAAAGTCATGTGCCGATCGATAGATTCTCTACAAGACGTACTTATCAACAAAATCCAGACCATAGATGAAATACAGTCCACAGAAACGCTGATCTCCTTACAAAACCCGATCATGCGTACGATCAACCCTTAGAAAAAAAAATGATATAACCACATTATCCACAGGTAGATCCCAGCTCATTCACAGCGTACAATAGCGCCCTGTTAATGTGAAAGAGAATAACCATGAGCGCAACAAAAGTAACCTTAATTAGCGGTAGTACCATGGGCAGTGCCGAATATGTCTCAGAGCATATGGCAGAGATTTTAGAAGAACTCGGCTATGAAACGGATATACAGCACGGTCCTGAATTAGATGACTTACCGCTTGAAGGGTTATGGCTGGTGGTTAGCTCTACACATGGCGCAGGGGATCTTCCCGAAAATATTCAACCTCTTGCTGAAGCTATCCAGTCTCAATCACCTGATCTCAGTAAGATCAAGTATGGTGCCGTAGGTATTGGTAGCTCGGAATACGATACCTTTTGTGGTGCGATCCACACGCTAGATACTTTATTACAAGAAAATGGCGCGAAAAGGATCGGTGATTGCTTTGAAATTGATGTTCAGCAACACGAAATCCCTGAAGATCCAGCAGGAGAATGGGTTAAAATTTGGGCAAACGAACTCTAATTTGTTCAAATTAGCAGCAATCAACTGTGGATAACTACGGTAAGATCATGGTATTAACCGGTAGTTATCCAGATTATAAGTTTTAGGTCGTTCAAGACCTGTGCATAAGTCCCTATTTAGATCCCAGCTTATACGCAATAGGATCACGGATCATTCACAGTATATGATCCTTTACACTTTGATGATCTTTAAAGTGAAAAATCACTTATCCACAGAAATGGTCGATCCTAATAAAAGATCTAATAAAGAGATCTTTAAATAAAAAAGATCTTTATATTATATAGGCGGGAGGTCAGGGCTTGGTCTCCCCAACAAACTTGAGTAGAATTCACTCCTCGAATGCAGAATCCGCATTTTCTAACGTTAAGGTTCACACATGTTTTATCCAGAGCAATTTGACGTCATCGTAATTGGTGGTGGTCATGCCGGTACTGAGGCAGCAATGGCAGCTGCACGTATGGGGCGTCAAACCCTATTACTGACTCACAATATTGATACATTGGGCCAGATGTCTTGCAACCCAGCCATCGGTGGGATCGGTAAGGGACATCTGGTAAGAGAAATTGATGCCCTTGGTGGTTTAATGGCAACCGCAACAGATAAAGCGGGTATTCAATTTAGAACGCTCAATGCAAGCAAAGGTCCTGCTGTTCGTGCAACTCGAGCACAAGCAGACCGCGTGCTATATCGCCAAGCGGTTAGAACGGCATTAGAAAATCAACCAAACTTGATGATCTTCCAACAACCTGTTGAAGATCTGATTGTTGAAAACACCCGAGTAACCGGAGCTGTTACTCGCATGGGCTTAAAATTTAAAGCCAAAGCTGTGGTATTAACTGTGGGTACTTTCCTTGATGGAAAAATTCACATTGGTTTAGAAAATTACAGTGGTGGTCGTGCAGGAGATCCTCCAGCCATTACGTTATCTCAACGCTTAAGAGAATTACCATTACGTGTAAATCGCTTAAAAACCGGGACTCCACCACGTATTGATGCAAGAACGATCGATTTCAGTCAACTGGCACAACAGCTAGGTGACGACCCAATGCCTGTATTCTCATTTTTAGGTTCACAAGAGCAGCATCCACAGCAAGTGCCTTGTTACATCACCTATACCAATGAACAAACCCATGATGTGATCCGTAATAACTTAGATCGCAGCCCTATGTATGCAGGGATCATCGAAGGGATAGGTCCTCGTTACTGCCCTTCAATTGAAGACAAAGTGATGCGCTTTGCAGATAAAAACGCTCACCAGATCTTTTTAGAACCAGAAGGTTTAACAAGTAACGAAATTTACCCTAATGGGATCTCCACCAGCCTGCCATTTGATGTACAAATGCAAATTGTCCATTCTATGAAAGGGATGGAAAATGCAAGGATCGTTCGACCTGGCTACGCTATTGAGTACGATTTCTTTGACCCACGAGATCTGAAACAAACGCTGGAAAGCAAATTTATTGAAGGCTTGTTCTTTGCTGGTCAAATTAACGGAACCACAGGTTATGAAGAAGCCGCAGCACAAGGCTTATTAGCGGGTCTGAATGCTGCACAACACGCGTTTGGCTTAGATGGTTGGTTCCCACGTCGTGACCAAGCCTATGTGGGCGTACTGGTTGACGATCTGTGCACATTAGGAACCAAAGAACCGTACCGCATGTTCACTTCGCGTGCGGAATATCGTTTGATGTTACGTGAAGATAATGCGGACTTACGTTTAACTGAAAAAGGTCGTGAATTAGGCTTAGTTGACGATGTTCGTTGGGAACACTTCAACCGAAAAGTCGAATTGATCGAAAAAGAACGTCAACGCTTAAAAGACATTTGGGTTCACCCTAAATCAGATAACCATGAAGAAATTGACCAAATTTTGACCGTGCCATTATCCAAAGAAGCGAATGGTGAAGATTTACTACGCCGTCCTGAAATGACGTATCAAATGCTGACTTCGTTGAATTTGTTTGCTCCAGGCGTTGAAGATCCTCAAGCCGCAGATCAAGTTGAAATTCAAGTGAAATATGAAGGCTATATTGCACGTCAACAAGAAGAGATCGAGCGTCAATTACGTAATGAAAACACGTTGCTTCCTGTGGATTTAGATTACAAACAAGTCAAAGGTCTCTCGAACGAAGTTATGGCGAAGCTGAATGACCACAAACCAACTTCTATCGGTCAGGCTTCACGTATTTCAGGGATCACACCAGCAGCAATTTCGATTCTGCTTGTTTGGCTGAAGAAGCAAGGCATGCTACGTCGGAGTGCATAATATGGATTTACTCAGCAAACTGACAAAGCTATTGGCAAAAGCCGATATCCAACTGACGGATAAGCAAAAACAGCAATTAGTTGATTATGTTGGCTTACTGCATAAATGGAACAAAGCCTACAATTTGACGTCGGTACGTGAGCCTGAACAAATGTTAGTTCGCCACATCATGGACAGCATCGTGGTGAACGGACATCTCAAGGGTAACAAATTTATCGACGTAGGAACCGGTCCAGGGCTTCCTGGCGTTCCTTTGGCCATTGTCCGTCCAGATGCTCACTTTGTATTGCTTGATAGCTTAGGGAAGCGTGTACGCTTTCTTAAGCAGGTTCAACATGAACTCGGTCTGACGAATATTGAACCTGTGCAATTTAGAGTGGAAGAGTATCCTGCCAATGAGGGATTTGATGGGGTTATCAGCCGAGCTTTTGCTTCACTTAATGACATGTTGAGCTGGTGTCATCATCTTCCCGCGAAAGAAGGGCGCTTTTATGCCTTAAAAGGCGTGGTTCGTGATGAAGAGTTAGCGCAGCTCCCTGAGGGTTTTGAAATTGAGTCAATCACAGAGCTAAAAATTCCTGAATTGGATGAGCAACGGCACTTGGTTAAGCTATTAAAAAAATAACTTAATTGTGAGCAAAATTATTTTATCTTTTAGAGCGGTAGCCGTACATTTACAATGTTACGGCTATTTTTATATTTAATTAAAATAAAATTATTTTAAATTCACTTATTATTTACATGGTATTAACCAATATATATCAAAAATAATCACGTTAAGGGTAATAATATTCCCAATCTAATATTTTTACTAAATCGTTTTAGCATTAATAATGAAATATTCAAATTATCATTTGCTATTTTTTGTGTAAAAAATAACAAGTTTAATTATTTGATTTATGGCTTAAAAATAGGTTCCTAACCAGATAAAGAGTGTGGTTATTAATCAAGAGATTACTATTTGTTGTGATCTTAATCACATAAAGTTATTTTTAGGCGACTAATCGTTAATAAATTATTAATCTCACCTGTCTTAATTCTGCGCTATCTCGAAAAAATTAAATATTTATTCACCTTTTCGCTACTTACTGATTGAATTCATTTCGCCTGCCCGTATAATTTGCACGTTTTTGTCTCTTGACACATTTAAGCAAAGGCAGTTTTATACAACCCTTAGCGTTTCTTAGGCTGAGAGAGCTGGGAGTACACAAGTTATGTTTGTTTCCCTTTATGGCAGTAATGCGACTAAGCAACTGTCTATTCAGTTAATAACTTTTGTAATCCTCAGTGGGGCTTTCTGTGCAAATAGTATAGAATGGGGGGCCTCTGCTCTTGCTGGTGGGTTAGCATGCTGGTTACCAAATATCGTATTTATGCTGCTATCACGCTTTCAAAAAGCAAAAGAAGAGGATGAACCTATCCGCATAGCCTGGTTCTTTGCATTAGGAGCAGGGTTAAAGGTTGTTACAACAATTACTGTCTTAGTTGTTGCTTTTGGTGTGTTTAAAGCGTCACTAACACCACTGGGTTTGACCTATTTAGCGGTGCTGATTGTTCAGATTGTTGCACCAGCCGTTGTAAAACGGTAAGTATTTTTAAACTACAAAAGGGTAAGAGGCATCATGTCTGCATCAGGAGAAGTGATGACTACAAATGAGTACATAGGTCACCATCTGAGAAACCTTCAGCTGGATCTACGTACCTTTGAGTTGGTCGATCCCCACGCTAGTCCAACGTTTTGGGCGTTAAACATTGACTCGCTTTTTTTCTCAGTAGTTCTCGGGGCTTTATTCCTGTGGCTATTTAGAAAAGTTGCAGCCAATGCGACTAGTGGCGTACCCGGTAAGTTACAGACTGCAATAGAACTGATCATTGGTTTCGTTGATAACTCAGTCCGTGATATGTATCACGGGAAGAGCAAAGTTATTGCCCCTCTGGCATTAACAGTGTTCGTCTGGGTATTTTTAATGAACCTTCTGGATCTACTTCCAATTGATTTCATCCCATACATCGGTGAGCACTATTTAGGTTTACCTGCTCTGCGTATTGTTCCAACCGCAGATGTAAGTATCACGATGTCGATGGCAATTGGTGTGTTTATCCTAATAATCTTTTACAGCATCAAGATGAAAGGAATTGGCGGATTCACGAAAGAGCTCACTATGCAGCCTTTCAACCATCCGGTATTTATCCCTGTAAACTTGATTCTTGAAGGGGTTAGCCTGCTGTCAAAACCTGTATCACTCGGTCTGCGACTGTTTGGTAACATGTATGCAGGTGAATTGATCTTTATTCTTATCGCGGCTCTGCTTCCGTGGTGGTCACAGTGGTTGTTAAGCCTGCCTTGGGCTATCTTCCACATACTGATTATTACGCTACAAGCCTTTATTTTTATGGTTCTGACTGTTGTCTATCTGTCGATGGCATCTGAAGAGCACTAATTTTATTATCAATAATTGTATTAACTGAAACAAACTGGAGACTGTCATGGAAAACCTGAGTATGGATCTGCTGTACATGGCTGCCGCTATTATGATGGGTTTAGCGGCGATCGGTGCTGCGATCGGTATCGGCATCCTAGGTGGTAAATTTTTAGAAGGCGCTGCTCGTCAGCCAGATTTAATTCCTCTGCTGCGTACACAGTTCTTTATCGTAATGGGTCTGGTCGATGCTATTCCGATGATTGCTGTTGGTCTGGGCTTATATGTAATGTTCGCTGTTGCCTAATTAACGTTACGGCACATATTAAGAACATTAACTAACTAATAAATAAGAGGTATTGTCTGTGAATCTAAATGCAACAATCCTCGGCCAGGCTATCGCGTTTGTCCTGTTTGTTTTGTTCTGTATGAAGTATGTATGGCCACCAATTATGGCGGCCATAGAAAAACGTCAAAAAGAAATTGCTGACGGTTTATCTTCCGCAGAACGTGCTAAAAAGAACCTGGAACTGGCGCAAACCGACGCAACCGACCGACTGAAAAAAGCGAAAGCTGAAGCTCAAGTCATCATCGAGCAAGCGAATAAACAACGCACTCAAATGATTGATGAAGCTAAAGCGGAAGCAGAAGCAGAACGTGCAAAAATCGTAGCACAAGCGCAAGCTGAAATTGATGCTGAGCGTAAACGTGCACGTGAAGAGTTACGTAAACAGGTTGCGATGCTTGCTATCGCAGGTGCCGAGAAGATCATCGAACGTTCCGTGGATGAAGCTGCTAACAGCGACATCGTTGATAAACTAGTCGCTGAACTGTAAGGAGGGAGGGGCATGTCTGAAATCGCTACTGTAGCTCGCCCCTACGCCAAAGCAGCTTTTGACTTTGCTGTGGAAAACCAAGCTGTTGCTAAATGGCAGGAAATGCTGGCCTTCACCTCTGAGGTGACGCGCAATGCACAGGTTGGTGAGCTGCTTTCTGGTTCTATTGCACCAGAAACATTAGCTAAAACGTTTATCTCTGTTTGTGGAGATGAAATTGACGAGCATGTTCAAAATCTGATTCGTGTTATGGCGGAAAACGGTCGTTTAACAACGATGCCAGAAGTATTAGCTCAATTTATTCAATTGCGCGATACGCTGGAATCAACTGTTGAAGTTGATGTTCTTTCTGCGAACGAACTGAGTGAACAGCAGTCAGCTAAAATTTCTGCAGCGATGGAAAAACGTCTGTCACGCAAAGTTAAGCTGAATTGCAAAATTGATAAGTCTGTTATTGCTGGAGTGATCATTCGTGCTGGAGACCTCGTCATTGACGGAAGTGTCCGCGGTCGCTTAGAGCGTTTAACTGACGTCTTGCAGTCTTAAGGGGACTGGAGCATATGCAACTGAATTCCACCGAAATCAGCGAACTGATCAAACAGCGTATTGCTCAGTTCGATGTTGTGAGTGAAGCTCACAATGAAGGTACGATTGTTTCCGTTAACGACGGTATCATTCGTATTCACGGTTTAGCCGAAGTCATGCAGGGTGAAATGATCGCACTGCCTGGCAACCGTTACGCAATCGCACTGAACTTAGAGCGTGACTCTGTTGGTGCTGTTGTGATGGGTCCTTATGCTGATTTAGCAGAAGGCATGAAAGTTAAATGTACTGGTCGTATTCTTGAAGTTCCAGTAGGCCGTGGCCTGTTAGGACGTGTAGTGAATACTCTGGGCCAACCAATTGATGGTAAAGGTCCTGTTGAGCACGATGGCTTCTCTCCTGTAGAAGTTATTGCTCCGGGTGTTATCGACCGTCAATCAGTTGATCAACCAGTACAGACTGGTTATAAATCAGTCGATGCGATGATTCCAATCGGCCGTGGTCAGCGTGAGCTTGTCATCGGTGACCGTCAAACTGGTAAAACAGCTCTGGCGATCGATGCAATCATCAACCAACGTGATTCTGGCATCAAATGTGTTTACGTTGCTATCGGACAGAAAGCATCAACTATTTCTAACGTAGTACGTAAACTGGAAGAGCACGGCGCTCTGGAAAATACCATTGTTGTTGTTGCAACTGCATCTGAATCAGCTGCACTGCAATACTTAGCACCATACTCTGGCTGCGCGATGGGTGAATATTTCCGTGACCGCGGTGAAGATGCGCTGATCGTTTATGATGACCTGTCTAAACAGGCTGTCGCATACCGTCAAATTTCACTGTTACTGCGTCGTCCACCTGGACGTGAAGCATACCCTGGTGATGTTTTCTATCTGCACTCACGTTTACTTGAGCGTGCTGCTCGCGTTAACGCTGATTACGTAGAAGCATTCACGAAAGGTGAAGTGAAAGGTAAAACAGGTTCATTGACTGCTCTGCCAATCATTGAAACTCAAGCGGGTGACGTTTCTGCATTCGTACCAACAAACGTAATTTCTATTACAGATGGTCAGATCTTCCTGGAATCTAACCTGTTTAACTCTGGTATTCGTCCAGCGGTTAACCCAGGTATTTCAGTATCTCGTGTTGGTGGTGCTGCTCAGACTAAAATCATTAAGAAACTGTCTGGTGGTATCCGTACAGCACTGGCTCAATACCGTGAACTGGCAGCGTTTGCTCAGTTTGCTTCCGACCTCGATGACGCAACTCGTAAACAGTTGAGCCATGGTCAGAAAGTAACTGAACTGCTGAAACAGAAACAGTATGCACCAATGTCAGTAGCAGAGCAGGCACTGTCTCTGTTCGCTGCAGAGCGTGGATATCTGGACGATGTTGAGTTAGCAAAAATTGGTGCATTCGAAGCTGCATTAGTTTCATTTGCACAGCGCGAGCATGCTGACCTTATGAACGAAATTGGTCTGGCGGGCAAATATAACGATGATATCGAAGCTAAGTTGAATAAACTGCTCGAGTCATTCAAAGCCACCCAGTCCTGGTAATACTATTCGGCCCGTGAATTTTTATGGGCCGTCTGGTTAATAAGGAGAAGCAGAAATGGCCGGCGCAAAAGAGATACGTTCCAAGATTGGAAGCGTGCAAAACACGCAGAAAATCACTAAAGCGATGGAAATGGTCGCGGCGTCCAAAATGCGTAAAACGCAGGAACGCATGGCAGCCAGCCGTCCTTATGCAGAAACCATGCGCAGTGTGATTGGTCACCTTGCATTAGGTAATCTGGAATATAAACATCCATATCTCGAAGAGCGTGAAGTTAAGCGCGTCGGGTATTTGGTTGTTTCAACAGACCGTGGTCTGTGTGGTGGTTTGAACGTTAACCTGTTCAAAAAACTGCTGGCAGACATGAAAACGTGGTCTGAGAAAAACGTTCAGGTTGATTTGGCTTTAATCGGTTCTAAAGCGGTAGCATTCTTCGGTTCTGTAGGCGGCAATGTCGTTTCGCAAGTAACCGGAATGGGTGATAACCCAACCCTTTCTGACTTGATTGGCCCAGTTAACTCTATGCTACAAGCCTATGATGAAGGGCGTTTAGATAAACTGTATGTGGTGAACAACAAGTTCGTCAATACAATGTCTCAAGAGCCAACGATTCTTCAGTTACTGCCATTGCCTGCAAGCGATGACGAAACGCTGAAGAAGAAATCTTGGGATTATTTATATGAACCCGATCCTAAGGCGTTGCTGGATACCCTGCTGCGTCGTTATATCGAGTCGCAGGTTTATCAGGGCGTCGTTGAAAACCTAGCTAGTGAGCAGGCCGCTCGAATGGTAGCGATGAAAGCCGCTACAGATAACGGTGGAAACCTGATCAAAGAGTTGCAGTTGGTTTACAACAAAGCTCGTCAGGCTAGCATTACTCAGGAACTGACCGAGATCGTTTCTGGTGCTGCCGCGGTTTAACAGCTAGGTTTACGAATTACGTAGAGGATTCAAGATGGCTACTGGAAAGATTATCCAGGTAATCGGCGCCGTTGTGGACGTCGAGTTCCCTCAAGATAACGTACCAAAAGTGTACGATGCTCTTGAGGTTATTAACGGTAAAGAAAAACTGGTGTTGGAAGTTCAACAACAGTTAGGTGGTGGTGTTGTCCGTTGTATCGCAATGGGTACATCAGATGGTCTGAGCCGTGGTTTAGAAGTTGTAAACTTAGAGCACCCAATCGAAGTACCAGTCGGTAAAGCAACTCTGGGACGTATCATGAACGTTCTGGGTGAACCAATCGACATGAAAGGTGATATCGGGGAAGAAGAGCGCTGGTCTATTCACCGTGCTGCACCAAGCTACGAAGAATTAGCTAACTCAACTGAACTGCTGGAAACCGGTATCAAAGTAATGGACTTAATCTGTCCATTCGCGAAAGGTGGTAAAGTAGGTCTGTTCGGTGGTGCGGGTGTTGGTAAAACCGTAAACATGATGGAACTGATCCGTAACATCGCGATTGAGCACTCAGGTTACTCAGTGTTCGCTGGTGTTGGTGAGCGTACCCGTGAAGGTAACGACTTCTATCATGAAATGACAGACTCAAACGTTCTGGATAAAGTATCACTGGTTTATGGCCAGATGAACGAGCCACCAGGAAACCGTCTGCGTGTTGCGCTGACTGGTCTGACTATGGCTGAAAAATTCCGTGACGAAGGTCGTGACGTACTGCTGTTCGTTGACAACATTTATCGTTATACACTGGCAGGTACTGAAGTATCAGCACTGTTAGGTCGTATGCCATCAGCGGTAGGTTACCAACCAACGCTGGCGGAAGAGATGGGTGTTCTTCAAGAACGTATTACCTCAACTCAAACTGGTTCTATCACTTCCGTTCAAGCGGTTTACGTTCCTGCGGATGACTTGACTGACCCATCACCAGCAACAACCTTTGCTCACTTAGATGCAACGGTAGTTCTGAGCCGTCAAATCGCGTCTCTGGGTATCTACCCTGCGGTTGACCCTCTGGATTCTACTAGCCGTCAATTAGACCCACTGGTCGTTGGTCAAGAGCACTATGATGTTGCGCGTGGCGTTCAGTCTATTCTGCAACGTTACCAAGAACTGAAAGACATCATTGCAATCCTAGGTATGGACGAACTGTCTGAAGAAGACAAACTGGTTGTTGCTCGTGCTCGTAAGATCCAGCGCTTCCTGTCTCAACCATTCTTCGTTGCAGAAGTCTTTACTGGTTCACCAGGTAAGTTCGTTTCTCTGAAAGACACTATCCGTGGCTTCAGCGGCATCCTGAACGGTGATTACGACCACCTGCCAGAACAAGCGTTCTACATGGTTGGTACCATTGAAGAAGCTGTGGAAAAAGCGAAAAAGCTTTAATCCATCTGACGAGAGGTTGATATGGTAGCTGCAATGACATACTACCTGAAAGTAGTAAGCGCGGAAAAACAGATGTTTGAAGGCTTAGTACAAAAAATTCAGGTGACAGGTAGTGAAGGTGAGTTGGGGATTTATCCGCAGCATACCCCGCTGCTGACTGCCATAAAACCGGGCATGGTACGCATTACGAAGCAATTTGGTGAAGAAGAACTAATTTACCTCTCCGGCGGTATTTTAGAAGTTCAACCAACTGGCGTTATCGTACTCGCTGATACAGCGATCCGTGGTAAAGATTTAGACGAAGCTCGTGCAGTGGAAGCTAAACGCAAAGCGGAAGAACATGTCCGCAAAGCACACGGCGATGTTGATTATGCTCAGGCATCAGCAGAACTTGCAAAAGCAATAGCGAAACTTCGAGTTATCGAGTTAACTAAAAAGCTTATGTAATGATAGCAATATAGAAAAAGCCAGTTAGTTTGACTAACTGGCTTTTTTATTTGTGCGAAATATGTAGTAATTTATGCAGGAAATAGGTTTACTTTCACCCCAAAGTTGGAGTTTCAGGAAAATATGACTGTGCAAAGAAAAAGTGTCGTGATTTTAGCTGCCGGTAAAGGCACACGGATGTATTCAGACTTACCTAAA
This sequence comes from Providencia sp. PROV209, assembly GCF_028479485.1. NCBI lineage: Bacteria > Pseudomonadati > Pseudomonadota > Gammaproteobacteria > Enterobacterales > Morganellaceae > Providencia > Providencia sp. PROV209. Next base: position 63,729 of record NZ_JAMPNR010000024.1, on the reverse strand, counting down.
GTTCTGCATTTGCTGGCAGGTAAACCAATGGTTCAGCATGTGATTGATACTGCGAAATCAATCGGTGCGTCGGATATTCATCTGGTATACGGACATGGCGGTGATTTACTGAAAGAAAAACTGGGTGAACAAAACCTCAATTGGGTTCTACAAGCAGAACAATTGGGTACGGGTCATGCTATGCAGCAAGCTGCACCGCATTTCCAAGATGATGAAGACATTGTTATGCTGTATGGCGATGTACCGCTGATCGCTAAAGATACATTACAGCGACTCGTTGAAGCTAAGCCGGAAGGCGGTATTGGTTTACTCACTGTTATTCTCGATAACCCTGCGGGTTATGGCCGTATTATTCGTGAAAATGGTGAAGTGGTTGGTATCATTGAGCAAAAAGATGCCAACGAAGAGCAGCGTAAAATCCAAGAAATCAACACGGGTATTATGGTGGCAAGCGGGAAAGACTTTAAGCGCTGGTTAAGCCAACTGGACAATAATAATGCCCAAGGTGAGTATTACATTACCGATATTATTGCGCTTGCTCATAAAGAAGGTAACAAAATTGCGACTGTGCATCCGAGCCATCTTAGTGAAATGGAAGGGGTGAATAACCGTCTGCAATTAGCTGCATTAGAGCGCATCTACCAGAAAGAACAAGCTGAAAAATTACTGTTAGCGGGCGTGATGCTGATTGACCCTGCCCGTTTTGATATTCGCGGAACCTTAACTCATGGGCGTGATGTGGTGATCGACACCAACGTGATCATCGAAGGTAACGTAACACTGGGTAATAACGTTCAGATCCAAACTGGCTGTGTCCTTAAAAACTGTGTGATTGGCGATAACTCAATTATCAGCCCATACTCTGTGATTGAAAATTCTGAATTATCCACGGAATGTACCGTTGGTCCTTTCGCTCGCTTACGCCCAGGTGCTAAATTAGCGGCAAAATCCCATGTGGGTAACTTTGTTGAAATGAAAAATGCGTCTCTGGGCTTAGGCTCTAAAGCAGGGCATTTAAGTTACCTAGGTGACGCACAAATTGGTAGTAACGTGAATATCGGTGCGGGTACGATTACCTGTAACTATGATGGTGTGAATAAGTTTAAAACGGTTATTGGTGATGATGTGTTTGTTGGATCAGACACTCAGTTGGTTGCCCCAGTCAGTGTGGCTAATGGCGCAACCATTGGTGCTGGTACCACGGTCACTCGTGATATTAACGAAGGTGAGCTGGTGGTGAGCCGCGTGAAACAGACGCACATTAAAAACTGGCAGCGCCCAGTAAAGAAAAAATAAGTAAATAAAACATAAGTAAATATAGAGGAGAGATATTCAAGTCTCTCCTATGATTAGCTATGAACGAATTAGTTATCTAAGAATTAGCAGTCTAAGCAATGTCGGTCAGTTTTTTTAATATAAAAATCGCTACAAAAGTAGCAAACAAATAAAACAATAAAATTCCCCGTTTCTACAAGGCTGGGGAACAGCGAAAGCTGAACAATAATCAGGTTGCGACAATAAGAGGGGAATAACCCCTTTATTTAGGAATAACTTAATATGTGTGGAATTGTTGGTGCTGTCGCACAACGTGATATCGCGGAAATTCTGTTAGAAGGTCTTCGCCGTTTAGAATACCGTGGTTATGACTCTGCGGGTATGGCGGTGGTTGATCATGAAGGTCATCTGCAACGCTTACGTGAAGTCGGTAAAGTACAAATGCTGGCGGAAGAAGCAGAAAAAAATCCTGTTTCTGGTGGAACGGGTATCGCGCATACTCGCTGGGCGACTCATGGTATTCCAAGTGAGCGTAATGCTCACCCTCATACCTCAGGTTATATCGCCGTTGTTCACAACGGAATTATCGAAAACTATTTAGAGCTGAAAGAAGCGCTGAAAAAACTCGGTTATATCTTCAGTTCAGATACTGATACCGAAGTTATTGCGCACCTTGTTCATCATGAACAGCAACAAGGCGGTACATTATTGGAAGTCGTTCAGCGCGTGATCCCACAATTACGTGGTGCTTATGGCACTGTGATTATGGATAGCCGTAATCCTGATTTACTCGTTGCTGCGCGTTCGGGTAGCCCACTGGTTATCGGTCTTGGTGTTGGCGAAAACTTCTTAGCTTCCGACCAATTGGCATTATTGCCAGTCACTCGTCGCTTTATCTACCTTGAAGAAGGGGATATTGCTGAAGTGACTCGTCGCACTGTGCGTATTTTTGATAAGCAAGGCGCACCAGTTGAGCGTGAACAGATTGAATCGAATGTTCAATACGATGCAGGTGATAAAGGCGCTTACCGTCATTACATGCAAAAAGAGATTTATGAACAGCCGATGGCAATTAAGAACACTCTTGAAGGGCGTTTTAGCCAAGATAATGGCATCGACCTGAGCGAATTAGGTTCGAAAGCCAGCGAAATTCTGTCTCAAGTTGATCATATCCAAATCGTAGCGTGCGGAACCTCCTATAACGCAGGTATGGTTGCGCGTTACTGGTTTGAATCACTCGCTGGTATTCCATGTGATGTTGAAATTGCGTCAGAGTACCGTTACCGTAAACCCGCTCACCGTAAAGGTAGCTTAATGATCACCATTTCCCAATCAGGGGAAACGGCGGATACATTAGCGGCTCTACGTTTATCGAAAGAGCTAGGTTACTTAACATCGCTGGCAATTTGTAACGTGGGTGCGTCTTCATTAGTTCGCGAATCTGAATTTTCCCTGATGACCAAAGCCGGTGCGGAAATTGGTGTTGCGTCGACTAAAGCATTCACAACCCAGCTAACCGTATTGTTAATGTTGGTGGCTTACATGGGCCGCCTCAAAGGGGCAAAACCAGAGTTAGAAGAGCGTATCGCGACGGCTCTGCATGCATTGCCAGCGCGCATTGAAAGCATGTTATCTCAGGATAAAGTGATTGAAGCATTAGCTGAAGATTTCTCTGATAAGAGCCATGCACTGTTTTTAGGTCGTGGTGACCAGTTCCCTATTGCCGTTGAAGGCGCACTGAAGCTGAAAGAGATCTCTTACATTCATGCAGAAGCTTACGCTGCGGGCGAATTGAAACATGGTCCATTGGCACTCATTGATGCGGATATGCCAGTCATCATCGTTGCACCAAATAACGAATTGCTAGAAAAGCTGAAATCTAACATTGAAGAAGTGCGTGCGCGTGGCGGTTTACTGTATGTGTTTGCTGACCAAGATGCAGGTTTTGAAGCGAGCGAAAATATGAAAATTGTTTCTCTACCTCATGTGGAAGAGTTAATTGCACCAATTTTCTATACTGTTCCTCTACAACTCCTGTCTTATCATGTCGCCTTAATCAAAGGGACTGACGTAGACCAACCGCGTAACCTCGCTAAATCGGTGACGGTTGAGTAATCATCCACTGCTTTAAAAATACAGCCAGTATGGCGGATTTAGTTATACTGGCTTTTTATTACCACCAAGATATTCAGTCTAAACTGTATTTTTCTGGCGATTTCATTCTTTTGGGAACCACCAGCTCCTCTCCACGAAAACATTCAAAATCTTCATAAAACTCTTCACTCGCTATTGAATTTCGTCGGCCTTGATAAGATAGAGTGACTTGATCAGCATCGATTAAATATAATTTACCCTGTTTATCTTTCTTCACATTTCCCTGTACATAAAAATCATGAAGGATACGTTGGTGAGATTTTATAAAATCAAAGGCTTCTAATGGTTGGGCATCTTCACCATCGACAAATTTAGTGATTAAAATACGCTGGCCTGTATCGGGTAAGGTGGAGGTTCTGGAAAAATGATGACCATTGATTTCATTTAATATACGCGAAGTTCTTTTGCAGGTAGCGTACTCTGGTGCGAACTGGTCTGGTTTTTTTGGCACTTTTATAACGTAATTTTCAAAACGATATGCATTTCCGTAGCTACCCTCGCCAATTTTTCTTAGATTTTTAACCGAAATATTACCGCATTGGATCTGAGCTGAAAATTTATCAATCATTTCAATAGATTTGCTCTTTATTAATTGAGATTGAATATTGTTAACAGCCAAGATATGGAGCTGTGATTTAGTTAATTCATTGGGGATTGTTTTATTTTGGGTGATGAGGTGGTCTACATATTTTGAGTAAGGAATCGGTATAATCATATTGTTTACTTTATTTATTATAGTGTTAAAAAATAAAGTTAAATGTATATAAAGTCACCTTTATAAACTATAACAAACCGATGGTATTTAGTTTGTTATATATACATCTATAGAGTATTAATTTCACGTATACTTAATTTTCTTGATGCAGTTTCGAGCAATAATTGAAAATAATAAAACCAAGATAAAGGCGACGTGGATGGCAGACATAGAATGGTTGAGTGCGGTTGTCATCGCAATCACAATAGGGTTTTGGGCGACAGGGAAGTTACCAGAATATCTGGTTGCATTACTGTTTTTAGCCGCAGCGGCATGTTTACATTTAGCACCGACCAATGTCATTTTTTCTGGGTTTACCTCAGAAGCATTTTGGTTGGTACTGAGTGGATTCATTCTCGGGTTTGCCATCAATAAAGTGGGGCTGGCGGAGCGTATCGCTCAACATATTTCAGGGCGTTTCACGAGTTCATGGCTAAAGCTGATTATTGGTGTGGTAATCCTCGCTTATGGACTGGCATTTATTATGCCGTCGAATATGGGGCGAATCGCATTATTAATGCCAATTGTCATGGCGATTGCGGACAAAGTTGGGTTACAAAGTGGTAGCCGAGGACGCATTGGATTAGCGCTGGCGGTGGGTTTTGGTACTTTCCAACTGTCGGCAACAATATTGCCTGCCAACGTGCCTAATTTAGTGATGGCGGGGGCAATAGAAACCACGTATCACCTTAAACTTTCCTATTTAAATTATCTGTTCCTGCATATGCCGATCTTAGGGCTTATCAAAGGTTCGTTGGTTGTTCTGTGCATTTATTTCCTATTTCCCGCTAAATTGCAGCCAGTAGCTGAGCAGAAAACCTTACCGCCGATGAGCCGTGATGAGAAAAAGCTAGGCATCGTATTAGCGATAACGTTGTTATTTTGGATCACGGATACCGCTCATGATATTTCTCCTGCGTGGGTTGGGCTGGTGGCCGCGTGTTTTTGTTTACTGCCGAAAGTCGGGTTTGTCACCAATGACGAGTTTGTGAAAGCCGTGAATATCCGCACGTGTATTTATGTAGCAGGGATTTTGAGCCTTGCCACATTAGTGAGTTATTCCAATGTAGGCATGGTGGTTGGTACTTACTTACAGAAGATGCTACCACTTGATCCAAATAACCCATTTATAGATTTTGGTAGTTTGGTGGGTCTGACCAGCGGTTTAAATTTTGTAGTGACAGCCAATGGTGTTCCTGCGCTTTATACCCCATTAGCAGAGTCACTCTCTAATGCTACCGGTTTCCCACTGATTGCGGTTCTTATGGTGCAAGTGATTGGTTATTCAACACCATTGTTGCCTTACCAAGCGTCTCCGATCGTCGTAGCGATGGGGATGGGAAAAGTCCCGTTAATGGATGGGATTAGATTGTGCCTTATCTTGTTTATTTTGACCTTTTTCCTCTTGGTGCCGCTGGATTATTTTTGGTTTAAATTGCTGGGCGTGATCCCTTAATCACTATTTTTGTGATTAACATAAAGTTAGCGGTTTTATTAAGATAATAAAAATCCGGTAAGGAATGCGCCTTACCGGATTTTGTTTTTTTAATCGATATCAACCTTACAAGAAGGCTTTATACGGCAATTCAGGTTCGTTTTTAAAGATATCTTGGAAGCCTCTGAAATGCTGATAATGCATACGCCCCTTATCCGTTGGGTAGGTATATTTTCCTCCGACTTGCCAGAAGAATGGGGCAAATTTATATTGTAAGCGCTCTTTTTTCATATTCCACAGCACTTCAATTTCACGTGGATCATTTTGGAAGTTTGCCCAAATATCGTGGTGGAATGGAATGACGGTGGTGCAATCTAAAGACTCTGCGGCACGTAAAATATCGGATGAGGTCATTTTATCAGTGACGCCACGCGGGTTTTCACCGAAAGAAAGCAGTGCAACATCGATATTGTAGCGGTTACCATGTGCGGCGTAATAGTTGGAATAGTGAGAGTCACCAGAGTGATAGAGCGAACCGCCTGTGGTTTCAATTAAATAGTTCACTGCACGGTCATCCATACCATCTAAAATTGCTTTGTCATAGGACGAAACACCTTTTGGTAAGGTCACTAGCGCTGTTCGGTCGAATGAATCCAGTACGCGAATTTTCATGTCGCCCACTTCAATCACATCACCGACTTTTGCCACAATACAGCGATCTTCTGGTACACCCCAGCCAGTCCACAGATTGACACAGGCTTGTGGGCCGATAAATTTCACATGATCGCCACAGTTTTGCAGTACCGCCGCAGCGACGTTAACATCAATATGATCGGCATGATCATGGGATGCCAAAATGGCATCAACATCTTTAATTGCAAAGGGATCAAGAGGGAAGATTGAGGTACGTAGGTTAGGCTGTAATGCTTCAACACCCCCCATTCGCATCATTTGATGTTGCTGGTTCATCAGCGGATTTTTCTGTGTCTTTTTGCCAGTTCCACACCAAAAATCGATGGAAATATTGGTGTTGCCTGCGCTTTTCAACCAAATACCTGTACAGCCTAGCCACCACATAGAGAAGGTATTTGGCTCTACAACGGTTTTTTCAATCTCTTCATTCAACCATGTTCCCCATTCAGGGAATGTGCTTAAAATCCAAGATTCACGGGTAATTTCATTTACTTTACTCATAGCAACACCTTTCCTATCCAGAATTTCAAATGTAGGGGATTAGCGCCTTATTAATGAAAATAAGGCGAAATACAGAATAAATTTGTTAATTCGTTGAATTAGATTGTTAGTCTAATTATACAAGGATGACTTGCGTGCCTTGGGCTTTGATGGCTTGGAGAATTTTCGGGTCGGCGCTTTTACCTGTGATCAGATAGTCAATTTTATTTGTGGGGCAAAAAAGCATGCCAGTTTGACTTCCCACTTTTGAACTATCCACAACGACAACCAGTTTATCTATGCGATCAAGCATCTGTTGCTCAGCAACGGCAGTCAGCATATCTGTTTTATACAGCCCTGCTTCCGTTAACCCTTTCCCTGAGGTAAACATCCAGTTTCCGGCATAGCCCATCAATGTGCTGAGGGCTGGGTTAAGAAAAATACCTTGTATTCGGTTATATTGCCCGCCAATCAGAATCACGTCCTCGTGTTCTTCTTCAATCAAGTAGCTGGCTAGCGGGAAATAGTTGGTCACAATTTGCACGCCTTTTCCACAAAGCTGCTGTCCTAGCAAAAATGCGGTGGAACCACAGTTGATAACAACGCTATCTCCGGGTTGGCAAAGCTCCGCTGCTTTTACCGCAATCTGTGATTTCTCTTCGTAATGATCGGTACTGTTGATATTCAGTGGTGACCATTTGCGTTTTTTCTCTTCAATGCGCTCCGCACCATTACGTATTTTTTTGAGCTTACCTTGCTCATCCAGTTTGGCGATATCTCGACGGGCGGTTGCAGGCGAGATATTAAAATGCTCTGTAATGAAAGATACGTTAATGATTTGATTTTCTTTCAATAAAGACAAAATTTCATGATGTCTTTGTGTCTCATTCATGTGTCGCGCCTTATTTCTGTATAATCATTTTTCGTCGTGAGTGGTGATAGTCAGTATGACAACTTTTGATTCAAAATGATTAGATTTGATTCTATATGATCACAATGAAAATTGTCAACTTACTAATTTCAAAAATTACCCATGTTAAATAAAACATATAACTAACTGTAAAATATCATTTTTACTATATTTGTTGTGATCGACACAGCAAATGTAGGGTTTTTTGCTGGTCAAAAAGTATCACTTTAAACAATCATAAATGAGCACTTAATGATTACTTATGATTGCAAAATGTATTTGAGTGATTGAATTGATAAACTGTTTGATTATAGCGTGATAATGCTTGTCTGTGATCAGGGTAATGTACTTTTAAATAAGATAATAATTCACACTAAATTTGATTTAGGGGTAAAAATATGGATTTTCTGTACGACTCATTCTATATTTTTTACAGCCAAGTGATGACAAAAGCCCCGTTATTACTGGGATTAGTCACGTTGATTGGCTACTGGCTTCTAAAGAGAGATGGTACGACCATCCTAAAAGGAACCATTAAAACCATCGTCGGCTTTATGTTAGTGCAAGTGGGTGCCGACACATTAGTCTCCAGTTTTAAACCTGTCATTGCCAAAATGTCAGAGTATCATCACCTTACCGGCTCAGTTATTGACCCTTATACCTCAATGATGGCGACCATGGAAACCATGGGAGATAACTATTCATGGGTGGGTTATACGGTGCTGATTGCATTGGGTATTAACATACTGTTGGTTCTGTTCCGTCGTATTACGGGAATACGCACCATTATGCTGACGGGGCATATCATGTTCCAGCAAGCAGGGTTGATTGCAGTATTCTATTTTGTGCTGGGAACCAGTATGTGGGAAACCATTATCTATTCTGCAATTCTGATGGCGTTATATTGGGGCATTTCGTCCAATATTATGTTTAAGCCAACGGAATCTGTCACTGGTGGAGCTGGGTTTTCAATTGGTCACCAGCAACAAGTCGCATCATGGATTGCTACCAAAATAGCGCATAAGCTCGGTGATAAAAATGATAGCGTCGATAATCTTAAGTTGCCGAAATGGCTGCATATTTTCCATGATAGCATTGCTGCCACTGCCATTGTTATGACGGTTTTCTTCGGTATCATCCTCCTTTCCTTTGGATTAACTAACCTGCAAGAAATGGCAGGGAAAACCCATTGGAGTATCTATATTTTAGAAACCGGTTTGAAATTCGCAGTCGCCATTCAGATCATCGTGACTGGGGTGCGGATGTTTGTCGCCGAGCTGTCTGAAGCATTTAAAGGAATTTCTGAGCGTGTTATTCCTAATGCTGTCCTTGCCATTGACTGCGCCGCAATTTACGCATTCTCGCCAAATGCAATGGTGTTTGGTTTCATGTGGGGGGCATTAGGTCAGTTTACTGCGGTGTTAATCATGTTGGGATTAAGCTCTCCGATCATGATTATTCCAGGCTTTATTCCGATGTTCTTCTCTAATGCCACGATAGGGGTGTTTGCTAACCATTTTGGTGGCTGGAAAGCCGTTATGAAAATCTGTTTTGTGATGGGGATTATTGAGGTCTTTGGATCGGCATGGGCGATATCGTTATTTAGCCAACAAGGAACGGATTTTAGCGGCTGGATGGGAATGGCTGACTGGGCATTAGTTTTCCCACCTGTGATGCAAGGTCTCTCTTTCTCAAAATATTTTTTCTTTGTGTTGATTGGACTGTCATTTGTTTATATGTACTTTGCATCAAAAAGATTGCGTGCGGAAGAAGATGCTCAAGCGGCTGCGGTGGTAGAGCCACAGGTAGCGCAGAATATTGAGAACGAGCAAACCCAGCAACCTATTTCAAGCAGTGCTAGACCTGTCAGTATCCTCGCCGTGTGTGGTAATGGGCAGGGTTCATCAATGATGATGAAAATGAAAATTGCCAAATATCTTGAAAGTAAGGGCATTCCTCATGTTATGGATTCCTGCGCGGTCTCGGATTACAAATCAAAATTGGCGAACACCGATATCATTGTTTCATCCAAGCATCTCTCATCCGAAATGGATGCAGGGGAAGGCAAATTCATTCTGGGCGTTCAGAACATGTTAAACCCGAACTCATTCGGCGATGAATTACTGTCAATTATTCATAATAACTTTAGTGAATCGAAATAAATCCAATAACTAAATTTGTCATGGGTATTCAGTGATGAGTGTCCATGACCATAGGAGAGCAATGCCATGGGTTTTAAACAATCTCTAATGGAGAACAATTCCATTCAGTTACACGCCTCGGCGGATAATTGGCAGGATGCGATTAAGATTGGCACCGATATGCTCATTGCATCAGGTGCGATTTTACCGGACTACCATGAAGCAATTATTAGCAGCGTCAAAGAGTTAGGTCCTTATATCTGTATTGCTCCTAATTTAGCCTTGCCTCATGCTCGCCCTGAAAATGGTGTCTTAAAAACAGCTTTTGCTTTAGTCACTCTTAAAGAACCCATTGTATTTGATGGGGAAAGTGAACCTGTAGATGTCTTGATCACTTTAGCGGGTAGCTCTTCTGATGAGCATATGGAAGGTTTAATGGAAGTGACTCAAGTGTTGGATGATGAGGAGAGCGAAACGGGGATTGACCTCGATAAAATTCGCCGCTGTACCAGCGCTGAAGATGTTTATCAGGTGATTGATGCTGCATTAGCTTAAGCCGCTATGTATGAAATCTCCGAATTAATCTAAAACACTAGGATAATCAAATGACTAAACCTTTAATTCAAATTGCATTAGACCAAACGAATCTGAAAGATGCGCTGGTAGTCGCTAATAACGTTGAGTCTTTTGTTGATGTAATTGAAATTGGTACCATTTTAGCTTTTGCCGAAGGAATGAATGCGGTATCGACGCTGCGTCGTAATCATCCATCCCACATTATTGTGTGTGACATGAAAACGACAGATGGTGGCGCTATTTTATCCAAAATGGCATTCGAAGCCGGAGCCGATTGGATCACGGTTTCTGCGGCCGCGCATATTGCCACCATCACTGCGTGTAAAAAAGTGGCGGATGAATTTAAGCGTGAAATTCAAATTGAGCTGTATGGTAATTGGACATTAGACGATGCGCAGCGCTGGGTGGATTTAGGGATCAAACAGGCGATTTACCACCGTTCCCGTGATGCTGAATTAGCCGGAGTCGGTTGGGGGCCTGAAGATCTTACCAAAATGCGCCAACTTTCTGATTTAGGTCTCGAATTGTCGATAACAGGCGGTATTGTGCCAGAAGATATTCACCTTTTTGAAGGCATCAAAGCGAAAGCCTTTATTGCCGGTCGAGCGTTGGTCGGGGAAAAAGGAAAAGCGACGGCTGAAGCATTGCGTGAGCAAATTAACCGTTTTTGGTGATAATCCTGAATAGATAATAGATAAAAAATCCCCTCTCAATGGTAGAGGGGATTTTTTATCTATTATCTATAGACGCTTACTAGGAAGTAGCATGACAGCAATACCGCCAATGACGGTTACGGCTGAGAATGCTGCAAAGTTCCAACTACTTGCGACACCCAAGCTGGCAATATACGCTCCAAACATCGGTCCAGACATGGCACCTACACGGGAAATACTCATTGTCCAACCGGTTGCAGAAGCCCGTACGCTTGATGGATAGAAATGCGCAACATAGCCCGTTAGGATGAGTGGTGCAGAAATGCAGCCAATCCCAGCAAGACCGACAAGTAAATAGTTCATATAGATATTTTGTTTAAATACCATCAAACCAATACCCATAGCGCCAAGCATAAAGAAGAACGCAACAGTTCCTCTAGCGCCGCATTTATCGGCGACTTTCCCGAGGAATAACCCACCTAGTGCTGAAGACAAACTGAACACCACTAAGAAGGTTAAGCTGGAGCCCAGATCGTAACCCTCTTTACGCATAATGGAGGGTAGCCAAGTATTGAGCCCGTAAACAATGAAACCACCACAAAACAGCGCAACCCAGAAACAGCAAGTTGCTCGTAGGTAGTCTTTGGAAAAGATAATCGCAACCACTTCTTTTAAACTGCGGGAAGCTTGTTTTTCGTGTTTCACAGGTTCGTGATAGGTAACTTCAAGCTTTTCAGCCAATTTTTTCGCTTTATCGTGTAACCCTCGATTGTTGAGGTATTCAATAGATTCAGGTAACAGGCGAGACATCGGCCAGATTAACAGCAAGGGTAAAGCACCGACTATCATCACGCCACGCCAACCAAATTGGCTAAGAATAGCGATAGCAACGAGTGCAGCACATAAAATACCGAGTGAATAGCCCGAGTACATGATGGCATAGTTGAACGATCTTTTTTCGGTTGGGGAATATTCTATTGTGAGGGCGGCAGCGACAGGAATAACCCCCCCAAGACCGATACCACCGATAAATCGCATTAATCCAAAAAACCAAGGTGTTGGCGCTAAAGCGGTGGCTAACATGGTGGACGAAAACAGCGTAACGCAGATTAATAGCATGCGTCGTCGACCATATAACTCGCTTAACGTTCCGATAATAAAAGCACCAAAGAACATTCCCACGAGGGTATAACTGCTCAAGGCGCCTAATTCAATTGGGGTTAAATTCCACTCTTTATATTCAGAGAGTGTGGGTAAAACCGCACCCATAACCCCGACGTCATAACCTTCAAATAAAATGCTTAGCCAGCAAACCAGCATGACTTTAAAGGTCGTGCGTTTTGAGGATACAGATGTAATTTCAGATGTTTGTATTGTCATAAATCACTCTCTAATCGTTATTCGATCGATATTTTTTTAATGGCAAGTACGTATATTTTTTAAATCTGAAAAGCCGACAATACACTTTACTTTTTTAAGTTAAATCACAATAGAAATGTTAATGAAATGTACAATAAATGCAGTAAGCGGATATTTCATGCATTTTTTGTTTTTGTATTAAATATTAATAAATCTTAAGATTTATATTTATTTCTCCTTTTATTTTATAAATGAAAATGTATTCCTATATTACTTTCATGCAGAAATTAAAAAGATTTAAAATTACGTAACAAATTGATTTGCAACTGTATAAAACAAAAGTAACGTTAGGTTATATTTGTAATAAATAGGGTTTATAGCAGGTTATTAATATGTTTATAGCTTAAATTTTTAATTGAAATATTAGTTATGAATAGTGATGAAACTAAGCGTAAATATCCATAAAATGAAAATTAATATATATTTGACATAAAATTAACATATGAATAATATTCGATGAGTTTGATTTTTGAACAATGCAAAATGCAGGTAACTCGAAAATAAAATCGGAGAATTATTATGATAAAGCCATATGGTGTAGTGGGTTTAGTGCCAACAACGTGGGGAATAAAAACGCGTAGCGATATTATGAAAAATATCGACCATCTTGAAGAGCTATCCCATGGTGCGCTGTGGCTATCTTCATTAGATCTTCCCGTGAGGTTACTCGTCCTCCCGGAGGGTGCATTACAAGGCTTCAATGATGAAGCGCTGGATTTGCCTATTGCGGAATTCTTAAAAGACGGGGCTATTGATATCCCAGGCCCAGAAACCGATAGGTTAGGTGAGTTAGCGAAATCTCAAAATGTTTACATCATGGCGCAGGCGAAAACACGTGATCCTGATTGGCCGGGAATTATGTTTAACGTCGGGTTTATTATTGACCCGAAAGGTAACATTATTCTGAAACACCATAAAATGTCCTCTTTACTGCCCTGTGAGCGGTCGGCATCTCCTCATGATCTGTATGATGAGTGGATTAAAAAATATGGACGCTCATTACAGTCTTTTTGGCCTGTTGTTGATACCGAAATTGGTCGTTTAGGGATCATGATGGCGATGGAAGGAAATTTTCCTGAAAATGGTCGAGGTCTGGCATTAAATGGAGCTGAAGTGGTGTATCGAGCATCATTACCGACACCATTTACTGAAAATGACTTGTTTGAGATATCCAACCGTGCCCGAGCATTGGAAAATAACTTCTATGTTGTCGCGCCTAATATTGGCTCAATGTATATGTTTCCAACCACGCAAGCGCCTATTGACTGTGGTGGCGGCCGTTCACTGATAGTCGACTACAAAGGTAAAATTGTTGGTAAACAAGAAGATACTAACGGGTCAACCTATGTTTACGGGGTGATTGACATTGAAGCGATGCGCTATCATCGCGCGAATGCTTCGGTCAGTAACTGGCTGAAAGATATTCGAACTGAATGCGCCCAGCTCATTTATGAAAATCCAATCTACCCAAAAAATACGTATCTGAATGAGCCACAGGGTAATCATAAACACTATCGCGAAACCATTTTGAACAAGCAAATTGAAAAAATGATCGAACGAAATGTATTTGTACCGAGTGTTTACGATAAAAAATAAGAAATAACAAATAACAATCAAGTAGAGGCATATAGCAATATATGCCTTGCGATTAAGGCTTATTAAATTCGCTGATCATATCGGTAAAAATCCCCTGCCATTCTTCGTCATCGATATCCATTAAACCAAAATAGCGTAACGTGAAGGCGCCTTCAGTGGCTAAAAATAACAGTCGGGCACGTTTACCCCTTTCAGTCGATAAATCTAAGTTTGCAATACGTTCTCGATACCACTTACGAGTACTTTCTAAATATTCAGGCGTCTGAAGCAGTGATGCCATTAACGCAGCACCTTTGGCAATACTGGTTTTATCGTGATCGGCAGTGGCTTTCATGTGGGCGATTACGCGACCCTCAGGGGAATTATCCTCCGCGATTTTTTGGTTAAAAATTTCATCATAAGAGTGACCCCAACGTTCAAACATCGCATCAATTAACGCTTCTTTATTACCAAAGCAGTATTGGACTCCACCTTTGGAAATCCCCATTGATTTGGCGACTGCATCAATCGTGAGTGCAGTAGCACCTTGTTTGATAACAATCTCTTCTGCTGCTTCCAGCACTTTCTCACGATCAATCGTTCGTTGACGTCCCATTTAAAAAAAACCTCTTTTCAATACGTACGTATGGAATTATATTGTAACACGATCATCCATCAAGGTGATCAATTAAACAAGTTGAGAAGATTTTATGATAACAGATTATAAACGTTGGATTATCCTCCTATTAGTGTCGAGTGTGTTATTTCTCATCGTCATTGATGTCACCGTACTATATACCGCGTTACCTAAGTTAACCCATGATTTAGGTGCAACAGCATCTGAAAAATTATGGATTATGAATGCTTATCCGTTAGTCGTGGCAGGTCTCTTACCTGCTGCGGGAATGTTAAGTGATAAAGTAGGGCATAAATTTATGTTTCTACTTGGATTGCCTCTATTTGCACTTGCCTCTTTGTGTGCAGCATTTTCACCAACAGCATTCAGCTTAATTTTATCTCGTGGTTTTTTAGCGGTCGGTGCTGCGATTAGTATGCCAGCGACGTTAGCAATTGTTCGCCAAGTATTTTTAGATCCTAAAGAGCGAGCGCTGGCGATTGGTATTTGGTCTGCTGTGGCATCCGGTGGTGCGGCTATAGGACCCCTAGTTGGTGGTATATTGCTTAATCATTTTTGGTGGGGCTCTGTATTTTTGATCAACGTACCAGTGGTTCTGTTGGTGATCCCTTTTGCACTCTATTTAATTCCGAAAAGTAGTAAGAATTCTAATCAACCTATTGATTATTTAGGCTCTTTATTTATTTTGGTAGGCTTGATTGGCTCAATTTATGCCTTAAAAGAGCTGGGTAAACCGAATATTGATTGGTTTACGTTGCTGATAGCGGCTGTGGTAGGCATTGTATTTTTGGTCATTTTTAGCCGTCGACAGTTAACCGCCGAAAAACCCATGCTGGATTTCAAGTTGCTCAGTGACCCGCAATTTTTTGCAGGGATTATGATGGCAATTTTGTCTGTGGTTATTATTGTGGGGGTTGAATTGCTGTTGAGCCAGCGCTTGCAGTTGGTTCTTGGGTATACCCCATTTGAGGCTGCGTTGTACATTATTCCGATCCCTATCGCATCGGTACTCGCTGCGCCTTTAGCGGGTATGTATTTGCATAAAGTCGGTGCCAAATTGATGATGATTTTGGGATTCACTTGTACGCTAATTGGTGTTGCAGGGTTAACGTGGGTGTTCAAATCCTCTACAGGCATTGTGTTACTGTCATTTTTATTTTGCGTTGGCTTTGGGCTCGGTGCCATTTTTACCACGGCTTCCACCACTATTATGCTGAATGCGCCAGATGAAAAAGCAGGGATGGCCGCCTCCATTGAGGAAGTCGCTTATGAGTTAGGTAGTGTACTGGGCGTCACGTTTATGGGGGGGTTGATGACCGCAATTTATACGTCGAAGTTAACATTACCCGAAAGTCTATCTGTCGCGGATAAAGCTTACGATAGCCTCGATGAAGCGTTAATTGTGGCAGAAGGGTTACCGCAAGATAGTGCAAATCTCTTAGTAAATCAGGCGAGTATGGCATTTGATAGCGCATTTATGTCTGTCATGATTGCCACGATAATCGTGCTGGTGGTGAGTATTGTTGTGTTGCCGTTTTTCTTTCGCCAAAAGCGTACAGCCTAAGCAATGTTGTCTAAATTATATTGCCTAAATAATATGGTCTAAAAATTGAGAACAAAGTGCGCTAAATAAAAGCGCACTTTTCATTAATTTCAAAATTATCTAATAAGTATGTATATCTAACACCCTTTAAAATGGTCTATCTATCGCATTTTACTTACTCTGCATTTTCAATCTGGTAAGAATGAGAAATGAGGGTATTTATGCAATTAGAACAATGTGATAGTTTAATTTTCCGTGATAATTACTTGACTCAAAAAAGTTGGCTCGCGGCGAACAAAATGATGACAAAGAAGCTCCTAACGGAGCTTACCCATGAAAGAATTATCACACCGATATTAATCGGTGAAGATAATTATGTTTTTAAGATTGATAGCCAACAGGTTCGCTATCATTTCAAAGCGAAGAAGTATCTCTTAGAGCATTTAGATATTTGTCTCGATTCCATTAAAAAATATAAACAAGAACAAGAAGTTCCTATTGATGCCTTAGAACTGTTCATTGAATTATTTGAGTTTTTAGAGGTAGATAAATCGCTACTACCCATACATGTTGATGAAATGATCTCGACATTAAACAGTTGGGCCTATAAGCGAACTGCGGATCGCCTTAACGCCGAAGCACTAATACATGCCGATTATCAATTAATAGAATCTACGATGGATGAAGGGCATCCCGTTTTAGTCGCCAATAAAGGGTGCAATGGGTTTGATTTCATTGATTCTCTTAAATATTCCCCAGAATGTGGCGCTCAACAACATGTTGTGTGGATTGCGGTTTATAAAGAGAAAGCTACGTTCAGTGCAATTTCCTCATTAAATTACCAAGATTTAATCCATTCAGAGCTCTCTAAAGAGGAAATTAGTCATTTCAATGAAGTACTTCAACAGAATGAGGTGTTGAACGAAGATTACTACTGGATGCCAGTGCATCAGTGGCAGTGGCGTGAAAAGGTCTTAATTCGATTTGCAGCTGATATTGCTCGTAAAAAAATTATTTACTTAGGAATAAGTTCTGATTCTTATAAGGCCCAGCAATCGATTCGAACACTGTTCAATGTCAGTCAGCCAAATAAGCGTTATATCAAGCTAGCCATCTCGATTTTTAATTCCGGATTTATGCGCGGGCTTTCCCCCTATGCAATGAAAACGGCACCGGCAGTTAATGAAAGTCTCGATAACATATTTTCACAAGATGCTTATTTGATTGATAAAAATTTCAAACTACTGAAAGAAGTTGCCGCAATAGGATACCGTGACACTTTGTTTGAAAGGGTCATCACTGAGGAATCACCTCAAAAACATATGTTGTCCGCACTGTGGCGAGAAAATCCATATGATAAAATCGATAAAAATCAGCGATTAATGACCATGGCGTCATTACTCCATATTGATAACCACGGTACATCTTTCCTTATTGAATTAATCAAAGCATCCGGTCTGTCTGGGCGAGAATGGATACGTGAGTATTTAAAACGCTATTTATCGCCGCTATTGCATCTCTTCTACGCTTACGATGTTGTATTTATGCCTCATGGTGAAAACGTTATTTTGATTATTGAAGAGGACAAACCTGCCGGCATTTTCATGAAGGACATTGCGGAAGAGGTCGGTATTTTAAACCATGAAGGTGAGTTACCTGAGGCACTAGTTGAACGCGCTTACACTATGTTAGACAGTGAGAAAATTGAACACTTTTGGACTGAATCATTCGACTATTTCTTCCGCTATATGGCTGTTATTTTAGATAAAAACCAATGCTTAGATGAGGATGATTTCTGGCGATTGGTTGCGGATAATATTCATGAATATCAGGAAGAGCACCCTGAATTACACGAGAAGTATGTGCGGTTAAATCTGTTTGAACCAGCATTTAAACAAACATGCTTGAATCAACAAAAAGTACTGCATGGTCCTGAATGTTTGTCGCTTATCGAAATCAAAACCAATAAGCATCTTAATAGAATGATATCTAATCCATTATTTTTATTTAAAAAATAGTTAATATAAGAAAAGGATACTCACGTTTGAGTATCCTTCAGCGACTTAATTATTTAACTTTGCGAATTAAAATTGCTGCCAAGAATGGGCTAATAGCAAACAGAGCAAATAGCCATACAGATGCTTGTTGAGCTCCGACTAACCCTCCAGGGCTAATCAACCCGCTATTGTTGACCACCACACCCACTAATGCTGCGGATAATGCGGTCGCATATAATTGAGTAGTGATAACAGAGGAAGAGGCGAGGTTTTCTTCTCCTTTTGGCGCAGCCTTAAATACCCGCAGTACCAAATGTGGCCAACATACGCCAATGCCTAAACCAACCCCCATCATGGCGAGTAAATAGAGAGCAAACAGCAGCATAGAGTCCACTAATGCTAAATTGGGTGTCAGTATCGCTAAAATAACCAATGATATAAATATGATGACCGGACCCATCTTGAGAATACGCAGGACAATAGCGCCCGTTTTATTGGCGCTCAGTAATGCGCCCACCGTCCAACCCGCCGCCATGACTGCGGTTAAATACCCCGCCATCAAAGGCGAAAACTGGTGAATGGTTTGCAAGAAATAAGGCACATAAATTTCTGTAGTCATTCCTCCCACTAGCAGGCACATCGTCAGGAAGATCATCCCAAGTTGAGTTTTCAGGGAGTAAGCCCCTGTAGGGAGTAAACGCTTTCCATTTTTTCCATCAATGAACGCAATGGTGATAAGCAAGGCAATACCGATGAGTAAGCCAACAAGATTGCTGAGTAAGCTTTCTGATAAGCTACCGATTGAGATGGCAAGCACGGAAATAACCAAGAGTGAAATAGCTAAAACTGGAATTTTATTTGACTGTGGTTGTTGATTTTTTTTTCTAGGTAGTTGATTGATAACAATGATTGCCAGTAAAACAGCGACGGGCAGTAAAGCCCAAAAAGCCCAGCGCCAATGACCGCCCTGCGCGAAAATTCCGCCAATGGCGGGACCACAAAGTGTCGCGATCCCCCACATACCGGAAATGACCCCCATGGCACGAGACCACAAGTTTGGCGTAAAGACAATCCGGATCAGCGCATAGCTAAGTGCGAACAACATTCCACCGCCCAGTCCTTGCAAGGCGCGCCCCCCTAATAACGTCAGCATTGAAGGTGATAATGCACACCAAATAGAACCGAAGGAAAATAGCGCTAGAGCAAAGAGATAAGCCCATTTAGGTCCCAAACTGTCCAGAACTTTACTGGATAAGGCTGAGCCAATAATGGAAGTCGCCACAAATAACGTGGTGTTCCATGCATAGTATTCAAGACCACCAATATCGTTGACGACGCTTGGTAGGATAGTGGTGACGATATAAATATTAATGGCATGTAATGCAACGCCACCCGTGAGAGCAATAGTTAATAATGCATTGGTACCGCTGAGTAAATCGGCCCATTTTCCTTGTTGTTCGGTGCCTGTTTCATTGAGTTCAGTGACAGTTTTATTGCTCATACACAGACCTGCTGGACGAAAGAGTGAAGAAAGAGGTATTATCCAAGTATTGACTTGGATAATAAAATCACACTATGAATAAAGCAAGTAATTACTTTGATAATCTAAATCTGACTCAGGCGGTGGATAAGGTGCTGTTTTGCATTAAAACGAAAGGACCTATTTCCACCTCCGTCATTGCAGATGATCTGAATTTAACGGGGGAAGCGGCTCGCCAGCATGTCCAAAAGTTGACGTCATTAGGGCTAGTAGAGGGGGTTCAATGTACGGCTCAGTCAGGTGCGGGTCGTCCTCGACAAAATTGGGTATTAACAGAATTGGGGCATCAGCGTTTTCCTGATACTCATGCTCAGCTCGCCTTGCAGTTAATAGATTCAGTAAAAACTATTTTTGGTGAGTCAGGGCTAGAAAAACTGATTGAGCAGCGAGAAGCGGAGAGTCGCAGTAAA
Organism: Providencia sp. PROV209; assembly: GCF_028479485.1. Taxonomy (NCBI): domain Bacteria; kingdom Pseudomonadati; phylum Pseudomonadota; class Gammaproteobacteria; order Enterobacterales; family Morganellaceae; genus Providencia; species Providencia sp. PROV209. The sequence continues at coordinate 43,537 of NZ_JAMPNR010000024.1, read as the reverse complement.
TATTTAGCACGTTGCCAAGGGTTACCATTAGAGAAATGCTTAACGGCATTAGCTGAGGTGCGTAGCGAAGAAGGTTATATGGCAAAAGTTGAGCATGATGAGGATGGCTGGTTGTTTATTGAAAACCATTGCCCTATCTGCGCAGCGGCGACCGCGTGTCAAAATTTTTGCCGCTCCGAGCTTGCATTATTCCGTGAAGTATTAGGGGAAAGCGTCCATGTTGAGCGGGAACAATATCTACTAGATGGCGCGGGGCGTTGTGTATATCGAGTTACTTTGGCGCGCCCTTCGGAGAATTAGCAGATTGCGCTATTTTCGATTTTTTATTGGCTATCCACGCATAGGCAATCCCTGCAATCGCACCTGCAATATGGGATTCCGTGGAAATTTTTTGATGAACGGGCAATAGTCCGCTTGCCATTGCACCGAAATAAAACAGCACCAACAGGGCGATGACGATGTCTAGCCATTTTCGGCGAAAAAAGCCTTGGGCAATTAACAAACCCCATAGCCCAAAAATCCAGCCACTAGCGCCAATGTGCAGTGCATTTCTGCCGATAAGCCAAACGATGGCACCGCCAATCACAATGATGAAGGCGCTGGCATAAGCGTATTTCCGGATGGAATCGTGTAGGAGTAAAGCACTTAAAATCAGTAATGGGGGCAAATTACTGAGAAGATGAGCCCAATCGCCATGGATCAGTGGGGCAAAAATAATCCCCATCAGCCCATGGGTTGTCCTCGGCTGGATGCCGAAACTGACAAGTGAATAGCCACTTAAGCTATTGACGATTTGAATCGCTATCAGTAAACCCGCAAGAGTAATAAGCAGTTTAATGCGCGGGCTTAGCCAAGTTTTCATTATCGATGTCCAAGAGATTGTACACTTTCAACCAATTGAGCGAGTTGGGTTACTACGCGATCGCCCACATCGGCATTATCACCGCCTAATGCTTTGTTTCGCAAGAAATCTTTCTTGATTTTTTGCCAGCGAGCGGAGTCTTCTTTGCTGAGTCTACCGCGTAACTCTGCCAGTTTGAGTAAGTTTTCTTCCGCACCCGTCGTCAGTAACTGTGCTTCACCGAGATAATGGTCATCCAACAATCTTTCCAGTTCATCATCATTCATGACCGACGAAACTTTTTCACTGAGTTTATTCATATTCCGGTAACTACCTTGTAGGCGGAATGCGGGTTCAGTTCGATATTTATCAGACTGTGCAGCGCTAGCAATGTATTGTTGATTCACTTTCAGCACGACATCACGCAAGCTTAGCAAGCGGGAAATAACGGCGGTTATTTCATTAATTTCGGCATCGGAGTAGGGGTAGCTGAGCGCATTGGTAGAAACGGATTTACCCATGGCTTTATCCACCAATAAGTATAGGTCGTTTAAATCACGCAGCGCCAGTGGTGCTAATACAGGATTGGATGTCAGGCTGTTTTCAATATAGCTCAGTGCAAAAGCATCATCCATGCCGCCTAATACCTCGCCGAGGTTATAAATATCTGCACGGTTAGCCAGCATATCTGGGATTCTGAATACTTCGCCAGATTCGGTATATGGGTTACCAGCCATCACGACGCAGAATTTTTTCCCACGCATATCGTAGGTTTTGGTTTTATCTTTCCATACCCCTTCAATGCGGCGGGTTCCATCACACAGGGAGATAAATTTCTGTAAGAATTCAGGGTGAGTGTGCTGAATGTCATCCACATACAGCATCACGTTATTACCCATTTCGAGGGCAAGATTGAGCTTTTCTAACTCTTGTCGAGCGGTGGCATTGGGGGCTTGCTCTGGGTCGAGAGACAGCACATCGTGTCCAAGGGCTGGACCATTAATTTTCATAAAGATCAGGCCAAGGCGGTCAGCCGCGTACTCCATTAAGGTCGTTTTACCGTAGCCCGGCGGGGAGATCATCAGCAATAGCCCCATTAAATCGGTACGTTTATTTTCGCCAAGGGCGCCAATCTGCTTAGCCATGTTGTCGCCAATGATCGGCAGATACACATCATTGATAAGTTTATTACGCACAAATGAGCTGAGTGGTTTCGCTTTGAACTCATGGAGTTTTAGGCGGCTGCGTTCTTCACTGACAATACGTTGGCGCAAAGCTTGGTATTGACGAAATGCAGGAATGAATTGCTTACGCTGTTCGCGCATTCGGCTGAAATAGTCATCCAAACTTAGCGAGAGAGTTTGGTTATGGATAGTGGGGTGATCGCCTAGTAGCCCACTGACTTTAAAGTATAAATCGGCTTCGCTATAACGTGCGGATGCCATTTTATCTAAGATAATAATCGCAATCGCACCTGGAATATAAGGGCGTAGGTGGGCAAACTCCTCGATAGAACATAACCCTTGCAGCCAATTTTGCAGTAATGCCCAGCGTGGGGCATAACGTGTACCAAGGTTTTGTTGTGAACGGTTAAAATCCAACCACATATGCGCGTCTTCTAAACGTGTTTGCAGTGCACTCACTAAGTCTCGTGCATACTTACTGTATATCAGCTCAATTGGCGTTCTGGCTAAGGCAAAGCTCAGATATTCTGCGGCTTGAGCTTGCTGGTGAAGTTGGCAATCAATGGGGTTATCTTGCAAGAATAAGCTGATATCTGCTTCGATCTCTGCTTGAAGGTCGAGAAGTGCGTCATCGTTATTGAATAAGTGACGAATGTTCATCGCGGTTCTTGCTCGCTCAGGCCACTGAGCAGGGTATTCCTGATTTTGGATATGCTGCCAAAAAATGGCGGCAATAGCGCGAGCGGTTGGATTGAAACGCAGTAAATCAGCACTTTCACCGATAGGGATCAGCTTTTTCAAGATAGCAATGGCATCGTGGTCATGGATCCCTTTTTCGTAGCCTTCTTTATAGCGCGGGGCGGCGAAATCACGAACCAATTTATCCATTTTCTCGGGGATAGAAAGGGCACTCTTTAGGGTGTCATAATCTAAACCATCTTGGCGTTTTGCGGCCGCATAGATGATGGAATAAGCGAGGTATTCTGCGCGATAAACGGTGTCGGATTCAGACTCAAGGTTTGCTGTCCAGTAAGGTTGTAAGGTCGCGAGTTCAGCGTTATCAATCGGCTCTTGGAAATCGGTGCCCGTGAGATAGACCCACAATTGGTTATCTTTCGGTAAAATAGTGAGGTCAAGCTCTTGTGTATTAACACTGAAACGGTGGCGACCCAGCTTAATGATGTTACCGCCATCTTCAAAGATGTCGGTTTTATCTCGCAGAATACGAATAGCTTGATCTCGGGAAGCTTTTAGCCTTGCATCGATATCATCGGCTTTAACGTTATCGTTGATTTCCCGAAGTTTTTCGATGATTTCACGGGTTTTCTGTGCCAGTGGATCGGTGGCAAAAAACGCATTCAGTTCATCTTGGTTTTGCAAGCGTACAGTGCGGCGTTGAAGGCTTTCTAATAATCGGTCTGCGGCAGTGAGTAAATTCTGTGAACGACGTTGGCGGTCATCAATGAGCGTTTGTTTATGAGACTCAAACGTTTCCAGCAGCTCTTCGCGTTTCGCTAAAATATCATCAAGAAATTCATCATGATGGCTAAACTGACTTTCTAGCTCTTCTAATTGAACCAGTAATCGAGATAGCTGATCATCACAACGTTCAGGGTCGGTCGCAAGGGAGAGTGCGTTAGTGATCCCTTGGCTAAACAAACGAAATTGAGCCCCAAATTGAGCCACACTTTCAACGCTAGTTTGGGATTTGCGTTTTTGTTGTAGACGAGCGCGAGATTGGTTTAATTGCGCATAAATCTGTGAAATGGCGTCAATGATGTGTGTTTGTAGCGTCACATCATCGAAACTTAGCGATGCCATTAAGTTAGAGAGCATATCCAAATCCGCTGACATTTTTTCCATGTCATTCATTGGCGTGTCTAACTGAGCACTCGTCTGTGCCTTGTCTATTTGCTCTTCAAAGGTAGCCAGCTGAGTTTTTAACGGTTGTAGAGCTTTATCACTGGCAAGAAACAGTGCGGTAGCTTGAGAAACACGCTGCTGAGCGTCAGTAATTTCTGTTTCCATCTCACTGAGGGTCGTGAGATCCATATAGCGGAATTCCCGTAGGGAAATCAGGTGTCCTTGTTGGGTATTTAAGGCATTTAATCCATCCACAAATTGTTGAATATTCGTCCATCCTTCCGGTAACGTGAGGGAAAGTAAGGATTTTTGGCGAGTGATTGCCTCATTCATGGATTTTGCGGATTGCTGGCGGATACTTTCGACTTTTTCATACTCGTCGAGAACCAGCTCACTGGTTTGGGTTATTTCTTTTAATAACTTGCCAATGCCTAAGCACTGCTCGTCATTAAACCAGTAGAAAATATCCAGCAAGTTTTTGGGTTGTTGGCTAAGTTGTTCGTAGCGTGAAACTGACACGTGGTTACCGTCAATTTCTTTGGCGATATGGAGAATTTCGGAAATTCCACGGACTAAATCTGCGTTGCCAATACGCCCAAGAAAACCACCGCGAGCGGGTTGTTTGTCTGCAAACTCGTCAGAATAAAAAGGCGTTTGCCATACTTGCATGGGGTGAACGCGGGTGGCTTCATCACTTTCCCCTTCGAACAAGACCATCTTGCCATCTTCTAGCATGGCATAACCATGCCCAATTAATGGGACTGCAAGTTTACGTTCAATCAGATTGTAGTTGAAAAGGGCGATACGACCTTGGTTGGGGGAGTAAAACACATATAGTACATCTTCCCCATTGGGCGAACGACGTAAGCGACGAAAGCGCATCCCATCCATTGGCTGCTCAAAGGTTTTATACTCCCCATTTTGCAGGTAGTAGCCCCCTGGGAAAATAATGCCATGATCTTCAGGAAGCTGTACACAGGCTTGTCCAATCGCGTCGATACGCTGAACGGTTTGGTTCAGGATGTTGTAAACCAAATAACGCCAGCTTTCTTCACGATATGGCAGGATTTTGAGTAAAATCAGGCTGCCAGTCTGTGCGTATTCAATTTGGGCGTCATCAAGGGATTGGTTTTTATCAAGTACTGCTTCGCGATATATGCCTAGCCCATCTTCCGTGTTGTTTTCACATTTGATGGTCAGGTCGCCGCCAATCGTTTCTACAAAGACGGTATCGAGAATATTGATATGAGGATAGCGCCCATTTACGGTGTTTTCTCGTGTGGTACGCACCCATTCGAAATCGTTGGTTGGCGGTAAGGCAATGTCTCGTTCACCGCGATTATCGATGTATTCAATACGCGATTTATCGCTGGAAATTGACCAGCGGAAAACCCGCACATCCGTTAACCGATCACCAATTTGAAAGCTCGCTAACAGCTTGCCATCGCGTTCGACTAATTGAAGTAACTGCGTGTTTTTGTAATAGGTGTAGAGCTCAGTAAAATCCTGAACAAAGCGGGTGTCACTGAGGAAGGTGCCTTCATAAGGAACAGCATCTACATCAAAATCGCCTTCATTTTCAGTGAGCTGGTAGAGTGAAAAAACATCTTCAATGTGCGTTTCTTTTTTTAAACCAAGAAAAACGTTATAGCCAAATAGTAGCCAATCGCCGACTCGAACAATGTCTCTGGCTTGGCAATTATTTTCAGTACGAACACGGATACGCCCGATGATGTCCATCTGGCTTTGACCAAATTCAGTCAGTCGGCTGTCATTCAGTTGCGCCGCTTTTTGATGAAGTTGCTGCCCTTGTTCTGTCAGGCGCCTGCGCAGTATTTCATACGCGCCACCTTCTGCTACGGCATTGTCGAGAATTTCCTGTTCGCGATTCACATCTTGGGTTTCTGACATGTTTAACGAATTTCCTTGGTCTTAAAAAGAGATACGCTCATAAAACGTCAAGTCACAGATAAACTGTAACTTGACGATATTGAGGTATAAAACTTACCTGAAAAGCGAAAATATTGATGGATTAGCGTTGATTATCATCGTAAGAAACGGACTTGCTGACGACATTTTTTGCTGTTTGCGTTGCGCCTTTTGCTGCCATAAACCCATTGATTAAGTCTTTCACTTCAGGGTTTTGCAGTAAGGATGCAATATCAATTTTCTTCTCTTCTGTGGCGCGGTTTACCAGCTTTTCAAGATTTTCCTTGGCAAAGCTGCTTTTATCCATAAAGCCATCAACGGCTTTTCCTAAACTCAGTGCTTTGGAGAACGTGTTGAAGAAGTTACCATCACCACCGACAATTTCGATGTTGGTTTTGCTCAGTGCCGCAGCCAGCACATCCGCTTGTTCGCGAGCAATTTCTTTATTCGCTTCAATGGATGCCATAGATTGCTCAAACTCTTTCTCAAGACGCATACGGAATTCTTCATGTGAGCGAGCTGTATCACTGAGGTGATCCATTGACTGGAATTTATCTGTCAGACCGTCAGCTTCGGCTTTCAGGCGTTGGCGAATCACTTCGGCTTGCGCTGCACCTAATTGACCTTCACCACGCGCTTGAGCGGCCAGTTTTTCTTCCAGAACTTTGGCATCAGCCAAGCCCAGCTTCTCTTTTGCATTCGCTTGTTGCTCTTCACCGCGGGCTTGAGCGGTCAATTTTTCTTCCAGAATTTTCGCTTCAGCAAGACCTTGCTCGCGTTCAGCTTGGGCTTTGGCTTCCATCACTTGGGCTTCGGTTAAGCCTTTTTCTTTCAGACCACGGGCTTCGGCTAACAGTTTTTCTGCGGTAATATTCGCTTGAACCAGACCCTCTTTCTCTTCAGCTTCGGCTGTGGCTTGGCGAACACGAGCTTCGGCTAAACCTAATGCCGCGTGCTCGGCTTCAATTCCTTCGGCTAAGCGTTTTTTCGCTTCCGCTTGTTTCGCGGATGCTTCCAATTCAGCTTGTGCCATGGTGCTGATTTCTTCTGCGCGGTGTTTGGCACTCGCTTCATCGGCTTCAGCTCTTTTCACTTGACGGACTAAGGCTTCCTCAGCTTCCGCTTGGGCGTTAATCACAGTGACTTGCTTCATACGTTCCGCTTCAGAAATCTCACGAACCTCTTTGATGCGCTCTTCTTCTTGAGCCACAGTTTTTTCAACCGCTACACGCTCACGAATCACGTTAGAGATATTTTTGCGCTCTTCTTCTAATGCTTTTTCTTTATCAATACGTTGCAACTCAACTTCGCGTTCACGTGCAACAATTTCTAGTTCACGAGCGCGGTTAACGCGTTCTTCTTCAATAGCGACAGCACGAGTGCGGTTCTGCTGAGCCACTTCGACTTCACGCATACGGTTTTCTTCGCGAATTTCAATTTCTTGCTGCGTTTGAATACGAGCTTGCTCGGACTTGAGACGTTCTTCTTCTTGAACGCGCAAGGTTTCTGCTTGTTCGCGAGCGCGGATATTATCGATTTCACGTTTTTGGCGAGCTTCAGCATCGGCTTGTTGGCGCTCTAATGCCAAGCTGGCTTCGCGGGTTTCCACATTTTTTTTCTGAATGGCTAACTCTTGATCTCGCTCTTTTTGGTTAGTTTCGATGTTGTGGATAGCGGTAATTTCGGTGATTTTACGAATACCTTCGGAGTCGAAAATATTATTGGGGTCAAGGGCAGATTTCGGTGTTTGCTCTAAATAGTCGATTGCTACGTCTTCGAGAGCATAGCCGTTCAGATCCTTGCCTATTACATCGACGATTCGGTCGCGGAAATTTTGACGGTCTTCAAACAACTTAGCTAATTCAAATTGCTTGCCCACTGTTTTCAGGGCTTCTGAGAATTTAGCACTAAACAAGGCACTAACGGCTTGATGGTCAGATGCACGGTCAACACCGATAGCCTTAGCGACTTTTAATACGTCTTCCGTGGTTTCATTCACGCGTAAATAGAAGGCAACGGTAATATCGGCACGCAAGTTATCTTGGCAAATTAAACCGTCTTTACCACGGCGGTCGACTTCCAGAGTGAGCAACGAAATGCGCATAAACTCTTTTTTGTAGATAACGGGATACACTAATGCCCCTGTAAAGTGGACTTTAGGTTGTGACGACATGTCGTTGACAATCAGAGCGGTGCCTTGAGGGACTTTGATATAGAACGCTTTAAATAAGCCAAAAAACCCAAGAATGATGATTATCACTCCCCCAACAACCGTTAAAAAAGGCATGTATTCAGCCAAATCCATATTTCTTCTCCATGGGTTCTGACGATGTCGTCATTCTTTATTAATTAGCAAAGTGGTTTATATTTTGTTTTTACTGTCGGAATTCATTTTCAGTTACGACTTGGTAACTGTGGGATTGTGGGTCATAGCTAATAATCACGACGCGATCGCCGCGTTTGATATTGTCTGCGCTAGGTGCTCTAACCTGCAAAATGAGCCCTGCACCACCATCTTCTAATACGGCTTCCCCATTTTGTTCGGTTACCGTGCCGGAACGTACGGTTGCCAGCTTCCCCATTAACTGATGGACAGTTTTTGGTTTGTTGAGGTTAACCAATCGGTTACGAATAGGTCGTAGGCAGATTGCCGTCAATTGCAGGGAGATAAATGCGGTAATCACCAGTAGCGTTACGCCGACGGCGTAGCGAAGTAGGGTCATATCGATGAATCGGAGAAATAAATGCGCAGCAAAGTAGCTAATGAGCCAGCCAAATAGGGTAAATAGCGTCAAGATAATAGTAACGGGAATTCCCGCTAAACCTAATTTAGTGAGCCAACCTGCGAAGCCAGTGAGGTCGATACCCTCTGCATCTAGTTCCGTATCAATATTAAATAAATCAATATCTAACAAACCAAAAGCAGCACACAACCAGTAAAAAAGGACAATAATGAGTAAACCGCTAAAGATAATGGTAGGAAAAGTCAGGCAATTCTCTAAAAACAAACTCATTAGTTTTTCTCTTTAGTGAGGTCGTGGATGATGACCTTTGTCGACATTTGTTAGGCGGTGTGAGTGACCTTTACCTGTGTTTTTTATGGCACATTTATCAAAAAATGAGCAGAATTTGGTTAATCATAAGCACTTTTCAAACGAACAACATAGGACTAGTCTAAGTCTAAATTTTTGCAATATCTCGCTGATTTCTATGATTAATTTTGTGCAGTGACCTTGAATCGCGCAAGACGTTTAACTCATTGATTATTATTGAGTTTCATTGAAAATAACATAACTGATAACGATTCTCAATTGCGTTTTTTGATTTTGAGGTGTTCGTCACCTCTACTCCTTATAATTGTTGGAGTAGAGATGTCATAGCGGAGAGTTAGTCGACGAGATTCAGGAATGCGGCGCCGCGAGCACCACCGGAGGCACCGTAACGCGCTTTTTCAATGGCAGGCATTTTGGCGATGCCATATAAATATTGCGGGACTATTTCAGGCAATAAGCGATAAATTTCATCAAACTGCGATAAGCCACCACCGATCACGACCAAATCAGGGTCAAAGACAGTAATCACTTGGCCCATAAACATGGCTAGCACCATCATATAGCGCTCAACATGTTGTTTAGCAGCTAGATCGCCTTGTTGATATAACTGAATAATGTCGATAGCTGAACGTTTTTCATTGGTAAATGCCGCATAAATACGTTCAAAACCAGGACCCGAGAGGTAGGTTTCAAAGCACGCGGTTTGACCGCAACCACAGACGATTTCCGGAACAGTATCACCGAGATACTTAGCAGCACGAACACTCATATTCATGTGCCCAATTTCCCCTGCAATCCCGTTTTTTCCGGATAGCACTTTTCCGTTTATCACAAATCCACCACCGACTCCGGTACCTAAAATTAATCCGAGTACACTAGGGTAGCGTTTGAATTCAGGATCCCAGGCTTCAGAAAGTGCAAAACAGTTAGCATCATTTTCAACTTTTACTGGGCGATTTAAGAGGTTAGTGAGGTCGTGAATGAAGGGTTTATATTGTGCACTTGGCACATTGGTTGTAAATACAACGCCTTCCGAGTGATTAACGATACCTGGAACACCAATACCAATTTTACCTTGGCAGCTAAATTGTGCATCTGCTTCAGCGGTGAGATCGCGAAACGCATTGAGTAATGCGTGGTAATCATCTTTTGGAGTAGGAACGCGTTTTTGCCATACTTGATTGAGTGCTTGGTCAAATACTGCCAACTCAATTTTGGTGCCGCCCATGTCAAAGCCGTAATACATTTCATCTTCCTCAAATTGGTCTATTTCATTAAATAGAAATGTATCTATTTGATAAATAATGATAGAGAGTCAGTAATGGCTTAATTATACAAAAGTTTCCCAAAAAATGATTGCGGGATGATTTTAATTCCACTATTGTTATATTATAACATTACATTTGTTTTATTAGGAGTTATCGTGAAAGTCCTCAGCTCATTAAAAACCGCTAAGCAGCGCCACCCTGATTGCCAAGTTGTGCGTCGTCGTGGTCGTATCTATGTGATTTGTAAAACTAATCCTCGTTTTAAAGCAGTCCAAGGCTAGTATTCCGTTATTCTCTGTTTCTTCGTTCCTTGTTTTCGCCGTGGCAATTCATACTCCTTGCCATGGCGTTTTTTTATGGATTTACAAAGTTAAGAATGCTGTTTTTGATTTGTTCTCTCAGCCATAAGGTTTTTGAGTTATACGCGTTACGTTTGTGCCACAGCATCAAGAAAGGGATTTCGAGTTGCTGATATAAAATGTCATCGACAGGCAGAGGGCGACAAACTAAATCAAGATTAAAATCATTAACATAGTGTTGGCAATAACCCGGCGAGCTCGTGATGAGGTTGTGCTCAGGTCGAGAGGCCATTAAGAGTGATTGTTCAAAGGTAGAGAAGGATAGATGAATGGGTCGATGAAACCCCATGGTTTCCAGTAAATCATCGAGGGCCCATGGAATGCGATTGCCAAATTCAGTGCTGATATGAGGATATTTTAAGTAATTCGCTAATGTCCATTCTTCTTGCAAAATAGGGTGGTCACTGCGGATAAACGCCAGAGGTTTATCGGTGAATAACACTTCGAAGTTCAGAATGTCAGGTAGATGATTAATAGACTCTTTGGATGAATGGAAGCTTTCACGACCCACTAATCCGATATCCGCATCTCCCGCGATCAGCGCTGCTAACGAGTTATAGTCCCAATCTCGCACAATGACCTCGGATTCTGGGTATTGATTGAGGATATTCAGGGATAAATCATGGAGCATGATGAGGTTTAAGGGCGCTTCCATCATTAATCGAAACGTCATTCCTCGTGGCTTTTCAGTGTCTCTGATCTCTGCAATATAGTGAGATAAATTTAAAAACTCAGGCAGTGATTTTTCAATACGATGCATCAATGGGGTTGGAACCAGCCCTTGCGGGCTGCGGATAAATAACGGGTCATCGAACCATTGGCGTAGTTTAGACAATGACTTACTGACGGAGGAGGGGGTAATAGCAAGCCGTTTGGCGGCAAGGCTTACACTGCGCTCTTCCACTAAATATTGCAAAATAACCAGTAAATTTAAGTCTAATCGATGCAATTGCTTATTCACATGTAGCGACCTGTTGGTTGACCTGCGTAGTCGGTATTCTGAGTAACACCATGCCAATCATTCCTGCTGCAATCAAGATAATTAACAGCATACTCACTGAAGGGACACCCATCACACCCATCATCCAAATGTAGGCTGAGGCGCAGCTTAATTGTGAGATAGCTAAAACGGAGCTGGCAATACCGGCTTTTTTCGCAAATGGAGATAAGGCTTGACTCATAATAATGCCAAACTGCATGGAGAAACCTATGCCACAGAAGGCAAATACGATGTACAACAGAGCTAAATGGGGAAGTGCGAGCAGATAGACTGAAAGTAGTACGCCATTAATCAAAAATAAACTTAACGCCGTATTGAGCAGCGAGCGGCTATTAAATTTTGAAATGAGTTTCGGCATTAAGAACGATGTTCCCATACTGACCATCGCCAGCAACGTCATGGCAGTGGAGTATTGACCCGTCGTGAAACCCAGATTTTCCATCAAGATAATCGGCGCAACGTTAACGTAAGTCAGGATTACGCCCATACCAAAGCAAGAGATAATCAAACGGGTAACAAAGAAAGTGTTAAATAGCTTTTCTTCTATCGCCGGTTGGGCATTTGATTGTTTCGTTGATGATGCAGAAGAGGGCTTCGTTTCTTTAATCGAGATTAGGCAAAATAGCATGCTGATAACCGCATAGCCTGCCATAAAATAGAACATCACTGACCAGTGGTAAATGAGCAAAATCGCAAATCCAATGACGGGAGCCAGCACAGGTGCAATGCAGGTCACGCCATTCATTGCGGCGAGCACTTTGGTACGGCGTTGGGGGGGTAATACATCGCGTAAAATAGCGAATGTCACGACATAACAGAAACCTGCACCAATACCTTGGAAGAACCGAGTGATGAGAAAGGTATCAATGGAAGTCGCATTTCCCGCAATAATGGATGCAATCGCGAAAATAGTCGTTCCAGCTAGCACGACGGGTTTGCGACCGATATGGTCGGCACACCATCCCGCAATTAGCATGGTGGATGCCATACCCGCTAAATAGATGGAGAATGCCACATGGAGTTGGCTTTCATTGGCATGTAAATCTGCGGCAATATAGGGAATGCCGGTTAAATGAAGGTCGACACCCAAAGGATAAATAAGGACGATCCAGAAACTAAAAAGGACATATTTGGTCATGAGATACGCTACGTTGTGAGGGTTAACCCGCTAATTTTAATTGGGTTGGATGATGGAATGTATGGATTAATTGGAAAATAGTATTTTCCAAAATGGAAATTTTTAATCAATAACTTCTTACTAATTATTAGCGTTATTACTAATCTTCTTGCTATTAGTGATGAAATTCACTTGCACACTGATGCATATTTTGTCACGTTTAATACAATCGATTGATGATTCTCCATTTAATCTCCCAAGTCATTTCCAGTTTCGATTTGTCGGTAAGTCGATGGTTGAAATTTTTTGGGTGAAGTATGTAAACAGACAGGGTGAAGAGAATGAAAAATGTAGGATTTATTGGCTGGCGCGGAATGGTCGGCTCTGTATTGATGCAAAGAATGGTAGAGGAAGGGGACTTTAACGTCATTCACCCGGTATTTTTTACCACCTCCCAACATGGGGCTGAAGCACCCGTTTTTGGTGGTCATCGCAGTACGCTGCAAGATGCATTTGATATCGATGCGTTGAGTGCACTGGATATTATTATTAGCTGCCAAGGCGGCGATTATACCAATGAAGTGTATCCAAAATTACGTGAAGCGGGCTGGAAAGGCTACTGGATTGATGCTGCATCCGCACTGCGTATGAAAGACGATGCGATTATTATTTTAGATCCAGTGAACCACAAACATATCCAAGACGGCTTAAATAAAGGCATTAAGACCTTCGTCGGCGGTAACTGTACGGTGAGCTTAATGCTAATGTCGCTGGGGGGCTTATTTGCTAATGATTTGGTTGAGTGGGCCTCTGTCGCAACTTACCAAGCCGCTTCTGGTGCGGGTGCGCGTAATATGCGTGAACTTCTGTCGCAAATGGGTTCTTTACACGCGCAAGTGGCGAAAGAGCTGCAAAATCCTGCATCAGCTATCTTAGAGATTGAGAAAAAAGTCACTGACTTTACACGTAGCGGTTCAATGCCAACGGATGCTTTTGGTGTACCGCTTGCAGGCAGCTTAATCCCGTGGATTGATAAAGCCTTAGACAATGGTCAAAGCCGCGAAGAGTGGAAAGGTCAGGCGGAAACCAACAAAATTTTGGCAACGGGTAGCAATATTATTCCTGTTGATGGTCTGTGTGTTCGTGTGGGCGCACTGCGTTGCCACAGCCAAGCATTCACATTGAAACTGAAAAAAGATGTACCACTGAACGAAGTGGAGCAGCTGCTGGCTTCCCATAATGAGTGGGTGAAAGTGGTGCCAAATGACCGTGAAATTACCATGCGTGAACTGACTCCAGCCGCGGTAACAGGTACATTGAGTACACCGGTTGGTCGCCTGCGTAAATTGAATATGGGACCTGAGTATCTGTCCGCATTTACTGTGGGTGACCAGTTGCTATGGGGAGCTGCGGAGCCTCTGCGCCGCATGTTGAGAATTTTGCTGTAGTTCGCAATTCTTAAACGAGAAAAATAGGCATGGCACCTGCGTGACGAAACACACCGGTGCCATTTTTTATGGCTGAATTTTATACTTTAAACATTAAAATGAGACAAGGAACTTAGCATCAAGATTATTTTCTAAATATCCCTTGGTCGTAAATTGGCTGTAATCCACGGATAGCTTGGTATTGTCGGTAATCTGAATATTCGATCCTAGCTTGATTGTCACTCCATCTTGCGGTGCATTCACACCATGATAGTTAAGCGGTGGTGCAAGTAGGTTGCGCTGGGTAAATCGAAATGCCATTTCGCGTTCCTGCTTGTCATATTGATGTTGCCAGCCGAGTTCCCCGTGTACATCGATTGAGGATGATTTACCCACTTTCCACTGGTTATCTAAACGTAATCCCAGCGTTGTAGTGGTGGCATCAAGGGATTGGCGACCTGTAACGAGCGAGGCTTTTTTCCCTTTTTCTCTAAATCCATGACTTTCCGCATTGGTAAAGGCGAAGTTCACAAACGGCTCGGCGTTGATAAATGCCGATTTCCACGGGTAAGCGGCTTCCATAAACAGGTGGTTGGTCTTGCCTTTATAGTCGGCGGTATTGTGATCGGAATAAATGGATGAGGTGACTGTTCTATCAGTTTTGATGGTGTGCCATGTGTGCCCAAGCCCTGCACGTAAGGTGATTGGCGCCAATTGCAGAGAGCCATAAGCCGCTAAATAATAGTTGTTGCTATGGCTATGACCGACTCCTCCAGAGACGGAATTTTTTGTAAAACCGGAGCTCATGCCAAAGATAAAATCATCATTAAAGAAATGCTTATCTGCCCCTAAGAACACCCCATAATTGCTATTGGTAAAGCCGGATGCGTTGCCGTCGCTTTGGGTTCTATCCCAATGATAAGGTACGTTTACCCAGACGTTACCGCGGTTATCGCCACGCTCTTTGACGATATTTTCTGATGCGCGTGTTTGTTGCAGCAGCGTACCGTGATATTGGCGATGGTTATTTAACTGGCTAGCAAGGGTATCGATATGAATTTGTGGGGATAAGGTTCGAAGAAGATCGTTAACCCCTGCGGTGGTTTGGCTGAGGATTAAACGTTTATACAGGGTGTTATTCAATGGGAGATCTTCAAGGGCGTGAGCAATGGCGGTTTGGTTTGGCGTCTTTGCAAAGGCATCAAAAGTCAGGCCACTACGACCGACGTTGAGTGTGACACGTTGCATCGTGGGTGAACGAGGGTCTGCGCCATAATTTAATGTAGTACCAATAAATAGATAGTTAGGTTCGATGCCGTCAAATTTCCCTTGAATATTGGGGGCGCGAATAATTTCATATTGAGTGCGGAATCGACCCTGAATTTCATCTTGACTAGGTATCCGTTCATTGAATGGTTCTGATTCTTCAGCGAAGAACACGTTGACCTTGCCCCCGTTGATGGTCACTGTACCGCCAGCACGTAGGGCGTCAAACTCCTGTATTACATCTTTTTGAATACTCACATAGAATTCACTGCCGGGCTGGAAGATGGCGGTGTTATTCACCGTGAGATGCCTTGTCGGGTCTCTCGTATTATCTCCAGGGGTTAAGATAGCACCACCGTTAATCACTAAGTCATCAACTGAACCAGAAGCAATAAATCGGGCTCCTTGGTTTAATGTCACCGTATTTTTGATGCTGTGACTGAGCGCTAATGTGCCATTGGTGACGTTAACTGGCGCATGTAGGATGTGTTTGACCTCAAGCTTTCCACCATTGACATTGACGGGGCCTGTTAAGTGGTTTTCTTGCGTTAAAACCACACGACCTTGCTGTATTTCAAGCCCTGCAAAACGGTTAATTCCAGCTAAGGTTAATGAGCCTTCTCCTTGTTTGATTAATCGCCCTTTGCCATCGATGCCATTGCTCCAAATATCGGTAATGCCGACGTTTGCAACGTCGTCTTGAGTTACCCGTTGATTGACGACCCAATCTTCAGCGAAATGCGTAGGCCCTTTGTAAGCTTTGGATAAGTTAATCAGCCCCCAGTAGCTATCAGGCTGATTCGGTTTAACACTCCAGCCAGCTAAAGAATTGCGTGGGTAGGCGGTTCCGGCAATAATTTCCCGCCATTGTTCTTTATTGAGATAAGCAAAACGGGAATGCAGTAAATAAGCTGCACTCGCGGGTATTTGGTCCGCTGTAACGGCGGGAGAAGGATGCTCACTTTGCTTATTGTAATAGCCGGTATTTTCATCAAATGAGGGAAGCAGGCCGATAGGTGGTTTGCATTTGGCGGTATTCGCAGCACATTGAGAGTTTATTTCTTGGCGTACGTCTTTTGCTAACCCAATAAATGTATTGGCAGTTTTGTTATTTTTTAGTAAATGAGCGAGAAGATAGTATTGGGCGGCGCGTGAGGCAATAGTATCGGTTGGGAAGTGTGCGCCAACAATCACACGGCTCTCTCCATATCCCATGGCTCTATCAAAAAATTGTGCGCCTTTTTCTGGGTAAAGAGTGGCAAATATTGCTGCTTGCTTAAATCCGCTCCAAGTATGTCCACTGGGGTAAGAGGAGCCTGTGATATTGGTATAGTTTGGAATGTATTCCCCTTTCTCATTGAGAACTTGATTGGGGCGACCTCGTAAGTAATGATCTTTTAGAATAAAATCCATTGAGCGATTTTTATTTTTAATAGGGTCATAGGCAAAGCTGGCTAATTGAAATAAATTATCTAGACGGTTATAAGCCTCGATTTTTTTAAAATCATTATAATTAAAACCTTTTTGATTAAATAAATATTCCCTGTAAATATTAAAGATATATTCTGGTGTGCTTTGTTGATCTTTTTCAGCGCTCTTTTTACGTTTTTTAGTTAACAGTGTAACGTGTTGACTGGCTTCTTTATCCCATAGTGCGGCTTGTGAATGTGGCTCGGGATAGGGAGGAATAACATGGGTTTTGAGTTCATTAAAGAGTTGATTTCGTTGATCAAGAATGGTTTTTTGTGCCTCTAAATAATCAGATTGAGCAAAAATTGGATGAATGTTAAATAGCAAAAACAGACTTAAAGATACCGAGGGTATTATTTTGTTCATTATAGACCTATAGATTTTTGAAGAAGGAAAAATCTATTTCATCTTAATAGGGTGATTTTTATTTTCCATAAAATGAAAGTAAATAAGACAAACTTTATTTTATTTCATTATTCTATTTAGTTAATTAAATAAAGTGTGAAATTAGTTAACTTTAAAATAAAATTAATAATAAATATTTAAGATTAAAATTAGATAAAAAAATAACCCTATACCGAAATATAGGGTTATCAAATGAATGAGCCGGTAAGTCGATTAAATATCGATGTTCGCGGCTTTTAAGGCGTTCTCTTCGATAAAGGCACGACGCGGTTCTACGGCATCTCCCATCAATGTGGTGAACAGCTGATCTGTTGCAATTGCATCTTTGATAGTGACACGCATCATACGGCGAGTTTCTGGATTCATGGTGGTTTCCCAAAGTTGTTCTGGGTTCATTTCACCAAGACCTTTATAACGCTGTACGGATAAGCCACGACGAGATTCACGGCTTAACCACTCTAATGCTTGCTCGAAGTTGTCGATATTCTGGCGACGTTCACCGCGTTGAATATAAGCACCTTCCTCGATTAAGCCACTGATTATGTCACCTAACTCGGTGATGCGACGATACTCACTACCATGTACGAAGTCGAAATCGAGGTTGTAGTCGCTATCAACACCGTGGGTACGGATACGAATAGTCGGCTCGAATAGCTGGCGTTCACGGTTTTCATGAATAATATAGCTGTAAGAGCTACCCGCTTGCTCGTTTTCTTCTAAACGCGCCACTAAAGTTTTCGCCCATTCTTCAACTTGGGCGCTATCTTTCAATGCGTCTTCAGTCAGTGTGGATTGATACACTAAGCTGTTCAGCAGCGCTTGTGGATATAAACGCTCAAGACGGCGAATAATACGGTGCGCTGCATTGTATTCAACAACCAGTTTTTCCAGTTGTTCGCCTTTCATGGCTGGGGCTTCCGCACTTAAATGTAACTCAGCACCGTCCAGTGCGATAGAGATCAGATAGTCATCCATCGCTTCATCATCTTTAATGTATTGCTCTTGCTTACCGCGTTTCACTTTATACAGTGGCGGCTGAGCAATAAAGATATGACCACGTTCAACGATTTCTGGCATTTGACGGTAGAAGAAAGTTAACAGCAATGTACGAATGTGCGAACCATCGACGTCAGCATCTGTCATGATGATGATGCTGTGATAACGCAGTTTATCTGGGTTGTATTCATCACGGCCAATACCACAGCCTAATGCGGTGATCAGTGTCGCAACTTCTTGGGAAGAGAGCATTTTGTCGAAACGCGCTTTTTCCACGTTCAGGATTTTACCTTTCAGTGGCAAAATAGCTTGGTTCTTACGGTTACGGCCTTGTTTTGCAGAGCCGCCCGCAGAGTCCCCTTCCACTAAGTACAGTTCAGATAATGCAGGGTCACGTTCTTGGCAGTCAGCGAGTTTACCTGGCAAACCTGCTAAATCTAACGCGCCTTTACGGCGAGTCATTTCACGGGCTTTACGTGCAGCTTCACGGGCACGTGCAGCATCAATGATTTTGCCAACAACGATTTTGGCGTCGTTTGGATTCTCTAATAAATACTCAACCAATTTTTCATTCATTAAGGTTTCGACAGCTGTTTTCACTTCGGAAGAAACCAGTTTTTCTTTAGTTTGAGAAGAGAATTTAGGATCTGGCACTTTTACAGAAATAACGGCAATCAAGCCTTCACGAGCATCATCACCCGTTGCACTGACTTTCGTTTTTTTCTGATAGCCTTCTTTTTCCATGTAGTTATTCAGGGTACGGGTCATCGCGGCACGGAAGCCCGCTAAGTGGGTACCTCCATCACGCTGAGGAATGTTGTTGGTGAAGCAGTAAACATTCTCTTGGAAACCGTCGTTCCACTGCATGGAAACTTCCACGCCAATCCCGTCTTTCTCAGTAGAGAAATAAAATACGGATGGGTGAATTGGGGTTTTATTACGGCTCAGATACTCAACAAAGGCTTTGATCCCACCTTCATAGTGGAAATGGTCTTCTTTGCCATCTCGTTTATCAATTAAACGGATTGAAACGCCTGAGTTCAGGAATGAAAGTTCACGTAAGCGTTTTGCCAGAATATCGTATTCGAATTCAGTCACACCTTTGAAGGTGTCCATGCTTGGCCAGAAACGTACACGAGTCCCTGTTTGGTCTGTTTCTCCAACAACTGTTAGAGGACCTTGTGGCTCGCCGTGTTTGTATATTTGTTCGTGAACTTTACCGTCACGGCGGATTACTAATTCAAGTTTTTCGGATAAGGCGTTAACCACTGAAACACCCACACCGTGCAGACCACCGGAGACTTTGTAGGAGTTGTCGTCAAATTTACCGCCGGCGTGCAGAACGGTCATGATGACTTCTGCGGCAGAAACACCTTCTTCTTCGTGGATGCCCGTTGGGATACCACGCCCATCATCTTGTACAGAGACGGAGTTGTCGGCATGGATAGTGATGACGATATCGTCACAGAAACCAGCTAAGGCTTCATCGATAGCGTTATCCACAACCTCGAAGACCATGTGATGAAGACCTGTTCCATCGTCGGTATCACCGATATACATGCCCGGGCGCTTACGCACCGCATCCAGTCCTTTTAATACCTTGATACTTGAGGAGTCATATGTATTCGACATCAACGTTTCCTGCTCTTTCTATTCCTGAGGTTGAACTTCTATTTTGCCTTGCTCTACACTAAACATTTTACTGTTGGCATCAATCATATCATTGACTTGCGCCGGTGTAATAGCACTTACAAACACTTGTGCTTGCGTAGCTTTGAGTCGAGCCGCTAATAATTGCCGGCGACCAGAATCCAGTTCTGAAGCAAAATCATCCAGTAGATACAGGCATTGTTGCCCGCTCTGTTGGGTGAAATATTCACCCTGCGCTAACCTGAGTGCACACATTAATAATTTCAATTGACCACGAGAGAGCATATCTTCAACGGGAATGCCGTTAGCTCGAATTCGCAGATCAGCTTTATGTGGACCTGATGAGGTGTAGGTCAACGCTCTATCGCGCTCAAACTGCCGCTCTAACTGTTCTGAATAATCAATTTCTTTGTCCCAACCACGTTGGAAAGAGACCGAAAGTGAGAATTCGGGTAAAAACTGTTTACAGGTTTGCTCAATATTTTCTGCAATACCTGCAATATACTCGCCGCGCCATTGGCTAATTTGTTCGGAAATTGGGGCGAGTTGCTGATCCCAATGGCGAATTTGCTCATAACGAGTTACTTGCCGTAAAGCCGCATTTCGCTGCTTTAACAAACGTTTTAAGTCCGACCATGTAGAAAAGAATAGGGCTTCATTATGAAAACATCCCCAATCTATAAACGCGCGTCGGTATTTTGGACCACCATTTAGTAGGGTAAACCCTTCAGGGGTAATAAGCTGCATTGGCAAGAGTTTTGCCAGTTCTGCAATTTTATGCCCGTCGGTGCCATCAATTCTTACTTTACTATCACCTTCGCGATTCTTACTTAAACCGAGTGATAGTACTTTGCGTTCGGTATCTGGGTGTCCCAGTTTACCATGTAGAATAAATTGTTCTTGGTCATGACGAATAACGCGATTCGCCTGAATGCTGCGAAAGGCTCGTCCATGTCCAAGTGTATAAATTGCTTCCAGTATACTGGTTTTGCCACTCCCATTAGGACCAATTAAAAAATTGAACCCAGTTGCAAGGGAGAGATCGGCGTCTTCTATATTACGAAAATCGCGGATCAATAAACGCGAAAGGATCATACTGACTGCTTACAAGCGCATAGGCATAACAACATACACGGCGGAGCGACTTGCAGAGTCTTCAATTTGTACACTAGAAACGGCATCCGTTAAAAACAGTGTGACATTTTCGCTTTTCAGGGCATTCAAGACGTCGAGGATGTAACTGACGTTAAAGCCAATTTCCATTTCTCCGCCTTGGTAATTAACATCAACAATTTCTTCCGCTTCTTCCTGTTCAGGGTTATTCGCAGTGATACGTAGCTGGTTTTCACTGAAGAATAAACGTACGCCGCGGAACTTTTCGTTAGATAAAATCGCCGCTCGTGAGAAAGCTTGTTTGAGTAAATCACAGCGTGCTTCTAAGGTTTTATCTGGATTCTTAGGTAGAACTCGGCGGTAGTCAGGGAAACGACCATCGACTAATTTAGAGGTAAAGATAAAGTCGCCAACATGAGCGCGAATATTGTTGCTACCAATTTGTAGCTGCAATAAGGCATCGCCACCATCTAACAGACGCATCAATTCCATGACGCCTTTACGTGGCACGATGACAGAATGTGATGGTAGTTCTTGACCAATATCCATAGAGCAAACCGCAAGGCGGTGCCCATCGGTGGAAACGGTTCTGAGCATATTTCCTTCAGTTTCAAACAGCATGCCGTTGAGGTAATAACGGACATCTTGGTGTGCCATTGAAAACTGCGTTGCTTCAATTAAACGTTTCAGTATGGATTGAGGCAGAGAAAACTCAACTTCACTTTGCCAATCATCTAAATTCGGGAAGTCAGCCGCAGGTAAGGTGGATAATGAGAAGCGGCTGCGCCCAGAACGTACAAGCAGTCGGTCATCATTAAGTTCGACTTGGATTTCAGAACCTTCCGGTAAGCCACGCCAAATATCAAAAAATTTGCGCGCTGGTACCGTGGTTGCACCAATTTCATGCTCACGGGTAAGCGGAACATTGGCCATCATCTCCATTTCTAGGTCGGTACCCGTAAGTTGCAGGGTACCTTCTTTTACGTGAAGTAAAAGGTTTCCTAAAATAGGCAGCGTTGGACGCCCACCTAATGGACCACTCACCTGTTGTAACGGTTTTAATAACTGCTCGCGTTCGATAATAAATTTCATAGCAATTAAGATGATAATGTTCTGATTAGATTTGAAAAATCTTCTTTGATGTCATGGCTTTCTTCTCGTAATTGTTCAATTTTACGACAAGCGTGCAACACCGTGGTGTGGTCACGACCGCCAAAAGCATCCCCGATTTCAGGTAAACTATGATTTGTCAGCTCTTTCGCCAGTGCCATTGCCATCTGACGCGGTCGAGCGACAGAACGAGAACGACGTTTAGAAAGTAAATCAGCGACTTTGATCTTATAATACTCAGCAACAGTTTTTTGAATATTATCAATAGTTACCAGCTTTTCCTGCAGTGCTAATAAGTCACGTAATGCTTCTCGAACGAAGTCGATAGTGATAGCTCGACCTGTAAAATTCGCATTAGCAATAACACGGTTTAACGCACCTTCTAACTCACGTACATTCGAACGTAAGCGTTTTGCGATGAAAAATGCCACTTCACCGGGCAGTTGGATTTCGTTTTCATCGGCTTTTTTCATCAAAATGGCAACACGAGTTTCTAATTCTGGGGGTTCAATTGCAACCGTCAGACCCCAGCCGAAACGAGACTTCAAACGATCTTCCACTCCGTTGATTTCTTTTGGATAACGGTCGGAAGTCAAAATAATTTGTTGATTGCCTTCAAGCAGGGCGTTGAATGTATGGAAAAACTCTTCTTGTGAACGCTCTTTGTTAGCAAAAAACTGAATATCATCAATAAGTAATGCATCAACAGAACGGTAATAACGTTTGAATTCTTCAATGGCGTTATTCTGCAATGCTTTGACCATATCTTGAACAAATCGTTCAGAATGCATATAGACTACGCGGGCATTGGCCTTATGCTGCATAATGCTGTTACCGACAGCGTGTAATAAGTGCGTTTTACCTAAACCTGTTCCACCATAAAGGAATAATGGGTTATAAGCTCCGCCAGGATTTTCTGCCACTTGCCTCGCCGCAGCGCGAGCTAGTTGGTTTGATTTACCTTCTACGAAGTTATCAAACGTGTGTTTCGGGTTCACATTTGAACGGTATGACACGTCGGGTTGAACTTTGGCTGAATTGTCCCAGCTAGGCTTTACAGGTGCAGATGGCGCGGCGAATGCAGGCATTTCATTATGCGTGCGTACTTGAGGACTCACCGGCGCAGCCATCATCGGTTTGTTGCCTACTTCAAAGTGTAGAGCAGGGGCATCAGAACCGCAAAAGTCATTCAATAATTCATTGATATTATTGATGTATTTATCTCTCACCCAATCAAGGACGAAACGATTCGGGGCATAAAGTGCCAGTGTATTATCGTTTAATTCAGCTTGAAGAGGGCGTATCCACATACTGAATTCTGTGGCAGGTAGTTCATCCTGCAATCGGGCAAGACATTGCTGCCAAAGCGAAAGTGACACGTTGGACTCCCCTAACAAGGTCAATGAAACAAGAATTACGGATTTCGTTAAGAATTTTTTACTGGTAACTATTCCATTAGTCACTTTTCGTGGTCACTAAGAGAATAGGGGGCCAGAGAAGGTGTTTGACTAACTTTTACTCACCATATCTATCCACAACATATTCCTGATCCTCTGATCAGAAATAGACCTGCGATCATACCGCAAAATTCACCTAAGATCTCCATTCTTTTACACAGTTTTTATGCTTTTTATCCACAGGCAAATGTGATAAGGCGGCTTTGATAGGGGAGAATTTTGCTGGATGATCGCGGGCAACGACAAATTTTCCACATGTCTGGGGATAACTTTAGCCTATATATAGAAATTATCCTTCAAGATCAAAAAATATTTTCGGATCCCGCTAAGATCCTTGCGCTTTAGGGAGGAGTCCGTATAATCTTCCTCCCTGTGTACACTGCGAATGTCACTTTTTATGACGAATTTAAGCAGATGGGTTTTATGGGTAACGTCAATAAACGCTTGAGTTAATTGGTGGTTACATCGTGAGACTCGCTTAAAAGACAGCATAAATTGAGTTCCATACGCAGCTTGTCACGGCACATATCGGCAAACCGGTCAGCCAGGTTTAAATAAAAAGTGGTTTGATTACGTCATTTTATTGACGTGACCCCCTATGTTTTATTACAATCCTGCCTCTTTCTATATTGTTGCGATAGAGGCACAGGTGTAAATCAGTTTCCACTGGTTGCCAACGCGTTTACTGAATCAGTAATAAATTTTAAAGTTAGGTAGAAATCGTTATGAAACGCACTTTTCAACCGTCCGTACTGAAGCGCAACCGTTCACACGGTTTCCGTGCTCGTATGGCCACTAAAAATGGTCGTCAGGTTCTGGCTCGCCGTCGTGCTAAAGGCCGCGCTCGTCTGACCGTTTCATCTAAGTAATAAAGCTAGCCCTCTATAGTGGTTACGCTCGCTTTTACCCGGGAGTTACGTTTGTTAACTCCCAGGCATTTCGACAATGTCTTCAAGCAGCCGCAGAGGGCGAGTTCCCCAGAGATAACAATCCTTGGTCGCCTAAACGAGCTGGGGCATCCCCGCATCGGTCTTACCATCGCCAAAAAAAATGTTAAACGTGCTCATGAGCGTAATCGTATCAAGCGATTAGCCCGTGAATATTTTCGTTTGCATCAACATGAGTTGCCTTCAATGGACTTTGTGGTACTGGTTCGCAGAGGGGTAGCCGATCTCGACAATCAACAGATTACGGAATCATTGGATAAGTTATGGCGTCGTCACCGTCGCTTGGCTCAAAAGTCCTGATCATGCTGATCAGAGGTTACCAACTGGCTATTAGTCCGTTGTTAGGACCTCGTTGTCGTTTCAATCCCACATGCTCTAATTACGGAATTGAGGCATTGCGCAGGTTTGGTATGCTAAAAGGTAGTTGGTTAACTGCCAAACGCGTATTAAAATGCCACCCTTTACACGCTGGTGGAGATGATCCTGTCCCACCTAGAAAAACTGATGATAATAGAGAATTATAACGATGGATTCCCAACGCAATCTTCTACTCATCGCTTTGTTGTTCGTGTCGTTCTTAGTTTGGCAGGCTTGGGAGAGCGATAAAGTTGCTCAGGAAACCAAGGCTGTTCAAGTTTCACAGCAAAAGACGGACATGCCGAGCAGCGCAAGCAATGATGGTCAAGCGGTCACAGGTAGTGAACAAGGTAAGCTTATTGCCGTTAAAACCGACGTACTTGATATTCGTATCAATACTCGCGGTGGTGATATTGATGAGGCTGACCTGTTAGCCTATCCTGCAACCCTGAATTCACCAGACCCATTCCGCTTATTGGAAACCACACCAGGTTTTGTTTATCAGGCTCAAAGTGGTCTGATTGGTCCTCATGGTCCAGACAACCCAGCGAATAACAATGGTCAACGTCCTCTTTATACTTCAGATGCAACGAGCTTTGAGTTAAAAGATGGTCAAGACGAATTACGCATTCCGATGACCTTCACCGACAATAACGGTGTGGTTTATCAGAAGACGTACATTCTGAAGCGTGGCAAATATACTGTTGATGTTGAATACAACATTCAAAACCCAACTGCGCAACCTTTAACACTTGCGTTCTTTGGTCAATTAAAGCAAACCATCGCTTTACCAGAGCAGCGTGATACTGGAAGCAGCAACTTTGCTCTGCACACATACCGTGGTGCGGCTTACTCTTCTGATGAAAATAACTATAAAAAATATAGTTTCAGTGACATCGAAGATAAAAACTTAAGCCTGACAACCAAAGGTGGCTGGGTCGCTATGTTGCAACAATATTTTGCAACGGCGTGGATTCCTGCCTCTTCTGAGCAAAGCACTTTCTACACCATTGACCTCGATAAGAAATCAGCAATTGTTGGTTATAAGAGTGAACCTCTGACTATCGCATCAAATGGTGCAGCGACCTATTCTTCAACTCTGTGGGTTGGTCCTGAAATTCAGTCAGAAATGGCGGAAGTGGCTCCTCACTTAGATTTAACCGTAGATTACGGTTGGTTATGGTTTATCTCTCAACCGCTGTTCAAACTGTTGAAATTCATTCACGGTTTCGTCGGTAACTGGGGTATTGCCATCATCGTTATCACCTTTATCGTCCGTGGTATCATGTACCCGCTGACCAAAGCGCAGTACACCTCAATGGCGAAAATGCGTTTACTGCAACCAAAACTGGCTGCAATGCGTGAGCGTATTGGTGACGATAAACAACGTATGAGCCAAGAAATGATGGCGCTGTACAAATCAGAAAAAGTAAACCCACTGGGTGGTTGTTTACCGTTGCTGATTCAAATGCCAATCTTCCTTGCGTTGTACTACATGTTGATGGGTTCTGTTGAACTGCGTCATGCACCGTTCTTTGGTTGGATTCAAGACTTGTCTGCACAAGACCCGTACTACATCCTGCCAGTTCTGATGGGTGTGACCATGTTCGTGATTCAGAAGATGTCACCAACAACTGTGACTGACCCAATGCAGCAGAAGATCATGATGTACATGCCAGTCGTGTTTACCGTGTTCTTCTTATGGTTCCCATCAGGTCTGGTTCTGTACTATATCGTGAGCAACTTAGTCACTATTATCCAGCAGCAAGTTATTTATCGTGGTCTGGAAAAACGTGGCTTACATAGCCGTGATAAGAAAGAGAAGAAATAATCTAAATTCTTATCGAGTTTAGAGGGCTTCACAAAGCCAGATTCTATAGTAACATTGAGGCGATCCACTTAGGGTCGCCTCAATTTTTTTAGTCATAGACAGAGAAACATCATGCAAATCAACGATACTATCGTCGCACAGGCAACCGCACCCGGTCGTGGTGGGGTTGGAATTTTACGTGTATCCGGTCCACAGGCAGCTTTGGTTGCTGAAACAGTGCTCGGAAAATTGCCAAAGCCGCGCTATGCCGATTATCTGCCATTTCGTGATGCTGATGGCTCTGTTCTTGACCAAGGGATTGCGATTTATTTCCCTGGCCCTAACTCCTTTACTGGGGAAGATGTGCTTGAGCTGCAAGGGCATGGCGGTCCCGTTATTCTTGATTTATTACTCAGACGAATTCTGACGATTGCCAATATCCGTATTGCCAATCCGGGAGAGTTTTCTGAACGTGCATTTTTGAATGACAAACTTGATTTGGCACAAGCTGAAGCGATTGCTGACTTGATTGATGCGAGCTCTGAGCAAGCAGCTCGTTCCGCAATGAACTCGTTACAAGGTGCTTTTTCATCTCATATTCATCAGTTAGTGGAAGCACTCACTCACTTGCGCATCTATGTGGAAGCTGCGATTGACTTTCCAGATGAAGAAATTGATTTCCTATCTGACGGTAAAATTGAAGCCAAATTGAATGAAGTTGTGGCGGATTTAGACCAAGTTCGTTCTCAAGCCCGTCAAGGTAGCCTGTTACGTGAAGGCATGAAAGTGGTGATTGCAGGGCGACCAAATGCCGGGAAATCTAGCTTATTGAATGCATTAGCGGGTCGAGAAGCGGCCATCGTTACTGATATTGCAGGCACCACGCGTGATGTACTGCGCGAACATATTCATATTGACGGTATGCCACTGCATATTATTGATACCGCGGGCTTACGTGAGGCTAGCGACGAAGTGGAGCGTATCGGTATTGAACGCGCTTGGAAAGAGATTGAGCAAGCTGACCGTGTATTATTTATGGTGGACAGCACCACCACGGACGCGACTGAGCCACAAGAAATTTGGCCAGAATTTATGGCTCGCCTGCCAGAAACGTTGCCTGTTACGGTTATTCGTAATAAAGCCGATAAAACAGGTGAGTCAGTGGAGTTTGTCGCCGATGCTCGTTATCCATTGATCCGCTTATCTGCCCGTGAAGAAAAAGGCATTGATTTGCTGCGCGATCACCTCAAAGAAACCATGGGCTTCAATAGCAATACAGAAGGTGGGTTCCTAGCTCGTCGTCGCCACTTGCAAGCGTTGAATAATGCGGCAACCCATTTAGCTCAAGGCTATGACCAGTTAGTGAATGCTCGCTCCGGTGAGTTATTGGCTGAAGAGTTACGCTTAGCTCAGCAAGAACTGAGCGAAATTACGGGTGAATTTACCTCTGATGATTTGTTAGGGCGTATTTTCTCGAGTTTCTGTATTGGTAAGTGATTAAGTGAAATAAAAACAAAAACCATTTTCCCAGAGTTGGGAAAATGGTGGTTATCTCTTCATAGAATACAGAAAATCCTGCCTACTATTGAAAATTTATTCTTTTTAATATTTCTCATCGCAATTAAATTATAAAAACTAATACCAATTTTTATGCTCTTTAACGTAATCGATTTTAAATATAATAAAAACGATCTTTACAGATAAAACAGTTTTTATTCGATTCTAAAATAGAAAGGATTTAAAGTGGGTACATATCAAGATTATATTTCTAATGAAAGAGTTAATATTAGTATTATTAAAGAAAATAATAAAAGTCGAGTTCATGCACTCTATGTTGAACGAGAGAATTCATCATTTTTAAATCTTATTTTTTCAAATATAAATTTACCATCCAACGCATTTGTGGAGTTTGAATATGGTGAAAATATATTACAGAGAGAATTTTTCCATAATGTTGATGAGCCAGCTATTTTTATTCCAGGTCAATCGGTAAATATTCGTGTTATTTTACCTAAAGCTTCTTATTTAGGTCATGACTATTCATTGACGTTAAGTCATGTTTTACATGATAGTAATCCAAAGGTCATTATTGGCGAAGATGAGCGAAAACCCTATATTTGTTATGAAGGGACTCAAATTGCCGCGCATGGGCTGTCGTGTGCGGCAGCGAAAGTTGGCGGTCGAGCATCTTGTTCACTTATCGGGAATAAAAACCATCTACTGACGAACAACCATGTTGTCGAAAGCGACCCAGATTTAGAGAATGGTGAAATTTGGTTTAACTGGTTTAATGAATCTTGTGATTCGACATCCCCAGCGACTGAACCTGTGCGCTTAAAGCCGGGAAAAGTATTAAAACATGGTGTTAGCATTGGTGATTATGATTATGCACTGTTTACACTGGATAGTTTTGACTATGTTTATTCCAATGTAAAAGCACTGTTTGGTGGGTTAGCATTAAGTCAAAATAACCCTGTAGAAGGGGATAAAATTTATATACCTCAATATGGTGACGGTGGATTACGACCAATGCATATTGGCGATATCAAAGATGGCGAATATGCTGAAATATTAACCGTCATTAATGATGGGAAAAAAATAACCTACAATGCAGACTCTCAAGGTGGCTCATCTGGTTCTCCGGTTATTTCACGAGAAACACATGAAGTTGTCGGACTGCATTGGGGGGGAAGTAATGTCAATGTGGGAGTTTCAGCTCAAAACTTGAATGCAGAAATAGGCAGTTTAATTGAAAATAGTAATATACCGGTAATTGGATTAGGTAATGTATTATCAACTAATTTAGAATTAACGCCAATTAATGCCTCTGAAACAACAATTCCAATATCATTAGGTTCTGATAGTTATATTGAGTTTTTTGATACCGTTAAAATAAAGAATGAAGAAAATCACTCTTTATTAACTGTTGGGGCTATTAATTTAATCACACAGAAAATATTTCCAATTACCTTTAAAGCCAGCTTAGTCAGTGGGGAGTATCAAATTCATCTTGAGGATAAAAAAGTGACTGGTGACGTTACTTTGAAAATATTTGATATTGATCTTAAAGAAAATGGCGTAATAAAATCTTGGATTGTATTTAAAATATTAAATGGCACGGAAAATATCAAAAATCACGTTATTCGCGTTATTTTTGATAACTATGATCCTTACGATGCACCTTTTGAAATAGAGAGCGCGGACGTTTTAAACTTAAGTGTTAATCACGCTCAAAAAAATTGTGTTGATTATCAGATAAAAGAGCGTGATGACCATGGATTTGTTGCGTTATATCGTCATGAAGGTCCCACATTCTTGGTTTTGTATGAAACTGCATATTCTAAAGTCAGGGCATTATTAAAGACCGAATCGGGTGACGAGATATTCGTGAATCTTCGAGGATGGCGTGAAACGGACGGCTCCTCAGCTTCAATGAATACGACAAAAACGAGCGCATCGTCGAATAAATACGCCAAGCTTATATTAGAGTACCTCCCTGAAGATAATCCATATCTAGAATTAAAACAGGAGGTTTATGAAGGAATTATTCCATTACAGGCACGCTCATGGGATGGAGAGGCAAGTAAAAATATTTTAGTGAAAGTGTCGTTGGTTTCTGCATAAGAGAAACACCATCGAACAGTGCATTTATGGGTGCGAAAAAGTGAAACTATCTTTTTAATTTCTTTATAGTTTCACGTTTGGATTCAATCCCTCACCCGACTCGGATGGGTAAATACGGTGGCTTTACCTTGGCGGCAAAAACCCACTAGCGTTAAATTGGCCTTCTCGGCGACTTCAATCGCCAATGACGTTGCGGCTGAAACCGCAAACAGAATTTCCGCACCACAGCTTGCGGCTTTTTGTACCATCTCATAACTTGCGCGGCTAGACACCAAAATAGCGCCTTGTTGCCAGTCAGAGCGGCTTTTCATTCCCAGTAGCTTATCCAACGCCACATGGCGACCCACATCTTCGCATCCTCCAACGAGATGACCTTCAGGAGAAATCCATGCAGCAGCATGAGTACAACCTGTTAATGCGCCAATTTCTTGAACTGTCTTCAATTCTTGCAGGGCATTATCGAGGTAAGATAAGGAAAATGTTTGAGTGAATGGCAGCGGAGTGAGAGGTTTGAAAATCTCGTCGAGTTGTTCTGTGCCACAAATACCACAACCAGTTCGCCCTGTAAGATTACGCCGACGCTCTTTGAGCGCCATAAAGCGGCGGCTCGACAGCTCGATATGCACCTCAATACCTCGATGACAGCCTTGAACAATATCAATTCCGCGAATTTCATCACGGGATTGTATAATCCCTTCTGATAATGAAAATCCGACAGCAAAATCCTCCAGATCTTTTGGTGTCGCCATCATTACCACATGGGATATGCCGTTATAGACGAGCGCGATAGGGATTTCTTCTGCAACGAAATCATTAACCAGTGAACCGAGGTTATTTTTTTGTTGCACAGTTGTAGGGTGAACGCCGATCATTTTAGATAATCTAGAGTTATTTGTAGTATTTGTTTCATACATTAGATGAATTCCTATCACTAATGATACATAATATTCGATATGGGTAAAAAGAATTTACACCATTTATCAGGCAATGAACCTGAATACGTAAGGAAGACGTTGAATAAGAACAGTTTACCTCAAACTTGGTGATGAAGTTAGGTAAACATGAGCAATGTATATGAGGAGATCCCCCATGCAAGTCAGCAGAAGGCAGTTCTTTAAGATCTGCGCTGGCGGTATGGCAGGTACAACGGCAGCGGCGCTGGGTTTTGCTCCAGCAACTGCATTAGCCTCTACACGCCAGTATAAATTATTGCGTGCTAAAGAGACTCGAAATACCTGTACCTACTGTTCTGTCGGCTGTGGGCTGTTAATGTACAGCCTAGGTGATGGCGCGAAAAATGCGAAAGAAAGCATTTTTCATATCGAAGGGGACCCGGATCATCCGGTAAACCGTGGTGCACTTTGTCCTAAAGGTGCAGGATTAATCGACTTTATCCACAGTGAAAGTCGACTCAAATATCCAGAAGTTCGCGAACCAGGCACTAACGAGTGGAAACGCATCACTTGGAACGACGCGTTTGACCGCATCGCCAAGTTAATGAAAGAAGACCGTGATGCAAACTTCGTTAAACAGAATAAAGATGGTGTGACGGTCAACCGTTGGTTAACCACCGGTATGCTGTGTGCATCAGCGGCAAGTAACGAAA
The DNA here is from genome assembly GCF_028479485.1 of Providencia sp. PROV209. NCBI lineage: Bacteria > Pseudomonadati > Pseudomonadota > Gammaproteobacteria > Enterobacterales > Morganellaceae > Providencia > Providencia sp. PROV209. Next base: position 11,685 of record NZ_JAMPNR010000024.1, on the reverse strand, counting down.
CAGGTTTTGTCACCCAAAAATTTAGTCGCGCCCTCGGCATGCTTGCCGTGGATAACCAAGCGCGTGTCTGACACGGACCAACGGTAGCAAGTCTTGCTCCAACATTTGGTCGCGGTGCGATGACCAACCACTGGGTTGATATTAAAAACGCAAACCTAGTCGTTGTTATGGGTGGTAATGCGGCAGAAGCGCATCCAGTTGGTTTCCGCTGGGCGATGGAAGCAAAAATCCATAACAAAGCCAAATTAATCGTAATCGATCCTCGCTTTACCCGTACTGCGGCTGTGGCGGATTTTTACACGCCTATTCGTTCAGGTACTGATATTGCCTTCCTGTCAGGTGTTATTAAATACTTGCTGGATAACGAAAAAATTCAACGTGAATATGTTGAGGCGTACACTAACGCTAGCTTAGTTATCCGTGAAGATTTCGGTTTTGATGACGGTCTGTTCACAGGCTATGACGCTGAAAAACGTCAATACGATAAAACGACGTGGAACTATGAGATGGATGAGAACGGCTTAGCGCTGCGCGATCCAACTCTGAAAAATCCGCGTTGTGTTCTGAACTTACTGAAAGAACACGTTAGCCGTTATACCCCTGAAGTGGTTAACAACATCTGTGGTACGCCAATCAAAGACTTCTTACAAGTCTGCGAATACATTGCAGAAACGAGCGCGAAAGACAAAACAGCGTCCTTCTTATACGCGCTGGGTTGGACCCAACACACCATCGGTGCGCAAAATATTCGTACCATGGCGATGATCCAGTTACTGCTGGGTAACATGGGTATGTTAGGTGGTGGTGTTAACGCATTGCGTGGACACTCAAACATCCAAGGTCTGACTGACTTAGGTCTGTTATCACAGAGCTTACCGGGCTACCTGACGTTACCATCAGAAAAACAAACGACCTTAGAAAGCTATTTAGCAGCGAACACGCCGAAGGCAACAGTTGCTGGGCAAGTGAACTATTGGGGTAACTACCCTAAATTCTTCGTTAGCTTAATGAAGACTTTCTATGGTGATAAAGCGCAGAAAGAGAATGACTGGGGCTTCGACCTGTTACCTAAGTGGGATCAGGGCTACGATGTTTTACGTTATTTCGACATGATGGATAAAGGTGAAGTGAATGGCTATATCTGCCAAGGCTTTAACCCATTAGCCTCATTCCCGAACAAAAACAAAGTCTCGAAATCACTTTCTAAGCTGAAATTCTTAGTGACTATCGATCCGCTGAATACAGAAACTGCAAACTTCTGGCAAAACCACGGCGAAATGAACGATGTGAAACCGGAAGAAATTCAAACGACCGTGTTCCGTCTGCCATCTTGCTGCTTCGCTGAAGAGAACGGTTCGATTGTAAACTCCGCGCGTTGGTTACAGTGGCACTGGAAAGGTGCGGACGCCCCAGGTGAAGCTATCAGTGATGGTGAAATCCTGTCAGGTATCTATCATCGTCTACGCCAAATGTACGCAGCTGAAGGCGGCGCGGCACCTGAGCAGGTTCTGAGCATGACGTGGGACTACCTTGACCGCGATAACCCAACGCCGGAAGAAGTGGCTCAAGAAAGTAACGGCTATGCGTTAGAAGACCTGAAAGATGCTGATGGCAATGTGATTGTGAAAAAAGGCGAACTGCTTAGCTCGTTTGCTCAATTACGTGATGACGGTACTACAGCAAGTGGTTGCTGGATCTTCTCTGGTAGCTGGACGCCGAAAGGTAACCAAATGGCTAACCGTGATAACTCCGACCCAACGGGTCTGGGTAATACATTAGGTTGGGCATGGGCATGGCCACTGAACCGCCGCGTTATTTATAACCGTGCATCCGCTGACCCAATGGGTAAACCGTGGGATCCTAAGCGTCAAATCCTTGAGTGGAATGGTAGCAAGTGGGTAGGTATGGATATTCCTGACTACAGCACTGCGGCACCAGGAAGCGGTGTAGGTCCATTTATCATGCAGCCAGAAGGTATGGGTCGTTTATTTGCGCTGGATAAAATGGCAGAAGGTCCGTTCCCTGAGCACTACGAACCAATCGAAACGCCGTTAGATACTAACCCACTGCATCCAAATGTGGTTTCAAACCCTGCTGCTCGTGTGTTTAAAGACGACTGGGCACAAATGGGTAAAGCGACAGAGTTCCCATATGTGGGCACGACTTACCGCTTAACCGAACACTTCCACTATTGGACTAAGCATGCGTTGTTAAATGCCATTATCCAACCTCAACAGTTCATTGAAATTGGTGAACGTTTAGCGAAAGAGAAAGGCATCGAGCAAGGTGATACGGTTAAGGTGAGTTCTAAGCGGGGTTACATCAAAGCGAAAGCGGTTGTCACCAAACGAATTAAAACCCTACAAGTGGATGGAAAAGACATCGATACCATCGGTATTCCAATTCACTGGGGCTTTGAAGGTTTAGCGGTGAAAGGCTTTCTTGCGAATACGCTGACACCTTATGTTGGTGATGCGAATACTCAGACGCCGGAATTTAAATCATTCCTTGTCAATGTGGAAAAGGTGTAAGGAGATAAATTATGTCAATGCAATCACAGGACATTATTCGTCGCTCTGCCACCAATTCCCTGACTCCCGCACCTCAGGTGCGGGACTATAAGGAAGAAGTTGCAAAGCTGATTGACGTCACAACCTGTATCGGCTGTAAAGCGTGTCAGGTTGCGTGTTCCGAATGGAACGATATCCGTGACAAAATCGGGACTAACGTTGGGGTGTATGACAACCCAACGGATTTAACCGCGAAGTCATGGACGGTTATGCGCTTCTCTGAAGTTGAAGAGAACGATAAATTTGAGTGGCTGATCCGTAAAGATGGCTGTATGCACTGTGCTGACCCTGGCTGTCTGAAGGCATGTCCATCAGAAGGCGCTATCGTCCAGTACAAAAACGGTATCGTGGATTTCCAATCTGAACACTGTATCGGTTGTGGTTACTGTATCGCGGGTTGCCCGTTCAACGTGCCACGCATCAACAAGGAAGACAACCGTGCTTACAAATGTACGCTGTGTGTTGACCGTGTTGAAGTCGGTCAAGAGCCAGCGTGTGTGAAAACATGTCCAACAGGAGCCATTCACTTTGGTTCGAAGGAAGACATGATTGGCATGGCTGGTGAGCGTGTTGAAGAGCTGAAAACGCGTGGTTATGCAAATGCAGGTTTATACGATCCGCAAGGTGTGGGTGGTACGCACGTTATGTACGTATTGCATCACGCGGATAAGCCGCAGTTGTATCATGGGTTACCTGAAAATCCGACCATCAGTCCAACAGTCACCTTCTGGAAAGGTATCTGGAAACCGATGGCAGCGGTAGGTTTTGCTGCAACATTTGCGGCGGCGATTTTCCACTATGTGGGAATTGGTCCAAACCGCGTCTCCAAGAAAGATGAAGAAGAGGCTCTAGAAGATTTGCATGATGCAATGTCATCTGACACTTCGAAATCAAAAGAAGGGGAGGATCAGAAATGATGCCAGATGATAACGACAAAATTATTCGCCACAAACCGATTGAAAGGATCAATCACTGGGCGGTTGTGATTTGCTTCTTGTTCACTGCCATCAGCGGGTTGGGCTTTTTCTTCCCATCCTTGAACTGGTTTATGAACATTTTAGGCACTCCACAGCTGTCTCGAATTTTGCATCCATTCGTGGGTACGGCGATGTTCCTGCTGTTCGTGTTTATGTTCTTCCGTTATTTTCACCATAACTTCATCAATAAAGATGATATCAAGTGGGCGAAAAATATCGGTAAAGTCCTGAAAAACGAAGAAGCGGGTGATGTAGGACAATACAACCTTGGTCAAAAAGGGGTGTATTGGGTCGTCACTATCTGCTTGTTGGCACTGGTTGTGAGTGGCGTGATTATGTGGCGTCCATTCTTTGCGGATTACTTCCCAATTCCAGTGTATCGCGCAGCGATTATTATTCACTCGCTGTCAGCTATTGGCTTGATCCTGATGATTATCGTTCACGCTTATGCAGCAATCTGGGTCAAAGGCTCAGTACGTGCGATGGTTGAAGGTTGGGTAACACGTGGTTGGGCGAGAAAGCACCACCCGCGTTGGTATCGTGAGCTGGTTGCTAAAGAGAAACAGCAGAAAGAGCAGCAAGAGAAAAACTAAGGGTTTTATCTCGATGAATCAAGCTCACAACTCTGTTGTGGGCTTGGCTTGCTGACAAAGAGGGATAAAAGCGTGGTTTTTCCCTCTTTGTGTTATCAGGCGAAAATCAATAAATTGATTTTCCTTGTTAATTTTACAATCCAAAAGAGCCATTTCCAAACCGAATGGGTTTGTCAATGGTCTGAGCCCACAACTCTATTGTGGGCTTTTTTATGGTGAAAAAGGGTTGGGTTAATCACGGATTGTAAAGCTATAAATCAGTGCACATCCCAAGAGAAGTAATACCGCAGAGAATCCGACGTACTGGTAATGAACGGATAACACCCCGCCGGCTAAGCCACCCGCAATAAACGAGAGTACCGCAAACAGTAAGACTTTTTTGCTACTGTCACCGGAGACGTTTTTCAAAAAGGCATTAATGCAGGATGTCGTCATACCAGTCACATAGGTTGAATGGATCCCGACAGTTCCCGCCTTATTAAAGTAACCATTCTGAATCCCCATTGATAAGCTAATGAGTAAAATGGCTAAGTCTGGGGAATATAACGGCTGGATGAAAAAGTAAACAATAAAAACACTGCTAAAAATTATAAATACCAGACCTAGGACAAAGCGGTATAACACAATTGCGCTATGCTTGAGCCTAACCCACGAACCCAAAAATGTTCCTGCAAAAAATCCTAATATGGAGATTGCAGAGAGGAGTAGCATACCAATATTCATTTTGGCGAGGTAAATCATACTGAGAATGCTATTTCCCGTCAGATGACCGGTAAAAACTTCAAATATGACAAATGAACAGGCATCGACAAATCCGCCAATAAAGGCAAGCAATAAAAAGAAAGGTGTGTGAGACTTCGCTTCGAAGTTAAATAATGACGTCATATTGTCACCTTATGTGCGGAGAAAGTGTATACCATTATATGCGGCAATCTAATCAACATCATGGAAATAACGGTATTTATATCAAATAAAAACACCCTAATATGAATTTGTTATTCCCTTATATAAGTAAGGGTTAATGACGGTGAATATTCGAGGGCTAGAGTAGCCTATCAGTGACTTTTGTTTTATCCTGACGGGTACAACGGCAAGACTTGCTGGTTAATCGAATATTTTCTTAGAGGCTTGCGGGGAAATGCGAATAGGCAATTTCTCGGAGTAAGTTGTTATAAAAAATATAAAAGAGAGAGAGCAATGGGTATTCGTATCGTCCCGAAAGAAGAATTAGGTCAAGAAAGATTAAAAGAGAAAGGCATCGGTTTTATTCCGCCTGTTTTATTCCCGAATTTAAAAAACCTTTACCAACGTCGTGCCGAAAGATTGAAAGAATTAGGCATTGGTGAGCATCCTTTTGCAGATTATCTGAACTTCGCCGCTGAAGTGGCAACAGCGCAAAATAATGCTCAACATGACAATCCATTAGAGATGGACATGGAAGCGGTTTTAGCTCGTGCAACGGCAACAAATACGCCACCATTAGATGCAAAAACGTTCCCTCGCACGGCACATTGGCACAAATTACTGACTTCAATCATTGCTGAATTGATGCCGATCGTACCGGATTCTGTACGTACTGCCCTTGAAAACTTAGAAAAAGCATCTGAAGCTGAACTCGAAGAGATGGCAACTGCGTTATTAAACGAACAGTTCGAAAAAGTCCCTGCGGATAAATCGATGTTTATCTGGGCGGCATTGTCTGTGTATTGGGCGCAGATGGCAGCAAATATTCCAGGTAAAGCGCGAGCTGAACATGGCGACCATCGTCATTTTTGCCCTGTATGCAACAGCATGCCAGTATCGAGCATTGTCCAAATTGGTACAACTCAAGGCTTACGTTATCTGCACTGCACGTTGTGTGAAACAGAGTGGCACATGGTCCGTGTGAAATGCAGTAACTGCGAACAAACTCGCGATCTGAACTACTGGTCACTAGATGATGAAAATGCTGCAGTGAAGGCAGAAAGTTGTGGTGACTGCGGCAGTTACTTGAAAGTGCTATATCAAGAAAAAGAAGCGAAAGTGGAAGCCGTGGCAGATGATTTAGCCTCGATCATTTTAGATGCACGTATGGAAGAAGAAGGTTTTGCCCGTAGCAGCATTAACCCATTCTTATTCCCCGGCGAAAAATAACCGTTAGCAGCACAGTAAGAGAAGAGTGACTATGGCTGAATCAAATGCCGCGCTATATCGTCAACTGCCAGCCATCGACAAGCTTTTGCAATTCGATGAAGCGCAAATATTGGTGGAAAAATCGGGTTTGCATTGGGTAACCGAATGTTTACGAGAAATGCAGGTACAAGCTCGAACGTCTATTGCACAAGACGGATGTTTACCGGATTGGCACGGTGATTGGTTAGCAGAACTTTCTGTTCGCCATGATAGGCTGCAACAAAGCGCATTAAGAAACGTCTACAATTTGACGGGGACAGTGTTGCACACCAATTTAGGGCGTGCAGTGATGTCCAATGCTGCGGTTCATGCAGTTTCGCAAGTCATGAGTTCACCCGTTACCTTAGAATATTCTCTTGATGGCGCAACGCGCGGGCATCGCGACCGCGCCATTGCTGACTTACTGTGTCAACTTACTGGTGCTGAAGATGCCTGTATTGTGAACAACAATGCGGCGGCTGTTTTACTGTTATTAGCGACGGTTGCCCAGCAGCGTGAGGTCATTGTTTCCCGTGGTGAGCTGGTGGAAATTGGGGGGGCATTCCGTGTTCCTGATGTGATGGCTCAAGCGGGATGCAAGTTAGTCGAGGTTGGTACGACTAACCGAACGCATTTACGGGATTATGAAAATGCGATTAATGACCAAACTGGGTTATTAATGAAAGTGCATACCAGTAACTACAGTATTGAAGGTTTTACTGCGGAAGTCGAAGGGGAAGCGCTGGCGGAATTAGGGCAAAAATACCAATTACCGACAGCGATTGATTTAGGCAGTGGTTCCATGATTGATATGACTGCCTATGGGCTACCCGCGGAGCCAATGCCACAAGCATATTTATCTCAAGGCATTGATTTGGTTTCCATCTCTGGAGACAAACTACTAGGAGGTCCTCAGGCGGGGATCATTCTTGGTAAGAAAAAATGGATTGATGCCATTCAAAAACACCCATTAAAACGTGCACTTCGCGTGGATAAAATGGTACTGGCAGCATTAGAAGCGACCCTGAAGCTCTATTTGACGCCGGAAAAATTAACTGCTGAACTTCCAACATTGCGCTGGTTAACGCGTTCTCAAGATACTATCAAACAGAGTGCCGACAATATTTTAGTGAAGCTACAAGCGTATTATGGCGACCGTTTTTTCGTGGAAGCGGAACCGTGTTTGTCGCAGATTGGTAGTGGTTCACTGCCCGTAGACCGATTACCGAGCTACGCCATTACGTTTGCTCCCCTTGATGGGAAAGGCGGCGGCTTAGAACGTCTTGCTAGCGATTGGCGTCAATTACCTCAACCCGTGATTGGTCGTTTAAAAGATGGCAAATTATGGTTAGACCTACGCTGTCTTGATGATGAACACGGATTAGTACAGGCTTTATTGTCATGATTTTTGCGACTGCGGGTCATGTTGACCATGGTAAAACATCCTTAATTCAAGCGCTGACAGGCGTTAATACGGCGCACTTGCCGGAAGAAAAAAAACGGGGAATGACCATTGATCTTGGCTATGCTTATTGGCCTCAGTCAGATGGGTGTTCAATCGGTTTTATTGACGTTCCTGGGCATGAAAAATTCCTCGCTAACATGTTGGCGGGTATTGGTGGTATTAACCACGCACTGTTAGTGGTCGCCTGTGATGATGGGGTGATGGCTCAAACCCTTGAGCACCTCGCTATTTTACGTCTTGCGGGCTGCCAAGCTATTACGGTTGTTTTAACGAAAGCCGACCGTGTTGATGCGCATCGCGTGGATGAAGTCATTCAACAAGTTCAATCAGAGCTGCGCCGTCAAGGTTGGTTAAATGCTCCCCTCTTTATCACGTCAGCCAGTACAGGATTAGGTATTGATGAACTGCGCCAATACCTACAACAGCTGCATCAACAACAAGATGCTGATATCGATTTGCAACGACGTTTTCGTTTAGCGATTGACCGTATTTTCCATGTGAAAGGCGCGGGGATTGTGGTAACAGGAACGGCGCTGGCAGGCAAAGTGAGTGTAGGTGAGTCTTTATGGGTCACGGGGGCAGATACCCCGGTGCGTATTCGTGGGATCCATCGCCAAAACCAAATGGCCGAGTTTGCGCAAGCAGGAGACCGTGTTGCACTTAACTTAACCGGGAATATCGATAAAGAGTCGATCACCCGTGGTGATTGGTTACTTGCAGAACAGCCTGCGTTTATTGCATCTCGTGTGATTGTGGAGCTCGCGTGTGATGCCCCACTCAAGCATTGGCAGTCAGTGCACCTTTACCATGGTGCTAGCCATATTACAGGGCGAGTCTCCTTGCTCACAGAAGTGGGCGAAACGCCGATGTTGGCTGAGTTGATTTTAGATACACCACTGTGGCTGGTGGATAACGATCGCTTAATTATCCGTGATATCAGTGCACGACAAACGCTGGCGGGCGCTCGAGTTATCCGCTTAGTCTCTCCGCGTCGTGGTAAAAGACAGCCTGAATTTCTTGATTGGTTATCCCGCCTGTGTACAACGAATGATGAGCTTACACAGCTGAACTTACAGCTACCCAGCGGTGAGCTAAACTTAAACAACTACGGTTGGGCGCGTCAGCTCACCCAATTCGCATTAAATTCGCTATTGGAGCAAGTGGCAATTGTGCGTGTCGGGGATGTGGTGTTGTCTGAGTTTAAAGCGCAGGTTGCCAAAGATAAGCTTATCCAATCCCTTGAAAACTTTAATGAAGTTCATAGCGATCAGATTGGCGTTGGTAAAGCGCGTTTAAAACGCATGGCATTACCCACGATGGAAGAAAACTTGGTCTTCAAACTGATTAACGATTTGATTGCCGAGGGAACTATAAAACAGACTCGTGGTTGGCTGCATATGCCGCAACATGGGTTAGTGTTTGATGCGAAACAACAAGAGATTTGGCGACAAGTGGAAGGGCTGTTTTCTCATCCTGAAGCACGTTGGGTCCGTGATATTGCGGTAGAAACAGGTCATGATGAAGACACGATTCGCCGCGTTTTGAAAAAAGCAGCGCAAATGGGACTCATCATTGCGATTGTGAGAGACAGATACTATAGCAGTGAACAAATTCGTCAATTTGCGCAGATTATTTTGCGCTATTGTACTGAGCATGAGGTGATTTTTGCCGCTGATTTTCGTAATGAGCTCGGTATTGGGCGTAAGCTCGCCATCCAAATTTTAGAGTTTTTTGACAAGAGTGGTTTCACTCGACGTAAAGAGGATGGGCATTATTTACGAGACAAAGGCATTTTCGTTGAATAAATTGTCGTGTTATCGTCGTTATAATGTTGGCTGTTTTATTAACCCTGATATTTTTTGAATTGTGGAAATCAAATGAATAAAAAACTAATTGCGAGTATTTATCTGGCGCTGATTTTTATTGGCTCGCTATTTTTAGTCTTTGAAAAAAGCGGCGTTATCTACCCAGGTCTGATTTCCATTTGTGTTTATGCTGTCATTTTTGGCGCCCTATTTACGCTGACAGCACGCTGGCTTTTCTCTGCAATTATCACAAGCACCCTGTTTATTATCATCAAAATGTTTAACCAGTTGAAAGTGCACTATTACAAAGAGCAACTTTTCTTCACGGACATTAATTTGATGACGGATACCTCTAACTTAGGGACATTAGGCCACTATTGGTTAGCGGGAGTGGCGGTTCTCGGATTATTTATTCTGCTTATCATCAATGGTGTGATCAGTTGGCGTTTGTCCACACCCTGCAAACGATGGATATCCCGAGTGGTGAGTGTGCTTATGATTGTTGTAGGGTATTTCGGTGCTGATTGGGCAAGTACGCATTACTTCGATAAATGGTCACAAACCTTACCTAAAGGGCGTGGTACAGTCACTAACTTGGTTATGTCTGCACAGAATGCAAAATATAAATCACCGCATTTTGTAGGCGATTCTAGCTATTTCGAACAAAAAGCCGCGAATATTTCTCTTGTGAATAACGTGCAAACCGAAAAGCCTGACATTGTATTGCTATTACAAGAATCTACAGTTAATCCAACAGTTTACGATTTGCCTGCGGGAACTAAATTGCCAGAATTATTTATGTTCCAGCAAGATGCTAATTTGGTTGCACACAGTCCGATGCGCGTACAAACCTTTGGCGGTGGTACGTGGTTATCCGAATTTTCGGCATTAACTGGATTAAATAGCGATGATTTTGGTGCACAAAAAAGTGGCGTGTTCTATTTTGTCGTTGACCATTTAAATAACAGCTTATTTAAAGAGATGAAAGCGAATGGCTATTATACGGTCGTACTGACGCCGTTTAATAAAGGGGCTTATCACTCTGGGCATGCATATGAAACCTTGGGGGTTGACCGAATTATTCAACCGCAGGAGTTGGGTTACCCAGGTAAGTTGCAAGATAATTTATGGACGATCAGCACGGAAGATATGCTGAAGTATGTGAAAGAAATTTTGGCACAAGAAACCGATAAACCGGTCTTTATTTTCTCTTTAACCATGTATGAACACGGACCTTATAAAGAGGGACACAGTGATGATTATGGGATTAAAGATAAACTTGATAATAAAGATTCAGCCGGTGAGTTTAGTCACTATATGGAAAAAATTGTCCACTCAGATGATGCTATTCGTGATTTTGTTGCGTTTATGGAAAAACGTCAACGTCCACTTATGTTCCTCTATTTTGGGGATCATCAACCGGGTATCAGTTTAAATAAATACCAGTCTCCATTCTCTTCACCTGCGTATACAACGCAGTTCACCTTACGAGATAATCTGAAATCAGGCACTTCAATAAAGTCGGGTGAATTAACAGATATTTCATTCTTAGGTGGAATGTTATTGGAACGTGCAAATCTCAAAGTATCACCGTTTTATGAAGCCAATATTAAGATGCGCCATTTGTGTGACGGTAAACTAAATGACTGTGAAGATAAGCAGTTACTCGATGGTTACCGCCACTATGTTTATCATGTGCTGGGTGTCGCCAATAAAGATGAGGCTAAGTAGTTTATCTCTAATTAATGCTAGAATATTGATAAACCATCATTTAATAACGAAAGAAGATAACAAATATGAAATATTTGGTCACGGGAAGTGCTGGATTTATTGGTTTTAGATTGTGCCAAAGACTGTTAGAAAATGGGCATGAAGTTGTCGGTATCGACAACATGAACGCTTATTACGATCAGGGTTTGAAACAGTCTCGCCTGCATATTCTTGAACAATATCCGCAGTTCCGCTTTATTCCTCTTGATATCACAGACCGTGAAAAAGTGTTGGTGCTGTGTACTCAAGAGAATTTTGACCGCGTTATCCATCTTGCAGCACAGGCAGGGGTACGTTACTCGTTACAAAACCCCTTTGCCTATGCAGACAGTAATCTGAATGGGCACTTGGCAA